>NZ_MVOK01000015.1:0-149793 GCF_002018915.1 Pseudomonas sp. MF6396 | reverse complement strand
CCCAAGTAGCATTCGACCCCCTCCAGCCCCTTCGTACACTGGGCCCATCCGTTAAAGCCCCCGCCGGAGGCCGTCATGCACCACCCCCCCGCCGAGGGCATTGTCAGTGCCGTCTCGCGCGCCAGTGTCGCCGAAGAGGCCGCACAGGACCTGGCCCGTCAGCTGCTGCACCCGCACCTGGGCTTCGTGCTGTTCTTCTGCTCCGCCGAATACGACCTGCCAGCCCTGGCCCACTCGCTGCAACAGAGCCTGGGCGGCATCCGCCTGGCAGGCTGCACCAGCGCCGGCGAAATCACCCCCGAAGGCTACGGCCGCGGCTGCATCACCGCGCTGGGCTTCGATTACCGGATGTTCTCGATTGCCGCCGAACTCATCGCCCCCATGCAGTACTTCAGCCTGATCGACGCGCAGCAGATGGTCGAGCGCCTGGTCGGCGACTGTCGCAGCAACACCCTGGCCCCGATCAAGGGCCACAGCTTCGCCCTGACCCTGCTCGACGGGCTGTCCAGCCGTGAGGAAACCGTGCTTGCCGCCCTCAGTGCCGCCCTGGGCGACATCCCGCATTTCGGCGGCTCGGCCGGCGACGACAACTACCTGCACCACACCCATGTGTACTTCGACGGCGCCTTCCACAGCAGCGCTGCCGTGGTGCTGCTGGTCAATACCTGCCTGGATTTCGAGGTATTCACCACCCACCACATCCAGCCGCGCCAGGAAAAGCTCGTGGTCACCCGCGCCGACAGTACCCTGCGCCGGGTCTACGAGCTCAATGCCGAACCCGCCGCGCAGGAATACGCCGCGCTGATCGGCGTGCCCCCCGAACAGCTCGACCACCGCACCTTCGCCGCCCACCCGCTGGCGGTGCGCATCAACGAGCGCTACTACGTGCGGGCCATCCAGCAGGTGCACGACGACGGCAGCCTGAGTTTCTACTGCGCGGTGGAGAACGGCATCGTGCTCACCGCCATGCGCCCCGGGCCCCTGCTGCCCAACCTGAGCGCGTTGTTCGACGGCTTGCGCGAACGCCTCGGGCCGTTGCTGCTGACCATCGGCTGCGACTGCTTCCTGCGCCGCCTGGAGCTGGAAGGCAGCGCCGAGTTCGAAGCCGTCGGCGCCTTTTTGCAGCAGCAGCCTGTGGTGGGGTTCAACTCCTATGGAGAACAGTTCAATGGCATGCACATCAACCAGACGTTCACCGGCGTCGCCATTGGCCAGCCCCGTGCACGCCGTGGACATTGACCAGGCCGCGCTGATCGCCCGCTTGCAGCATGAAAACCGCAAGCTCAGCCGTATCAACGCCGCCCTGATCGAACGCCAGGAATCGGGTGCCGCGCGCCCGGACGACTCCTATGCGGCGTTCCAGCACTCGGTGGTGCTGGCCGAGCAGGTGCGCGAGCGCACCGATGCGCTGAACCAGGCCATGGCCGAACTCAAGGCCAGCAACCACCTGCTCAGCGATGCGCGGCTGCGCGCCGAAACCGCGCACCAGTACCTGGTGGACGCCATCGAAAGCATTTCCGACGCCTTCGTGCTGTTCGACCCGCAGCAGCGCATCGTGCTGTTCAACCAGCGCTTCAAGGCGTTCTGGGCCAACAGCCGCATCCGCATCATCGGCGGCATGCGTCTGGCCGAGATCAAGCGGCTGATGCAGAGCACCGGGCTGTTCTGCGAAGAACAACGCGGCCCCAGCGCCGAGCACATGGTGTACCGCCTGCAGGGCGGGCGCTGGCTGCAGGTCAGCGAGCGGCCGACCCAGGGCGGCGGCTGCGTGATGCTGTTCACCGACATCACCCAGATCAAGCTCAGCGAAACCCAGCGCCGCGAACAGGCCGTGGCGCAGAAGTCGCACCTGCTGCAGCGTGCGGTCGACAACCTGTCCCAGGGCGTGGCCATGGTCAATGCCGACGGCGTGCTGGAGTTGTGGAACCGGCGCTTCCTGGAACTCAGCGGGCTGGCCCCGATTGCCGCCCATCGCGACTTTGCCGAGGTGATCGCCGACAGCGAGCTGGCCTTGCTCACCCCGGCCAGCACCGATGCCAACGGGCGCAGCATCCATGAACTGGAGCAGCGCCTGTTCGACGGGCGCATGCTCGAAATCCGTACCCATCCGCTGCCGGCCGGCGGTTTCGTCAACACCTTCACCGACATCACCGAGCGCTATCAGCATGCCGAGGCGCTGAGCGAGAGCGAGCGCTGGATCCGCCTGATCACCGACCACGTGCCGGCGCTGATCGCCTACCTCAACGCCGACCTGGTCTACGAGTTCACCAACAAGGTGTACGAGCAGTGGTACTGCTGGCCGCGCGGGGTAATGCTCGGCCAGAGCCTGCGCGAGGTGCACAGCGCCGAGCATTACCAGCGCCTGGAGAGCTATGTGGAGCGGGCACTGTCGGGCGAGAGCGTGACGTTCGAGTTCGCCGAAACCAACGCCCACGGCCAGGAGCGCTACATGCTGCGCTCCTATGTGCCCAACCAGCTGGCCAGCGGCGAGGTGGTGGGGATCTTCGTGCTGATCCGCGACATCACCGAACGCCGGCGTACCGCCGAAGCCCTGCACCAGGCCTACCAGAACCTGGAGTTGCGGGTGCGCGAGCGCACCGCCGAACTCACCCAGCTCAACCAGCAACTGCTGCGCGAAATCGAAGAGCGGCGCCGCGCCGAAGCGCGCCTGCGCGAGGCCAAGCAGGAGGCCGACCAGGCCAACCTGTCCAAGACCAAGTTCCTTGCCGCGGTCAGCCACGACCTGCTGCAACCGCTCAACGCCGCGCGCCTGTTCACCAGCGCGCTGCAGGAGCAGAACTGTGCAAGCCCGGCGCTGGTGCGCAACGTCAGCAATTCGCTGGATGACGTCGAAAGCCTGCTGGGCACCCTGGTCGACATCTCCAAGCTCGATGCCGGGGTGATCAAGGCCGATGTCGCGACCTTCGCCGTCAGCGACCTGCTCGACAACCTGGCCGCCGAGTACGCCCATGCCGCCGCCAGCGAAGGCTTGCGCATGAGCTACGTGCGCAGCAGCCTGCGGGTGCGCAGCGACATCCAGCTGCTGGCACGCATCCTGCGCAACCTGCTCAGCAATGCCATCCGCTACACCCCGCAGGGGCGCCTGATGCTCGGGTGCCGTCGGCGTGGGCAGCGGGTGTTCATCGAGGTATGGGACACCGGCATCGGCATCGCCCCCGACAAGTGCGCCGAGGTGTTCCAGGAGTTCAAGCG
Source organism: Pseudomonas sp. MF6396 (assembly GCF_002018915.1). Taxonomy (NCBI): domain Bacteria; kingdom Pseudomonadati; phylum Pseudomonadota; class Gammaproteobacteria; order Pseudomonadales; family Pseudomonadaceae; genus Pseudomonas; species Pseudomonas sp. MF6396. Next base: position 146,580 of record NZ_MVOK01000015.1, on the reverse strand, counting down.
CGGCGACCTGCAGCGTCCCGACCAGGATCGCGGCCTGGGCCTGGGCCTGGCCATCGTCGACAAGATCGCGGGCATTCTCGGCCACCGCGTGCACCTGCGCTCCACGCCGGGCAAAGGCTCGGTGTTCTCCATCGAGGTGCCGCGCAGCAAGCGTGCGCCCCGGCGCGAGCCGCAACCGTCACAGGTCGAGCCGCTGACCGAACGCCTGGACGGCGCACGTATCTGGGTGGTGGACAACGATGCGGCGATCTGCGCGGGCATGCGCAGCCTGCTGGAGCAGTGGGGCTGCTCGGTGGTCACCGCCCTGAGCGAGCAGGACCTGGCCCGCCAGGTGGCACTGGACAGCGAGTGGGCCGACCTGCTGATCGTCGACTATCACCTGGACAACGACCGCAACGGCCTGGAGGCGGTCGGGTCGATCAATACGCAGCGGCACACGCCGTTGCCGGCCCTGATGATCACTGCCAACTACAGCGTGGAGCTCAAGCAGCAGGTGCGCGACCTGGGCCACAGCCTGCTGCACAAACCGGTGCGGCCGATGAAGCTCAAGGCCGCCATCAGCCACCTGATCGGTTGCGAACTCAGCGTGGCTGGCGCCCGCTGACGAAGTGCGCCGCGTCGTTGTAGCCGTGGGTGGAGGCATGCCCGGGGGTAACCAGCGAATCGATGAAGGCTTCGTCTTCGGCGGTGATCTTCACCTGCAGCGCACCGCCATAGGTGTCCCACTGCGCTTCGGTGCGCGGGCCGACGATGGCGGAGCTGACGTGCTGGTTGTTGAGCACCCAGGCAATGGCGAACTCGACCATGCCCACGCCCTTGGCCTGGGTATAGGCGTGGATCTTCTGCGCGATGGCCAGTGACTCGCTGCGCCATTCGGTCTCGAGGATGCGCTTGTCCTGGCGCCCGGCGCGGCTGTTGGCGTCGGGGGTGGCGTCGGGGGCGTACTTGCCGCTGAGCACCCCACGCGCCAGCGGGCTGTAGGGCACCACGCCCAGGCCGTGAAAGGCTGCAGCGGTGAACTGCTCGGTTTCGGCCTGGCGGTTGACGATGTTGTACAGCGGCTGGCTGATCACAGGCTTGGGGATACCCAGGCGTTCGGCCAGGTTGCACACCTCGGCGATGCGCCAGCCGCGAAAGTTCGACACGCCCCAGTGACGGATCTTGCCCTGGCGCAGCAGGTCGCCGATGGCTGCCACGCTGACCTCCAGCGGGGTGGCGTGGTCTTCGCGGTGCAGGTAGTAGATGTCCAGGTAATCGGTGCCCAGGCGCGTGAGGCTGGTGTCGATGGCATTGAAGATATGCTTGCGGCTCAGGCCGCTGCGGTTGGGCAGGCCGTCGACCGGGCCGAAGCCGACCTTGGAGGCCAGCACCCAGTCGTGACGGTGGCGGGCGATGGCTTCGCCGACGATTTCTTCGGAGCGGCCGGCGTTGTACACGTCGGCGGTATCGATGAAATTGATGCCCTGGTCCCAGGCCTTGTCGATGATACGCAGCGAGTCTTCGGTGCTGGTCTGCTCGCCGAACATCATGCTGCCCAGGGTGAGGGCGGAAACCTGCAGGCCACTGCGGCCCAGGGGACGGTAGATCATGCTCGAGCATCCTTTTGCGGGAGGGGGTCGAGCTGTTTTACAGGGTTGAAAGCTTCGTCGGCAAGGCCGGCTCCCGCACAATCGTGTGAACGGCCCTCAGGCCCGTAGGAGCCGGCCTTGCCGGCGAAGCGGTCGTCAGCTGGAGCGCGACACCCGCAGCGCCACCAGGCTGCCCACCACGATCAACCCCGCCAGCGAATACAACGCCACGTCGGTCGAGCCGGTCTGGTCCTTGATCCAGCCCACCAGGTACGGGCTGAGGAACCCGGCCATCTGGCCCACCGAGTTGATGATCGCCAGGCCCGCCACCGCAGTGCCCGCAGTGAGCAGGGCAGTGGGCATCGGCCAGAACATCGGCAGGCCGGTAAGCGCGCCCATGGTCGCGATGCTCAGGCCCAGAATCGCGATCACCGGGCTGTGGGCGAAGTTGACCGCCATCAGCAGCCCCACCGCGCCCATCAGCATAGGCACCACAAGGTGCCAGCGCCGCTCGTTGCGCAGGTCTGCCGAACGCCCCACCAGCAGCATGAACAGCCCGGCCAGCAGGTACGGGATGGCGCTCAGCCAGCCGATCAGCAGGGCATCGTCGAAACCCATGTTCTTGATGATCGATGGCAGCCAGAAGTTGATCGCATACACGCCGCTCTGGATGCAGAAGTAGATGAAGCCGAAGGTCCAGATCAACGGGTTGGCCAGCACCGACAGCAGGCTGTCGCTGGCGGTTTTCGGCTTGGCCGCCGCGTCAGCGTTCAGGTCGGCCTCAACCGCCTGGCGCTGCGCCGGGGTCAGCCAGCCGGCCTTGGCGTAGCCATCGCTGAGCAGCACGATCGCCAGACAGCCGAGCACCACGGTAGGCACGCCCTGGATCAGGAACATCCATTGCCAGCCGGCCAGGCCGCCCTGGCCGGCGGCGAAGTGGTTGAGAATCCACCCCGAGAACGGCCCGCCCAGCAGCCCCGACACCGGGATCGCCGACATGAACAGCGCCATGATGCGCCCGCGCCGCTGCGCCGGGAACCAACGCGAGAGGTACAGCACGATACCCGGGAAGAACCCCGCTTCGGCGGCGCCGGTGAACAGGCGCAGCACGTAGAACTCCATGGGGGTGGTGACGAACAGCAGGCAGGTCGACAGCGTGCCCCAGGCGATCATCATCAGCGCGATCCAGCGCCGTGGCCCGAAGCGGTTGAGCGCCAGGTTGCTGGGCAGGCCGCACAGCACGTAGCCGATGAAGAAGATGCCGGCACCCAGGCCGTAGATGGTTTCGCTGAACTTCAGCGCGTCGAGCATCTGCAACTTGGCAAAGCCGACGTTGACGCGGTCCAGGTAGTTGAACAGGTAGCAGATGAAGATGAACGGGATCAGCCGCAGGGTGATGCGCCGGTACAGCGCGTTGCGGTCGATGTCGTGGCCTTGGTCAGGGGCAGGGCGGTATGACATGATTCTCTCTCTGTTTTTATGTTTATCGCCGCAACTGCGTCGAGGCAGTTGTCATGACGAGTCTGTTTGAGCCAGAGGACGCTGTCTTTGTGCTTTTGCACAGCCTTTGCGCTGCACCGCTGTGCCCTCGACCAACCATTGCGACCACAAGGATCCGCCCATGTTCGAGCTCGACCACGACCTGGCACAGGATATCGTCGACCGTGCGATGGCCATTCTGCCCTACAACGTCAATGTCATGGACAGCCAGGGGCTGATCCTGGGCAGTGGCGAGGCGCAGCGTATCAACACCCGCCACGAAGGCGCGCAACTGGTGCTGGCCAACGCACGCATCGTCGAGCTCGACGAAGAGGCCGCCAGATGCCTCAAGGGCGTGCAGCCGGGTGTGAACCTGCCGCTGCTGCTGGACGGGCGCCTGATCGGCGTGCTCGGCATCACCGGCGACCCGCAGCAGGTGCGCACCTACGCCGAACTGGTGCGCATGACCGCCGAGATGCTGCTGGCCCAACGGCACCTGCAAGTGCAGCAGCAATGGCGCAAGCAGCGCTGCGACGACCTGCTGGCCTTGCTGCTGGGCGGCAACGGCGACGCCACCCGGCTGGTGGACGAGGCTCGGCAACTGGGGCTCAAACCCCAGCTCACGCGTATCCCGTGCCTGTTCGAGCTGGAGGAGGGCCCGGCGGCCGAGCCGCTGGCGGCCTGGCTGATGCTGCGCTACCCCGACAGCTGGTGCGTGAGCCCGGCACGTCAGTCGTTGCTGTGGTGCCGCCCGGCGACGGTGGCGCTGGACGAACAGCGCCTGCTGGACAAGATGCAGGCCCAGGGCTGGACCGTGCAGCGCCTGGCAGTGGCTGGCCCGGCCGAAGGGCTGGACAACCTGCGCCGCGGTTATCGTCGGGTGCGCGACCTGCTTGCCTACGGGCGCGAGGTACTGCCCCGCCAGCGCCTGCTGACCCTGGCGCGCTATCGGCTGCCGGCGCTGTTGTGGCGTCATCGCAACGACGATGCGCTGGACGAACTGCTGCAACCGCTGCAACGGCTGCGTGCCAAGGACAGCAACGGGCAGCTGCTGGCCACCCTGCGGGCCTGGTGCGCCCACGACGGGCCGAGCCAGGCGTGCGCCGAGGCGCTGGGCATTCACCGCAACAGCTTGCGTTACCGACTGGAACGGGTGGCCGAGTTGAGCGGGGTGGACCCGATGCGGCTGGAAGGGATGCTGAGCCTGTACCTGGGGTTGCAGTTGTTGCCCGTGAACAGTTGATTGCCTGTGCGGGCCGCTTGGTCGGTGCATTGTCCAACTGAACAAATAACCCTGCGCCCGCCTGTGCATCCGACCGACGCCCGCCGCCGGCGCAACTGTCAGCATGCAGCTCATCTGGATAAGGAGCACACCGCATGAAAATCGTCATCGCCCCCGACTCGTTCAAGGACAGCCTGAGCGCCGAAGACGTGGCCGCTGCCATCGCCCGGGGGCTGGCCGATGCCTTGCCACAGGCCGAGCTGATCAGTTGCCCGATGGCCGATGGCGGCGAGGGCACCCTGCAGGCCCTGGTGGCGACCTGCAGCGGCGAACAGCGCAGCCTGCAGGTGCAGGGCCCGCTCGGCACACCGGTACTGGCCCACTGGGGCTGGCTGGCCGACAGCCACACCGCCATCATCGAAATGGCCCAGGCCAGCGGCCTGCAACTGCTCGGCCTCGCCCAGCGCGATGCATGCCGCAGCAGCACCTATGGCACCGGGCAGCTGATCGGCGCGGCGCTGGATGCCGGGGCACAGCGCATCATCCTGGCCATCGGCGGCAGTGCCACCAACGATGCGGGCAGTGGCATGCTGCGAGCGCTGGGGCTGCGGCTGTTCGATGCCCAGGGCGCTGAACTGGCACCGGGCGGCCTGGCCCTGGCGCACCTGGCCCGGCTGGACAGCAGCGGGCTGGACCCGCGCCTGCTCGACGTGCAGGTGGAGGTGGCCGCAGACGTCGACAACCCGCTGTGCGGGGCCAATGGTGCCTCGGCGATCTTCGGCCCGCAAAAGGGGGCGAGCCCCGCCCAGGTCGCCTTGCTCGACCATGCACTGGGGCACTTTGCCGATCATTGCGCCGGCCTGCTGGAGGAAGACGTTCGGGCGTTTCCGGGCTGTGGCGCAGCGGGCGGCATGGGCTTTGCGGCCAAGGCCTTCATGGGCGCGCAGTTTCGTGCAGGGGTCGAAGTGGTGGCCGAGCTGGCCGGGCTGGAGGCGGCGGTACGCGGTGCCGACCTGGTGATCACCGGGGAGGGGCGCTTCGATGCGCAGACCCTGCGCGGCAAGACTCCGTTCGGTGTGGCGCGCATAGCCAGGCGTCACGGCGTGCCGGTGGTGGTGATTGCCGGCACCCTGGGCGAGGGCTACCAGGCGCTGTATGAACATGGCATCGATGCGGCATTTGCGTTGACCAGCGGGCCGATGAGCCTGCAGCAGGCGTGCGAGCAGGCGGCACCGCTGTTGCGCGACAGGGCGCGGGACATCGCGCGGCTGTGGGCCTTGCACCAGGGTCTGTAACAAGCCCACTACTGCATCGCCGGCAAGGCCGGCGCCTACAGTGTAGGCGCCGGCCTTGCCGGTTATATGCATAGATCAGCAACTGGCAACTGTTCGCCTGGCAACACCCTCCCGACACTAGCCCTCGAGTACAACACTCGATTACTTGCCGCTTTATAACCAAACCCCTTTAAACAAGGCACTTCGCCAGTTGGCACGCTCGCTGCAATAGTCCCTGTGAGATTGACTATACCAATAGAAACTCGCCTAATTTTAATCAGGTGGGGAGCAAGACCTTGAAACGCGTGCATTGGGCAACTTCGGCAGTATTGCGACATTCATCCCTGTTCGCTGTAAGCAGCGCACTATTAACCTTCATCCCGTTGGCCTCGGCTGCCGACACCGACACCAGCGGCGACAAGCGCCTGGGTACGGTTACCGTGCAGGCCGCCAAACAGAGCCCTGTGCAGGCGGCGCAGAGCAAACTCGACGAGGTCGCCGGCGGTACCAGCCTGGTCACCCAGGCTGAAGTCGAAAAGGGCCGCTCGGCCACCCTGGAAGACACCCTGGCGTACCAGCCCGGCGTCTACGCCCAAGCTGCCGGTGGCAACGACGCCATCAAGATTTCCATTCGCGGCTCCGGCGCCAATACCTCGCCCGGCTATTTCCGCGAAGGCACCAAGTTTCTCTTCGACGGCCTTGCACTGACCGGCGCCGGTGGCACGCCCTATGAACTTCTGGATACCCAGGGCCTGAACTACACCGAAGTACTGCGCGGTGCCAACGCCTTCGAATACGGCGCACTTTCACTGGGGGGCGCGATCAACTTCGTGACCAACTCCGGGCTGACCGCACCGGGCAACCGCATCAAGCTCGAAGGCGGCAGTTTCGGCTGGCAGAAGCAGACCCTGAGCACCGGCGGCGTGGCCGGCAATGCCGACTACTACGTCAGCGTCGACAACGCTCGCCGCGACGGCTACCAGGACTTCACCTTCACCAAGGCCAAGGGGGTGGTCAGCAACTTCGGCTACCGCTTCAACCCCAAGCTCGAAACCCGTCTGTACATCCGCTACCGCGAGGAATACCACGAGAACTCGGGCACCCTGACCCTGGCGCAGCTCAAAAAGAACTCCAAACAGACCAACGCCGCCACCTACGCCACCCGTGGCGACTCCACCAAGCGCGGCTCGACCTGGGTCGGCAGCAAGACCACCTACACCTTCGATGACGATGCCACCCTCGAAGCCGGGCTGGTGTACCACAACTACCCGCAGATCCTCAGCCGCAAGAGCACCGTCAACCCCAACTACTGGGACTGGCGCGACATCAACTACTCGCTCAAGTACAGCCGCACCGACCAGCTGTTCGGCCTGCCCAGCACCACCACCGCGGGCTGGAGCAGCACTCAGCACATCCGTTCCGGCGCACGCACCTACAAGGGCGACAAGGACCTGGGCATTCTGCAGAAGCAGGTCGAGTACGACGGCTCGTTCGACCATGTCTTCACCCTGGGCAACGACCTGGGCCTGACCGACAACCTGTACCTGGCCACCGGCGTGTCGGCGATCGAGATCAAGCGTGACATCAACGTCACCTACAGCGACCGCCCCAACACCAGCGGCCTGCCCAGCCACTACAAGTACGACGAGTGGAAGCTGGCCCCGCGTATCGGCCTGCGCTACTACATCGCCCCGGACGTGCAGCTGTTCGCCAACGCCAGCCGCACCATCGACCCGCCAAGCTCCTGGTCCAGCTCCGGCTCCGGGGTCACCAGCAACTACGCCAAGCCACTGGTGCCGCAAGCGGCCAACACCGTGGAGTTCGGTATCAAGGGCAAGTCGGGGATCTTCGACGGCAGCCTGGCGTTCTACAAATCCTGGGTCAAGAACGAGCTGCTCAACGTCGAAGTGCTGCCGGCCACCGCCACCTCTGCTGCGGTGGTGTCCACCTCCAATGCCACGCCCACCATCCACCAGGGCATCGAGGCCGGCCTGAGCACCCGCCTGTGGGAAGGCGCCAACGGTGACAGCCTGACCTGGCGCCAGGCCTACACCCTCAACGACTTCCACTACGAGAACGACCCGCTGTTCAAGAAGAACGAACTGCCGGGCCTGCCCAAGCACGTGTATCAGGGCGAGCTGCAGTACCAGTGGGCCAGCGGTTTCTACGCTGGGGTCAACGTGCGCACCGCGTCCAAGACGTCGGTGGACTACGCCAACAGCTTCTACGCGCCGTCCTACACGCTGTGGGGTGCGCGCCTGGGTTACGACGACCCGGGCAAGACCTGGCAGGTGTACCTGGACCTGAAGAACATCACCGACCAGGACTACGTGACCGCCGTGCTGCCGACCTACAACTCCCAGGGCAGGGACGTCGCGTCGCTGTACCCGGGCGACGGCTTCGGCGCCTTCACCGGCGTGACCTACAACTTCTAAGCCAGCGCGGCCAGCACCGACGTGCACCTGCACGCGGTGCTGGCGGAGGAAGCACATGACCCTGATCACAAGGCTCGCACGCCTGGTCGTACTCGCCAGCGTGGTGGCGCTGGGCGCCTGCAAGCCGGCCAGCGAAGCGCCGCGCAACAGCGTATCGAGCGCCGACGGCGTGCTGCGCGACGGCAGCCTGAGCTACGCCGCCGAGGACTACCGCGAAGCCGCGCCAGGCAAGCCGGGCGGCACGCTGCGCATTTCCACGGCGTCCGACACCACCACCCTGGACGTGCATTCGATTTCCCACGGCAACGTGCAGTGGCTGGGGCGCATCCTGTTCGACTGCCTGCTGTACCAGGACGAGCAGGGCAACATCTCGCCGTGGCTGGCCAAGTCGTGGGACATCTCGCCGGACGGCAAGACCTACACCTTCCACCTGCGCGATGACGTGACCTTCAGCGACGGCGAGAAATTCAACGCCCGCGCCGTGCAGATCAACCTGGAGCACATGCGCGACCCGGCCACCAAGTCGCCGCTGGCCGCCGCGTACATCGCGCCCTACGTGAACGGGCGCATCGTCGACGAGTACACCTTCGAGGCGCACCTGCGCGAACCCTATTCGCCGTTCCTGGACGTGCTGGCGCAGTCCTGGCTGAGCATGATCTCGCCGCGCCAGATCCTCGAGGCGCCCAAGTCCATCGCCGAGCACGCCATCGGTTCGGGGCCCTTCGTGCTGGAAAGCTACACCCGCGACCAGGGCGCTACCTTCGTCAGGCGCAAGGGCTACAACTGGGCGCCGCCGGTGACCCGGCACAACGGCGAGGCGTACCTGGACCGCCTGGAGCTGAGCATCGTGCCCGAGCCGATGATCCGCTTCAGCGCGCTCGAGTCCGGCCAGTCGGACTTTACCGTGGACGCGCCGGCGCAGAACGCCAGGGCCATCCGCAGCAACCCCGACCTGCAGATGAGCAGCCGCATCCGCAAGGCCAACCCGTTTCGCAGCCTGACCTTCAACGTCGAGCAGTTCCCGTTCCAGGACGTGCAGGTGCGCCGCGCCGTGGCCAAGGCCATCGATCGCGACGGCCTGGCCTGGATCACCGGCTTTGGCGAGTACCAGCCCAAGGGCGATTTCCTGGCCGCCAACACCCGCTACTACGACCCCGCGTTCAAGGATGTGCTGGCTTATGACGTGGCCGAGGCCAACCGCATTCTCGACCAGGCCGGCTGGAGCGAACGTGACGCCAGGGGCTACCGGGTCAAGGACGGCCAGCGCCTGTCGGCGCGCCTGCTGATGTACGAGACCGGCGCCTTCCCCGGTAGCGTGGCAGTGGCCATCCAGGCCGACCTAAAGAAGGTCGGTTTCGAGCTGGCCATCGATCTGCTTCCCCTGGCCCAGGTCACCGAGCGTCGCTATGCCAGCAACTTTCAGGCAATCGCCGGCGGCTACTGGCACACCAACACCCCCGACGGGCTGTACATCCTCTATCACAGCAATGCGATCAGCACGCCCAAGCTCATCGGCCAGAACGCCGGGCGTTTTCGCGATGACGCCCTCGATGCGGCGCTGTCGGCGGCGCGCCGTTCCACCGACCCGGTGGAACTCGCCGCGCTGTACCGCACCGCGCAGCAACGCCTGGTGGAAACCGTGCCGGCCGTACCGGTGTACGAGAGCCATGTGCTGGTGGCCTACCGCAAGGCGGTCAAGGGCGTGATCTTCGATACCTCGCACAACACCCCGTTCTTCACCAGCGTATGGCTCGACCAGGAGGCCCGATGAACACCCTGCGCCTGATACTCCGTCGGCTGCTGGCCGGCATCGGCGTGCTCTGGGGCGCGGCGACCCTGACCTTCCTGGCCTTGAACCTGAGCGCCGGCGACCCGGCACTGGCCATCCTCGGCGGGCCGGAGGCGATGCCCAGTGCCGAGCTGATCGCCCAGGTGCGCGCCGAATACGGCCTGGACCAGCCGTTGATCGTGCAGTACGGCCATTACCTGGGGCGCCTGGCCCAGGGCGACCTGGGCGAGTCGTACCGCCTGCGCATCCCGGTGGGGCAGATCATCGCCGGGCAACTGGGCGCCACCGTGCAACTGTCGCTGGCCGCGGCGGTACTGGCGGTGCTGCTGGCCGTGCTGGTCGCGGTGCTCACCGCCAATCGCGCGCCATGGCTGCGCTCGCTGGTGTCGGGCACGGAGCTGGTGCTGTCGTCGGCGCCCTCGTTCGTGATCGGCCTGGGCCTGCTGCTGGTGTTCGCGTTCGGCTGGCACCTGCTGCCGCCGTCCGGCTCCAGCGGCTGGCAGGCGCTGATACTGCCGAGCGTGGCGCTGGCCTTGCCGGTGGCGGCGGTGCTCAGCCAGGTACTGCGCCAGGAACTGGAAGACATTCTCGAACAACCCTTCATCGCCATGGCGCGCGCCCGCGGCATGTCCGAAACCGGCGTGCGCCTCAAACACGCGCTGCGCCATGCACTGGTGTCGCTGGTGACCCTGTCCGGCTTCGTGTTCGCCAGCCTGCTCGGCGGTGCGGTGGTGATCGAGCTGCTGTTCTCGCGCCAGGGCATCGGCCGGCTGATGCTCGACGCCGCAACATCCAAGGACGTGCCGCTGCTGCTGGGCATCACCCTGCTGGCGGCGGCGATCTACGTGGTCGTGAACTTTCTCGTCGACCTGATCAATCACTGGGTGGACCCGCGTGCCAAGGCCGTGTGATGCCACCCCCAAGCAAGGACCTGTCATGACCCAATCCAATTCCTACACTGCGCTGCAGGCGCGCTTCAAGCCGCTGTTCGCACAGATCGGCGAGGGTGCGGTGGCGCGAGAACAGCAGCGCGAACTGGCCTTCGAGGCCGTGGCGTTGCTGCGCGATGCCGGCTTCACGGCGCTGCGCGTGCCCCAGGCGCATGGGGGGGCCGGCATCAGCCTGCCGGTGCTGTTTGGCCTGCTGATCGACCTGGCCGAGGCCGACTCCAACCTGCCGCAGATCGTGCGCGCGCACTTCGGTTTCGTCGAAGGGAGGCTGTCGGCCCGCGAACCGGCGTCCCAGGACTACTGGTTCGCCAAGGTGGTGGCCGGGCAGCTGTGGGGCGCGGCGATGGCCGAGCGCAGCGACAGCAGCACCAACTCGGTCAGCCTGGAGGCCGCCGAGGAGGGCTGGCGCCTGAACGGCGAGAAGTACTACTGCACCGGCACTATCTACGCCGACTGGGTGGCGGCCGTGGCCATGCACGACAAGGATTTCGTCAGCGTGGTGGTGGCAGTGGACGCCCCCGGCGTGACCCGTGAAGACGACTGGGACGGTTTCGGCCAGCGCCTGAGCGGCAGCGGCACCACACGCTTCGAGCAGGTGGCGGTGCCCGAGCAGCATGTGCTGCGCCGCTTCAAGCCCGGTGAGCTGCGCGCCGAGTCGTACATCTCGGCGTTCTACCAGCTGTTCCACCTCGCCACCCTGGCCGGCATCGCCCGCGCCGCGCTGCGCGATGCCACCGCCTTCGTCCAGGGCCGCACCCGCGCCTTCGGCGTGCCGGGCCAGTCCAGCCCCAAGGACGACCCGCTGGTGCAGCGGGTGATCGGACGCCTGTCGAGCCTGGCCTATGCCAGCGAAACCCTGGTGCTGGCTGCCGCCGAGGTACTCGAGCGGGTACACCAGGCCGAGCTGAACGACAGCGCCCAGGAAGCCGACTACGTCGAGGCCGATATCCGCACCTTCCAGGCCCAGCAGATCGTGCTGGAGCAGGTGCTGGAAGTCACCACCCTGCTGTTCGAGGTGGGCGGCGCGTCGGCCACCAGCCAGGCCCGGCGCCTGGACCGGCACTGGCGCAATGCGCGCACCCTGGCCTCGCACAACCCGGCGATCTACCGCGAGCGCGCGCTAGGCAACTACTACCTCAACGGCGTCAGCCCCGGTGCTGCCTGGCGTGCGCTGCATGCCCAGGACGGCACCACCGTGCGCGACGAAGCCAGCGCGGTGTAACCGCCTTCATTCAGGAGCAGCAGCCATGAGCCAGACCGCAAGACAGATGAGCATCGGCATGAACATCCTCGGCTTCGGCGCGCATGCCAGCGCCTGGCGCAAGGCCGAAGTACCGGCCAACGCCTACCTCGACGTCGAGTACTACCGCAACATCGCGCGCATTTCCGAGCGGGGGTGCCTGGACGCGATCTTCCTCGCCGACGGCCCGGCGCTGGCGGGCGACATCGCCCAGCACCCGGCCGGGCGCCTGGAACCGACCGTGCTGCTGACGGCCGTGGCCCTGGCCACCCGGCACATCGGGGTGATCGCCACCGCGTCCAGCAGCTACAACGACCCGTTCAACCTGGCGCGGCGCTTCAGCTCGCTGGACCACATCAGTGGCGGCCGGGCGGCCTGGAACGTGGTGACCAACGCCGGCGACGCCGCCGCGCAGAACTTCGGCCTGGCCGGTGCGCCGCGCCATGTGGACCGCTATGCGCGGGCCGACGAGTTCATCGACGTGACCCTCAAGCTGTGGGACAGCTGGGAGGACGACGCGATCATCGGCAACGCCGCCAGCGGCCAGTTCGCCGACCCGCACAAGGTGCACAGCATCGATTTCGTGGGCGCGCATTTTTCGGTCAAGGGGCCGCTCAACCTGCCGCGCTCGCCGCAAGGCCGGCCGGTGCTGGTACAGGCCGGCTCGTCCGAGGGCGGCAAGGCCCTGGGCTCGCGCTATGCCGACGCGATCTTCACCACCCAGACCACCTTGCCCGACGGCCAGGCGTTCTATCAGGAGATGAAACAGCGCGCACGCCAGTGGGGCCGCAACCCCGATCACCTGAAGATCATGCCGGGGCTGTCCACCGTGATCGCCAGCACCGAGGCCGAAGCCCGTGCGCGCTTCGATGAACTGAACGCCTACAGCGGCGAGGCGGGGCTGGTGCAGCAACTGGCGTTTCGCATCGGCCTGCCCCCCGACGAACTGGACCTGGACGCGCCGCTGCCGTGGGAGCGTATTGGCCCGGTCAGCGAATTCGAGCGCGGCTCGCACGGTTTTCTCGAAGCCCAGTTGAACCTGGCACGGCGCGAGAACCTGACCATCCGCGAACTGTCGCGGCGCATCCTGGTGGGCCACCGCCTGCTGGTGGGCACCCCGGAACAGGTCGCCGACACCCTGGAGCACTGGTTCCGCGCCGGCGCCGCCGATGGCTTCAACATCATGCCCGACATGTTCCCCTCGGGGGTCGAGGTGTTCGTCGACCAGGTGGTGCCGCTGCTGCAGCAGCGCGGGGTGTTCCGCCGTGAATACACCGGCAGCACCCTGCGCGACCACCTGGGCCTGCCGTACCCGGCCAGCCAGTACCAACGTGCGGCAGAGGCCGTCTGAACCGATTAGCGAGGCACACCCCATGAACTACCGCACACTGGGCAACAGCGACATCAAGGTCAGCGTCATCGGCCTGGGCACCATGACCTGGGGCCACCAGAACAGCGAGCAGGACGCCCACCAGCAGCTGGACCTGGCGCTGGACCACGGTGTCAACCTGGTCGACACCGCCGAGATGTACCCGACCCCGACCCATGCCGACACCTGGGGCAGCACCGAGCGCTTCATCGGCACCTGGCTGGCCCGGACCGGCCGGCGCAGCGATATCGTGCTGGCCAGCAAGATCGTCGGCCCCACGCGCAACCCCGGCAGCGGCACGCATATCCGCGATGGCCTCAGCCGCCACGACCGCGCCAACATCGTCGCCGCGCTGGACGGCAGCCTCAAGCGCCTGCAGACCGACCACCTGGACCTGTACCAGCTGCACTGGCCCGACCGCAGCACCAACTTCTTCGGCCAGCGCGAGTACCCGTATGTCGACGACCCGCAGGCCATTGCCATCGGCGAAACCCTGCAGGTGCTGGCCGAGCAGGTGCAGGCGGGCAAGGTCCGCCATATCGGCGTGTCCAACGAAACCCCGTGGGGGGTAGGGCAGTTCCTGCGCCAGGCCGAGGTGCTGGGGCTGCCGCGCATCGTCAGCATCCAGAACCCCTACAGCCTGCTCAACCGCCTGTACGAAGGCGGCCTGTCGGAATTCAGCCACCGCGAAGGGGTGGGCCTGCTGGCCTATTCGCCGCTGGCCTTCGGCGCGCTCACCGGCAAGTACCTGGGCGGTGCACGGCCTGAAGGTTCGCGCCTGTCGTCGGTGTACCGCACCTTCAACCGCTACGACAGCGCGTCGGCGCAGCAGGCCATTGCCGCCTACGTGGCACTGGCCCGCGAGCTGGACGTGAGCCCCGCGCAACTGGCCCTGGCTGCGGTGATCGGCAAGCCGTTCGTCAGCAGCGCCCTGACCGGGCAGACGAGCCTGGCGCAACTGCGCGAGAACATCGGCGCGCTTGAGCTGCAACTGAGCGGCGAGACCCTGGCGCGCATCGAGCAGATCCACGCGCACACCCCGAACCCGGCGCCCTGAGCCGCAACCCCTAGCCTGTGGAGGTGCCCATGGCGCCCATCAATCAAAGCGCGAGCGTCGGCCTGATTGCCGCCGAGCCGCTGTTCGTGGCCCGGCGGCGCAAGGTGCGGCGCTGGGCCATCCGCCCGGGCCTGGTGCTGGCCGGGCTGTTCGTGCTGCTGCTGGTGATTGCGGCCATCCAGCCGCACTGGCTGGTGGCGGGCGACCCGCTGGAGGCCAGTGCGCGCCAGGCGTTTCGTGCCCCCGACAGCCTGTACTGGCTGGGTACCGACGAAAACGGCCGCGACATCCTCACCCGGCTGGTGTACGCGGTGCGCCCGTCGCTGGTGCTGGGCCTGTCGGCCACCGCCATCGGCCTGCTGCTGGGCACCCTGTTCGGCCTGGCGGCGGGGCTCGGCCCGCGCTGGCTGGACGGTGCGGTGATGCGCGGGGTGGATGTGCTGCTGGCATTCCCCGACCTGCTGCTGGCCCTGGTGATCATCACCTTCTTCGGCCAGGGCCAGTTGAACACCATCATTGCCGTGGGCATCGCCAGCGTGCCGCGCTATGCACGCCTGGTGCGCGCACAGGCCCTGGTGGTGCGCGGTGCCGGCTACGTCGAGGCCGCCACCACCCTGGGCCTGGGCCGGCACGCGGTGATCCTGCGCCATGTACTGCCCAATGCGATCAAGCCGATCCTGATCCTGGCCACCATCGGCATCGGCGGCAACATCGTCTCGGGCGCGGCCCTGAGCTTTCTGGGCTTTGGCGCGCCGCCGCCGGAGCCGGAGTGGGGCGGCATGCTCGCCGTGGGCCGCAACTACCTGGCCAACGCCTGGTGGCTGGTGGCCTGGCCCGCCCTGGCAATCACATTGACCGTGGTCTCGATCAGTACGATCGGCCGCGAACTGCTGCGCCGCAGCGAAGGTAAACGCCCATGAGTCGCGCACCGCTTATCGATGTACAGGACCTGCACGTGCGCTTTGGCGCCCAGGCCGTGCCCACCCTCAAGGGCATCAGCTTCCAGTTGCACCAGGGCGAGTGCCTGGCGCTGGTGGGCGAGTCGGGGTCGGGCAAGAGTGTCACTTCACGCACGCTGGCCGGGCTGACCGGCGCCCATGCCCAGGTGCAGGCCAGCCGCCTGGACTTTGCCGGGCACGACCTGCGCGAGTTCGACGAGCGCACCTGGCGCCAGGTGCGCGGCGCGCAGATCGGCTTCGTGATGCAGGATGCCCTGGGCGCGCTGGACCCCTTGCGCCCGGTGGGCAAGGAGATTGCCGAGCCGCTGCAGCTGCATACCGGGCTCGACCGCGCGCAGCGCCAGGCCAGGGTGATCGAGCTGCTGCGCGCCGTCGGCGTGCCGCAGCCGGAACTGCGCGCCCGCCAGTACCCGTATCAACTGTCGGGCGGGCTGCGCCAGCGGGCGCTGATCGCCTCGGCCATCGCCTGCAACCCGCGCCTGTTGATTGCCGACGAGCCGACCACCGCGCTGGACGCCACGGTACAGGCGCAGGTGCTGAGCCTGCTCGAATCGCTGCGCGGCGAGAACACCGCGATGCTGATCGTGAGCCACGACCTGGCGGTGGTGTCGCGCCTGGCCAACCGCGTGGCGGTGATGCACAACGGCGTGATCGTCGAGCAGGGCAGCGTCGAGGCGGTGCTGCACGACCCGCAGCACCCCTACACGCAGTTTCTACTGCGTGCCGGCCGGGCGGTGCACTTTCGGCGCACGCCGGGGGCAGCACGAACGCCGTTGGCCATCGTGGCGCCGACCCAGGAGCCACCGCTGTTGCAGGTGCGCCAGCTGAGCAAGGCGTTCAAGGGCCCGGACGGGCAGATGCGCACCGTGGTCAACCAGGTGTCGCTGCAACTGCGCCGCGGCAAGACCCTGGGCATCGTCGGCGAGTCGGGCTCGGGCAAGACCACCCTCACTCGCATGATCCTGGGCCTGGAAACCCCCGACAGCGGCGATATCCAGATCAAGGGCCAGCCCTGGCTGAAGCTTTCCGAGGCGCACAAGCGTCAGTTGCGGCGCAGCATCCAGGTGGTGTTCCAGGACCCGCTGAGCTCCTTCGACCCACGCTACAACGTGCAGCGCGTGCTGTTCGAGGCGCTGGAGGTGGCCGGGCACAAGCGCGCCGACTGGCGCAGGCGGGCCGAGGAACTGCTGGGCCTGGTACGCCTGGACGCGGCGCTGCTCGACCGGCGCCCCATCGAGCTGTCGGGCGGGCAGCGCCAGCGCATCGCGATTGCCCGCGCGCTGGCCGCCGGGCCGCAGATTCTGGTGTGCGACGAGCCGGTGTCGGCGCTGGACGTGTCGGTACAGGCGCAGATCCTCGAACTGCTCGACGACCTCAAGCAGCGCCTGGGCCTGGCGTGCCTGTTCATCTCCCACGACCTGGGGGTGATCAACCAGGTCAGCGACGAGGTGCTGGTGATGAAGGACGGCGTGGCGGTGGAGAGCGGGGCGGTACGCGACGTGTTCGACCACCCGCAGCATCCCTACACCCTGGCCTTGCTGGAGGCCATTCCGCACCTGGAAAGCGGCCGTCGTACCTCGTTCGAATTCCTCAAGTTGGCGATCTGAACCATGAGCCTGCATTTCTCGACCCGCCACACGCCGCGACGACGGCTGCACCACTGGAAGATCGACCACCTGCCGGACACGCCGCTGGCCTTCGTGCGCCTGTGCATCGGCAATTACAAGGTCTGGTACTCAAGCATCCTGCTGTTGCAGTGCATCGCCGTGGTCAGCGCGGTGCTGATCCCCTGGGCGCTGGGCCTGATCACCCGGCAGGTGACCGAGGCCGCCTCGGTGCATGCCGCGCTGCCGGGGCTGGTGGCGCCCCTGAGCCTGTTCGGCACGCTGCTGGTGCTGGAACTGCTGAGCGCCCGCAGCGCCGCCGCCTGCCACATCAAGGTGCTGCCGCTGCAGCGGCGAACCGTGACCCATGCCTTGTTCGCCTACCTGCAACGCCATTCCCAGCGCTTTGTCAGCAGCGAGTTCGCCGGGGCGCTGGCGCACCGCATCGCCGAGGTGGCGCTGGGGGTCAACCAGACCCTGGGCATCCTGCTGTTCGACATGCTCGGCCTGGCGCTGACCCTGAGCCTGGCCACCGCCTTGCTGTGGAGCGCCTCGGGCCTGCTGGCCGCGTTCATGCTCGGCTGGTCGCTGCTGTTCATTGGCATTTGCTATGTCCTGGCGCGGCGCAGCCACCCGCTGGCGCAGCAGTATTCGGCGGCGCGCAGCACCAGCAACGGCAAGGTGGTGGACGCGGTGAGCAACCTCACCAACATCCGCCTGTTCGCCCGCCAGCCGTTCGAGCACGGCTACCTGGGGCACTACCTTGACCGCGAGGTGGACGCGGCCTACCGCTCGTTCTGGTACATGGAGAAGATCCGCTGGTTCCAGTCGGCCGGCGGCGTGGCCCTCAAGCTGGGCATGCTGGGGCTTGCGCTGCAGCAGTGGTACGTGGGGCGCATCGACATCGCCACCTTCGTCATGGCCACCAGCCTGTCGCTGCTGATCATCAATGACGTGAGCAACCTGTCGCGGCGCTTTCTGGAGTTCTTCGAGGCCACCGGCAACATCGCCAACGGCGTGCGCACCCTGGTGCGGCCCCACGAGGTGGTGGACCTTCCCGGCGCACGGGCGCTGCCGCCGGTGCGCGGCGACATCGAGTTTCGCGACGTGAGCTTCGGCTATGCGCCCGACAAGCCGATCTTCCAGCACCTGAACCTGGTGATCCCGGCGGGGCAGACCGTGGGCCTGGTGGGCACCTCGGGCTCGGGCAAGTCGAGCCTGCTCAACCTGCTGCTGCGCCTGTACGACGTCAACAGCGGCCAGGTGCTGGTGGATGGACGCGATGTGCGCGAAGTGACCCAGCATTCGCTGCACCAGCAGATCGGCCTGATCCCCCAGGAACCTGGCCTGTTCCACCGCAGCATCGGCGAGAACATCCACTACGGGCGCCTGGAGGCCAGCTTCGAGGACGTGGTGCATGCCAGCCGCCGCGCCGGCGCCGACGACTTCATCGACAGCATGGAACACGGCTACGACTCGCTGGTGGGCGAGCGCGGGGTCAAGTTGTCGGGTGGCCAGCGCCAGCGCATCGCGATTGCCCGGGTGCTGCTCAAGAACGCCCCGATCCTGGTGATGGACGAAGCCACCTCCAGCCTGGACTCGCTCACCGAGCGTTTCATCCAGGAAAAACTCGACGAAATCATGCACGGCAAGACCGTGCTGGTGGTCGCGCACCGTTTGTCCACGGTGGCGCACCTGGACCGCATCCTGGTGTTCGACAAGGGCCGCCTGATCGAGGACGGCAACCATGCACAACTGCTGCGCCAGCGCGGCCAGTACCACCGGTTGTGGAGTCGCCAGGCCGCTGGCCAGTTCGACGAAACACCCGCTACCGAATCTGCCTGAGAGTTTTCAAACGCCCAAGGAGGCGCCCATGCCGCATTTGTCCGAAGTCCCCAAACACGCCCCCCAACACGCACTGACCAGCGTTGCGCACCTGCATCAACGCCTGGATGCCTTGCTTCCCGAGATTGCGGCCGGTGCAGCCGAGCGTGAACGTGAGCGCCAGCTGCCGTATGACGCCATACGCCAGCTGGCCGCTGCAGGGCTCTATACCGTACGCATCCCGCTCGCCTACGGTGGCCCCGGCGGCTCGGTGAGCGACGTGATCGGCCTGCTGCTGCGGGTGGCCTCGGTGGACTCCAATGTGGCCCAGGCCCTGCGCCCGGGCTTTGCCTTCGTCGAAGGGCTGCTGGCCGCCGACCATAGCGGTGCAGAGCAGGAACGCCAGCGCTGGTTCGCGCGCTACCTGGACGGCGCCGTGCTGGGCAACGCAGGCTGGGAGGTGGGCGGCGCCAATGGCGCGATCAGCGCACGCATCGTGCCCGATGGCGAGCACTTTCGCGTCAGCGGCAGCAAGTACTACAGCACGGGCGCGCTGTACGCCGACTGGGTCAGCGCCGTGGCGCTGGACGAACAGGACAGGCCGGTGTCGTTCGTGCTGCCGCGCGATCGCCTGGGCCTGGAGCTGGTGGACGACTTCGACGCCATGGGCCAGCGCCTGACCGCCAGTGGCACCACGCGCCTGAACGATGTGCAGGTGCTGGCCAGCGAGATCCGTCCGCGCACCGTGGAGGAGGGCAAGCGCACAATCGTCACCCCGTTTCTGCAGTTGTTCCTCGCCACCGTGGAGGCCGGCATCGCGCGCAATGCCCAGGAGGATGCAGTGCGCTTTGCCCGCGAGCATGCGCGACCGATCAAGCACAGCAGCGCCAGCCAGTCGGTGGACGACCCCTATGTGCAACTGAGCGTGGGCGAAGTGGCCGCGCGCGCCTTCACCGCCGAAGCGGTGGTGCTCAAGGCTGCAGCGGTGATCGACCGCGCCTGGGCCCTGCAACTGGACCCGCAGGCGGTGGATCAGGCCGCCATCGACGTGGCCCAGGCCCAGTACATTGCCGCCGAATCGGCGCTGCGGGCCGCCGAGCTGCTGTTCGATGTGGGCGGTGCGTCCACCACCGGGCGCAGCCACAACCTCGACCGGCACTGGCGCAACGCGCGTACGGTGGCCAACCACAACCCGCGCCACTGGAAGGCCTCGGCGGTCGGCACCTGGTACCTCAAGGGCACGCCGCCGCCGACCTCGGGGCTGTTCTGAGTGACCATGGCCGAACCCCTGCCGGCCTTGCGGCCGGTTTCGCGCAAGGTGCCGATGATCATCGGCTGCGCGCTGTGCATGGAACTGATCGACTCCACCGTGGTGATGACGGCCTTGCCGCAGATGGCCAGCGACTTCGGCGCGCCGAGCGTGCGCATGAACCTGGTGGTGTCGCTGTACATGCTGGCCGCCGCGCTGTGCGTGCCGGTCAGTGGCTGGGCCGCCGACCGCTTCGGCCCACGACGGCTGTTCGTGGTGGCGATCGTGCTGTTCATCGTGTCGTCGCTGGCCTGCGCGGCCTCCACCTCGCTGCTGCAGCTGTGCCTGGCGCGCATGCTGCAAGGCGCGGCGGGGGCGATGATGGTGCCGGTGGGGCAGGTGATCCTGCTGCGCTGGTCGCCGCGCGAAGACCTGATGCGCAACCTGTCGTACCTGACCATTCCGGCGCTGATCGGGCCGATGATCGGGCCGCCGCTGGGCGGGCTGATGGTGACGTTCGTGTCGTGGCACTGGATCTTCCTGATCAACCTGCCCATCGGCCTGGTGGGCATCGTGCTGGTGCTGCGCCATGTACCGCATTATCCCGGGGTTCGTGCGCGGGCACTGGATGTGCGCGGGCTGCTGCTCAGCGGCACCGCGCTGGGGGCGCTGGTGTTCGGTTTCGAGGCGCTGGGCCACGGCCTGCTGCCGCGAGCGTGGGTGGCGGTGATGATCGCGGCGGGGCTGCTGTGCGGCGCGTGGTACATCCGCCATGCACGGCGCTGCGCCGAACCGCTGCTGGACTTGTCGCTGCTGCGCATTCCCAGCTACCGCATCAGCTTCTGGGGCGGCAACCTGCTGCGCCTGGGCACCTCGTCTGGCCCGTTCCTGCTGGTGCTGATGTTTCAGCTGTGCTTTGGCCTGAGCCCGCTGCATGCGGGGCTGCTGACCCTGGCGGGCGGCGCGGGGGCGTTTCTGATGAAGCTGCTGGCAGTGCGCGTGGTGCGCCGCTTCGGCATCCGTCGCACGCTGACCGGCAATGCGCTGCTCACCGGGCTGACCCTGGGGGCCTGTGCCAGCTTTACCAGCGATACGCCGTACTGGGTGATCGTGCTGATGCTGTTCGCCAGCGCAGTGATCCGTTCGCTGCAGTTCAGCACCCTGGGCGCGCTGACCTATGCGGATGTACCGGCGGCGCTGAGCAGCCGGGCCAGCAGCCTGTCGGCGATGACAGTGCAGTTGAGCATGAGCCTGTCGGTGGGGCTGGCCGCCTCGCTGCTGGGGGTGCTGATGAACCTGCGCGGGCACGCCACCCCCGTCACCAGCGACGTGGCCTGGGTGATGCTGCTGTGCGGGCTGGCGTGCATGGCCTCGGCACTGGTGTTCCGGCGCCTGGCAGCGGACGCCGGCAATGCGGTGTATGCCGCGCGTGGCTGATCAGATCGACAGGTTGAGCACCCGCTCGCCCTGGGTGGCGCCAGTGGGCCGGCGGCGATTGACCGCCAGTTCGCCGATCTTGATCAGGCGGGTACGCGTGACATTGCGGGTCAGGCCCAGCAGGTTGGCGGTGTGCACCTGGTTGTAGTGGCTGAAGCGGTAGGCCGCGCGCAACAGCGCGTCCTCGACCTGTTCGTGCAACGCGCCGGCCTGTTCCTCGAAGAGTTTCTGGAAGGCCCGTTCGAGCAGCGCCTGGGCCGAGTCGTCCTGGCTGGGGCTGTCGTCCTGGCGTTCGATGCGCATGTTCGACAGGCGCAGGTCGTCGTGCTCGATCAGGCCGTCGCGGCAGATCAGCAGGGTATGGTGGATGACGTTTTCCAGCTCGCGGATGTTGCCCGGCCAGCCGTAGGTGCGCAGCTTGTGCTCGGCCTGGGCGCTCAGGCGCACCTGGCCGTAGCCCAGGCGCTGGCTGTAGGCATCGATGAAGTGGCGGGTCAGCGGCAGGATGTCGCCGGGGCGTTCGCGCAGCGGCACCAGCTCCAGGCTGACCACGTCCAGACGGTAATAGAGGTCTTCGCGAAAGTGCCCGGCATTGATCGCCTTTTCCAGCTGCACGTTGGTGGCGGCCAGTACCCGCACATCGATGGGAATGCTCTTGCGCGAGCCCAGGCGCACCACTTCGCGCTCCTGCAGCACGCGCAGCAGCTTGACCTGGATCGGCATCGGCAGGTCGCCGATCTCGTCGAGGAACAGGGTGCCGCCGTTGGCTTCTTCGAACCAGCCGGCCTTGGCCGCCAGGGCGCCGGTGAAGGCGCCTTTCTCGTGGCCGAACAGCTCGGCCTCGACCAGCGATTCGGAAAACGCGCCGCAGTTGACGGCCACGAACGGCTTGTCACGTCGCCCGCTCAGGTTGTGAATGTGGCGCGCCACCAGCTCTTTGCCGGTACCGGTCTCGCCGATGATCAGCACGCTGGCTTCGCTGGGCGCCACCTGTTGCAGGTGCGCCAGCAGCGCACGTGACTTGGGGTCTTCGAACACCTGCGCGGTGGCGCGGATCGAGGTGGCCAACGCGGGCGAAGGCGGTAGGGTCAACAATTGCATGGCAGTCACACTATGAATAGAACGTCGGAATCGGCAGGCGCTGGTTCAAGGCCCAGTCGCCCAGTTCGTGGAGTTTGTAATCCAGCGGGTCGTGCAGGCTCTGGGTGCGCAGGTTGCGCCAGTGCCGGTCGAGCCCCACTGAGGCCTGCGTGGCGCGGGCGCCGGTGACCTCGAAGACCTTGCTGCACAGCTCCAGGCCGTCGCGGCTGGCCGCCACCTTGGCGGTGGCGATGGCCACCGCCACGCGGCCGCGCTGGTCTGCGCCAAGCGCGGCGCCCTTGGCCCAGGCCCGGTCGAGTTCGCCGGCGGCGTTGTCGAGCAGCAGCCGGGCGCCTTGCAGGCGTACCCAGAAGTCGCCGAAGTGGCCCAGTACATAAGGATCGTCGCGGCTATCAAGGGCTGTGGACTTGAACCAGGGCCGGGTCTCGTTGAGGGTGTACTGGCGCGCTTCTTCGAACGCGCCTTCGGCGATGCCCAGGCAGATGTTGGCGAAATGCAGCTGGGCGATCAGCGGCCGCAGGCAGGCGAACGGCGTGCTCAGCGGGCCGGGGTCGAGCAGCAGGTCGCCTTCCTCCACGCGTACCCGTTCGAAGGTGGCGCTGCCGCTGTCGGTCTGGCGCTGGCCCATGTTGTGCCAGTCGTCGTGCAGGGTGATGCCGGTGCGACCGCTGGGTATCGCGGCAATCAGCAGCTTGCCCCCGGCCGCCTCGTCCACGGCCGAGGCAATCAGCATTTGTGAATCGCTGGCGCCCGAGCAGAAGCTCTTCTTGCCGGAGAATTCACGCCAGCTGCCGTGGTGCTTGACGATGGTGCGGGTGTCGAGGGGGTTGAGGGCATTGCCCCAGAACCAGTTCTTGCGCGCCGTCAGCTCGTACCAGGGCTGCCATTGCGAAGGTGCGCCGAACAGACGCACGGTGGCCAGCATCAGGTGGTGAAAGCCGAACACATGGGCAATCGAGCTGTCGACCCGGGCGAATTCGCGCACCACATCGAAGGTCTGGCTCCAGGTGGCGTTCAGCCCGCCGAACTCGCGGGGGATGCTCAGGGCCAGCAGGCCGCTGGCACGCAGGGCATCGCGTTCGGCCTTGGGCGTGCCGCCCTTGCGGTCGCGCTCTACCACGCTGCGGCTGAATGTCTGGGCCAGGTCGCGGGCAATCTGCAGCGGGGTCGATCGAGGGGTATGCAACGTGGCGCTCACGCGGGTTACCTGTGCAAAAAGGTTCGGGCCTAAAGGCCGGGCCCTGTCGATGCTAAATGATCTAAAAAACCTTAAATAAATAACGTTTAGGAATGTTGATATACAGCTTTTCATATTCCATACGGATCTATATTTGTCGTTATTTATTCTTTTTGATTTTTATCTTTGCGGTGCACTCTGCATTCACGCACTGCAACGACGGTGCTCCCAACTGCTAAGGAGCCACACCATGACCATCAAGGCGATCAACGTACGTAACCAGTTCAAGGGCACCATCAAGGAGATCATCGAGGGGCCGGTGGTCTCGGAAATCGACGTGCAGACCCAGGCCGGCATCGTCACCTCGGTGATCACCACGCGGTCGGTGCATGAGCTGGAACTGAGGATTGGCAGCGAGGTGATCGCGTTCGTGAAATCGACCGAGGTGTCGATCGCGAAGCTGTGAGAGGGGTGTGACGGTGAGCGCCGGGTGGCCTCACCGCAATGCTCAGTCGGCTGTCAGCACGTCCCTTCTGGCCGGCAACACTTCCAGCTCCCCGAACGACACCGACGCATCCACGTAGCGCAGCGCCGATTTCACGTCGCGCCAGCCCACGTGGGCCATCAGCGCTTTCATGTCCCAGCCATTGCCACTGGCCCAGGTGGCAAAGCCACGACGCAGCGAGTGGCTGCTGTAGAGGCTGGCGGGTAGCCCGCCATCTGCAAAAATCCGCCTCAGCAGTACGATCAGGCTGCCACTGTTGAGCGCCTGCTCGCCCAGGTTGCCCCAGCGATCGAGCTTGCGAAACACCGGCCCGCGGGCGATGCCCGCCACGCTGATCCAGTCGATGTAGGCCTGTACCGGGCACAGGCTCTTCAGGGCAGGGGTGCGATGACTGACCCCGCGGCCCTGCCGGTCCCCTTTGCTTTGCGCCAGGTACAGCTGCATGCCCACGCCCGCCTGGGCCTGAATGTGCTCCACGCGCAGGCGCGCCAGTTCATCGCCCCTGAACCCTCGCCAGAACCCGATCAGCAGCAGGGCGACATCGCGCCGTGCGCGCAGCAGCTCGGGCAGGCAGTGCGCCTGTTGCGCCTGTGCGGCCTTGGCGTGCAGTGCGTCGACCGTGCGCTGCAGGTGTTCCAGGGTCAGGGCGGCTGCCTGGCGCTCCTGCGCCGGGTGCACCGCGCGTATGCCCTTGAGCATCTGGCGCACCAGCGGCGCCTTGGTGGGGTCGGGAAAGCCCTGGCTGGTGTGCCACTGGCCCAGCGCGGCCAGGCGTTGGCGCAAGGTGTTGATCGAGTGCTGCTCGGCGTAATCGGCCAGGTAGCGCGCGATGCTGTCGGCCGTGGCCGGTAGAAAGCCACCCCAGCTCACCTCGAAATGCTCCACGGCCGCGCGATAGCTGCGCCGCGTGTTGTCCCTTACGGCTGCGTCCAGGTAGCGATCGAGCTTGTTCATCGGCAGGTTCTCCATCGGTGTACGGCTGAGCGACTGCAACCGGGCGTTTTTTGCCTATCACATGTGATAAGCCGTGATTATTTCATCTTTTATTCTGATTTCTATAGGCATTTTTTCAATTTCATTTAGTATGTATCTACATAGTACGTACCACATTACGAAATAGTAGGAGCACCCATGGCCCGTGGCGGTATCAACAAGGCAATCGTGCAGAAGGCGCGTCAGGCGCTATTGGCCCGTGGCGAACACCCCAGTATCGATGCCGTACGTATCGAGCTGGGCAACACCGGGTCCAAGACCACGATTCACCGCTACCTCAAGGAGCTGGACGCGCAGCAACCGACACTGGCAGCGGACAAGCCGGGCATGAGCGAAGCCCTGGCCAACCTGGTCAGTCAGCTGGCCCAGCAACTGGTGGAGGAGGGCGACGCACGTATCGAAGCGGCGCAGAACGTGTTCGACCATGAAAAGGCGGCGTTGCAGGGCGAACTGCAGGCGATCCAGCAGGCGCTGGCGACCCTGCAGCAGCAACACCAGATTCAGGCCGAGGCGCTGGCGGGTGAGTCGGCGCAGTTGGCCACGACCCGCAGTACCCTGCAGACCGAGCAGACGCGCAATGCCACCTTGAATCAGGCGGTAGGTGAGTTGAACCTGCGCCTGAACGACAAGGACGAGCAGATCCAGTCGCTGGAAGACAAGCACCAGCATGCCCGCGATGCACTGGAGCATTACCGCACCGCCACCCGTGAGCAGCGCGAGCAGGATCAGCGCCGGCATGAGGCGCAGGTGCAGCAGTTGCAGGTCGAGGTGCGTCAGTTGCAGCAGAGCCTGATCGTCAAGCAGGACGAACTGACGCGGCTCAACCGCGACAACGAGCGCTTGCTGGTGGAGGCGCGTCAGGTGCAGCGTGAGCGGCAGGCGCTGCAGGACCAGCAGGCGCAAACGGCACAGGAGATCAAGACCTTGATGGCCAGCCTGGCGCAGTCGCTGGGTGCGCGGGAGGAGCTGTTGCGGCAGAACCAGGTGCTGGGGCAGCAGGTGGAGCAGGGGGCGGGTGAACAACGCCAGCAACAGCAGGTGATTGAGCAATTGCAGGCGCAGGTCGAGCAGCGCGATGCAGAGCTGGAGGCCTTGAAGGCAAAGGAGCAAGCCTCAGACCAAGCTGAAGCCGAGCAGACAGGGCTGCAGACTCACCCCTGACAGGGCAGGGTGCGTTGCAGCGAATCTAGGAGCCGGCCTTGCCGGCGTCTTGGGGCGCCAGCTAGTCGCGCAATGACAAGCGCATCGCACACCGCCCCTGCAACCCTCGCGAAGCCTCGTACGCCATCTGCCGGCGCAACATACCGCTTAACGACGCCTCTTCCAGCCTCTCGAAACCCAACCGTGCATAAAACGGTGCATTCCACGGCACCGCCACAAAGGTGGTGAGGGTCAGGGCCGCGAAGCCCTGGGCCTCGGCATGCGCGCGCACGGCCGCAATCAATCGCCGACCCAGGCCCTGGCCTTGCTGCGCATGATCCACCGCCAGCTCTTCGATGTGCAGCGACTCATCGAACGCGCTGGCACACACGAACCCAATTGGGCGGTCCCGCCCATCCACCACCACCCACTCGAGCCCGGCAGCCATGAACTCCAGGTGCTCGACGCTACTGAGCACCGTGTGCTCGGCAATCCACGCCAGTGCCGGCACTTGCACAAAGGCCTGGGCCGCAGAGCGCTCTATGTCAGGCAGCAGGGGAGCATCGGTAGGGGTGGCCAGGCGAATGGAAAAGGACATCGGGCACGCTCTGCAATGGGAACCCACGCAGTCTGTGCAAAGCACCAGGGTTGTGCAAGCGCCCCTGGCATGGGCAATACGGGGGCACGCTTTTTCCTTGCCAGTGGCGACATAAATCATAATTTCGCTAATACCCGGCGGCGCACAGAATGCGGGCAACCCCCTCATGCAGAAGCGCACAGCCATGACCGTTGAAAAAACCCGAATTGATACGCTTGTAGTAGGCGCCGGTCAGGCCGGCGTGGCCATGAGTGAGCACCTGGGCCGCCTCGGGGTGCAGCACCTGGTGCTGGAACGCAACCGCATCGCCGAAGCCTGGCGCACCGGTCGCTGGGACTCGCTGGTGGCCAACGGCCCGGCCTGGCACGACCGCTTCCCGGGCCTGGAATTCGAAGGCCTGGATGCCGACGCCTTCGCCGGCAAGGATCAGGTGGCGGCCTACTTCGAGACCTATGCCAAGAAGATCGACGCGCCCATTCGTACCGGTGTCGAAGTGCTCAAGGTCGAACGCAACGAAGGTCGCCCGGGCTTTACGGTGCAGACCTCCACGGGCCTGATCGAGGCCAACCAGGTGGTGGTGGCCACCGGGCCGTTCCAGCGCCCGGTGATCCCGCCTATCGCCCCGCAGCTTCCCGGCATCACCCAGCTGCATTCGGCCGACTACCACAACCCCCGGCAATTGCCCGAAGGCGCGGTGCTGGTGGTGGGCGCGGGCTCCTCGGGTGTGCAGATCGCCGATGAACTGCAGCGCGCCGGCAAGCAGGTGTACCTGTCGGTGGGCGCGCACGATCGCCCGCCACGTGCCTACCGCAATCGCGACTTCTGCTGGTGGCTGGGGGTGCTCGGCCTGTGGGACGCCGAAGGCGTGCAGCCCGGCAAGGAGCACGTGACCATCGCGGTCAGCGGTGCCCGTGGCGGACATACCGTGGACTTTCGCAAGCTGGCCCACCAGGGCATCACGCTGGTGGGCCTGACCCGCGCATTCGATCAAGGTGTGGTCAGCTTCGAGGCCAACCTAGCCGAGAACATCGCCCGCGGCGACGAGAACTACCTGGCGCTGCTCGATGCCGCCGACGACTACATTGCACGCAACGGCCTGGACCTGCCCGGAGAACCCGAAGCACGCCACATGCTGCCCGACCCGCAGTGCCTGACCCAACCGATTCTTGAGCTGGACCTGGCCAAGGCCGGTGTCAGCTCGATCATCTGGGCCACCGGTTACTCGACCGACTACAGCTGGCTGAAGGTCGATGCCTTCAAGCCCGACGGCAAGCCACAGCATCAGCGCGGTGTGTCCCGCGAACCGGGGATCTATTTCGTCGGCCTGCCGTGGCTGTCGCGCCGTGGCTCCGCCTTTATCTGGGGCGTGTGGCACGACGCCCGGCACATCGCCGAGCACATCGTGAAACAGCGCACCTATTTCGACTACCGCGACGCCGCGCAACGCGAGGCTGCCGCCCACTGTGATTCCAACGTCCAGAAACTGGGAGTACGTTGATGCCTACCCATACCCGCATCCGCATGTTCAACACCAAGGATACCTACCCCAACCAGACCCTGGACAACGACCTGTGCCAGGCCGTGCGTGCCGGCAACACGGTCTACGTGCGTGGCCAGGTGGGCACCGATTTCGACGGTCAACTGGTCGGCCTTGGCGACCCGCGGGCCCAGGCCGAGCAGGCCATGCGCAACGTCAAGCAACTGCTCGAAGAAGCCGGCAGCGACCTGAGCCACATCGTCAAGACCACCACCTACCTGATCGACCCGCGCTACCGCGAGCCGGTGTACCAGGAGGTCGGCAAATGGCTCAAGGGCGTGTTTCCGATTTCAACCGGGCTGGTGGTCAGTGCCCTGGGCCAACCGCAATGGCTGATGGAAATCGACGTGATCGCGGTGATCCCCGAATAAGGAGCGGCACATGACTTTTTCTATCGTCGGACGCTGCGCCGAAACCGGTCAGCTGGGTATCGCCATCAGCTCGTCGAGCATCGCCGTGGGCGCGCGTTGCCCCTGGCTGCGCGCCGGCGTGGGCGCGGTGTCGAGCCAGAACATCACGTTGCCGGCGCTGGGCCCGCAGATACTCGATGGCCTGGCCGACGGGCTGGCACCTGCCACGGCCCTGGACCAGGCGCTGTCGAGCAATGGCTATGGCCAGTACCGTCAGGTAGCGGTGGTGGATGCCCAGGGGCGCACCGCACTCTTCAGTGGCAGCCACGCACTGGGCACCCACAATGCAGTGGCAGGCGATCAATGCGTGGCCGCCGGCAACCTGCTGGCCAGCAGCGCGGTGATCGAACGCATGGTCGAGGCCTTCGAGCGCAGCGAGGGCTGCCTGGCCGCCCGGTTGCTCACGGCATTGCAGGCGGGGCAGGCCGCAGGCGGCGAGGCCGGGGCGGTGCACTCGGCGGCACTGTCGGTGGTCGGCGACCTGACCTGGCCGATCGTCGACCTGCGGGTGGACTGGGCCGACGAGAATCCCATCGGCGAACTGCACAAACTGTGGACCGCCTATGAACCCCAGTTGCAGGACTACCTGACCCGCGCCCTGGACCCGACGCAGGCGCCCAGCTACGGAGTGCCCGGCGATGAGTGAATGGCGCAGCCGCACCCTGCTGGCGCAGCTGGTCGGCTTCGCCACGGTGAGCCGGGATTCGAACCTGGCGCTGATCGAGTTCGTGCGCGATTACCTAGACGATCTGGGGGTGGACTGCGAGCTGATCTACAACGCCGAACGCACCAAGGCCAACCTGCTGGCCAGCATCGGCCCGGGTGTGGAGGGTGGCGTGGTGCTGTCCGGACACACCGATGTGGTACCGGTGGACGGCCAGGCCTGGACGGTGCCGCCGTTCGACCTGAGCGAGCAGGACGGCAAGCTGTACGGCCGGGGCACTGCCGACATGAAAGGCTACCTGGCCTCGGTGCTGGCGGCGGTGCCGCTGTTTCTGGCAAGCCCGTTGCGCCGCCCGGTACACCTGGCGTTTTCGTATGACGAAGAGGTGGGTTGCCTGGGGGTACGCAGCCTGCTCGAGGTGTTGCCACGGCGTATCCCGATGCCGGCGCTGTGCCTGATCGGCGAACCCACCGAACTCAAGCCGGTGCTCGGGCACAAGGGCAAGCTGGCCATGCGCTGCCATGTGCACGGCGCGGCCTGTCATTCGGCCTACGCGCCCTATGGCGTCAACGCCATCGAGCAGGCGGCGCGGCTGATCGGCCAGCTGGGCGCAATCGGTACGCGCCTGGCGGCGCCGGAGCTTCACGACGAACGATTTGACCCGGCATTTTCGACCGTGCAGGTGGGCACGATCCAGGGCGGCACGGCGCTGAACATCGTGCCGGCCGATTGCCGTTTCGATTTCGAGGTGCGGGCGCTGCCGGCGTTCGCCCCGCAAGCGGTGGCCGATGAATTGCAGGCGTTTGCCGCGCGTGAAGTAGTGCCGGCGATGCAGGCGGTCAATGCCGACAGCGGCATTCGTTTCGAAGCGCTGTCGAGCTACCCGGGGCTTGCCACGCCACCGGACAGCGCGGCGGCGCAGCTGATTGCCCGGCTGTGCGGCAGCGATGCCTTCAGCACGGTGGCCTTTGGCACCGAAGGCGGGCTGTTCGACCAGGCCGGGATACCGGCGGTGGTCTGCGGGCCGGGCAGCATGGACCAGGGACACAAGCCGGACGAATACGTCAGCGTCGAACAGCTGGCTGGTTGTGACCGGTTGATGGAGCGTCTGGCGGCGTTTTTGAGCGAGACATAACACACAGATCGGCATACGAGCCGGCCAACGTTGCACCTTTTACTGCCGTAGAGCAGGACGACCGTACCCGCGGTCGCCTAACAAAACCCCGCCGGCGCGCACGAGCGTGCCGGCCTAGTCGAGGAAGTGAGCCATGACCCGATCCTTGCGTTGCAGCGTTCCGTTTGCCCTGGCCCTGTTGAGCAGTACCGTGTTTGCCGCCCCGCAGAACCTGACCGTCATCTCGTTTGGCGGCGCCACCAAGCAGGCACAGGAAAAGGCCTACTTCCAGCCATTCAATGCCAGCGGTGCGGGCACCGTGGTGGCAGGCGAGTACAACGGCGAGCTGTCGAAAATCAAGGCCATGGTCGACGTCGGCCACACCAGCTGGGATGTGGTCGAGGTCGAAAGCCCCGAACTGTTGCGCGGCTGTGATGAAGGCCTGTTCGAGAAACTCGACCCGCAACGTTTCGGTGACCAGGCCAATTTTGTGCCCGGCACCTTCACCGAGTGCGGCGTGGCCACCTATGTATGGTCGATGGTGATGGCCTACGACCATGCCAAGCTGGCCAAGGGGCCGACCTCATGGGCGGACTTCTGGAACGTGAAGGACTTCCCCGGCAAGCGCGGCCTGCGCAAGGGAGCCAAGTACACCCTGGAGATCGCCTTGCTCGCCGACGGCGTCAAGCCCGATGAGTTGTACAAGGTGCTCGGCACCCCTGAAGGTGTGAGCCGCGCGTTCGCCAAGCTGGACCAGATCAAGTCCAACATCCAGTGGTGGGAAGCCGGGGCGCAACCTGCGCAGTGGTTGATTGCCGGCGATGTGGTGATGAGCGCGGCGTACAACGGGCGCATCGCGGCTGCGCAGAAGGAGGGCATGAAGCTGAGCATCGTATGGCCGCAGAGCCTGTTCGACCCTGAATACTGGGCGGTGGTGAAGGGTACGCCGAACAAGAAACTGGCCGAGGATTTCATTGCGTTCGCCAGCCAGCCACAGGCGCAGAAGGTGTTCTCGGAAAACATTCCGTATGGCCCGGTAAACAAGCAGACCCTGGGTTTGCTGCCAGCCGAAGTACAGAAGCAGTTGCCCACTGCCGAAGCCAACCTGGCCCAGGCGCGAGCAGTGGATGCGGCGTTCTGGGTTGACCATGGCGAGGAGCTGGAACAACGCTTCAATGCCTGGGCGGCGCGCTGATTCGAGCCAATATCCCACCCAGGCCTTAGCCCCCGCTACTGATACTTCTGTCAGTAGCGGGCTGGTGTTGCTCACCGTTACTGTTTGCCTTGCCGTTGGGCAGACAGTGGGAGAGCGACATGAACACCTTGCGACATACGCTGGCCCGGCCTGTCCGTACCGAACAAGCCCCCCTGGAACATCGAGACGCGCCGCCAGTATGCGCGTCACCAGCCCGCAATGGCAGCCAACGGCAACCCCTGAAGTGTGATCGACATGGGCAATCCTGCCAAAGGAGCCGGTGATGCCCATCCATCTTGCCACCAGAGCTTGTTGTTTGCTGGCAGCAGTACTGCTGACTGGCTGCATCCATCCGAGCCAGCAGTCGACGCCTCATGCGCCAGGCACCCAGGCGTCGAGCAGCGAGCTTTCCTCCGTCGACGCTTCGCCTGGCGAAGCCGCTGCGCGCGCACGTTGCACGCGCTACTTCGAGTCGGGGCAGTGGAGCTACCGCTACGACCCAGGCATCCGCAAGAACGCCTGGACCCTGGAGCTCACGCCTACCTATTGCGGACGACGCATCCGCCAGGACGAAACCAACGCCGCCTACGCGGAACTGTACAAGCGCTACGGCAGTGACTGGCGCTGGCGCCTCGACAACGGGGGCGGCATGCGTCGTCAGTTGGTGTGCCACCTGGCCACCGCCCGCTACAAGAAAACCTGGAACCTGGAGCCTTTTCGACCCGATGTGTCTCATCGCGTATCGGTGGCTGCCGGTTGCAATCCGACGCCACGTTGACAGGCAGTTTCAGCACTGCAGCACAAGGAGTGGACCATGAACAGGTTAAAGATGTTGATGTTTCTGGGGTGCGTAGCAGCCAGTGCGCCGGGGTTGGCACAGTGGGCGCCTGGCTCACCACGCAGCTCGCTGGAGGACGGCAACGCCACCGTAGCCGACCTCAGGTACAACTACAGCGCAGGCAACTCGCATTGCGGTGATTCAGGCAAACCGCCGTTTCTATGCAGCGGTGTCCTGATGCGCGTCACCCAGCGGCCGCAGAACCCCGGGGCATTTCGCATCTGGGACCCTAGCCCGACCTCGGCGAGAAGTGGCGGAACGTCGTTCTCCTACATACGTTACGACGCAAGGTTCAGGTCAGTGGCGTGGGGCTTCAACGACGGTCTGATCATGTATCCCCAGGACCGCAGGCCAGCGGGCAAGGACCTGCTGATGGTGCAGTGCGCCTACAGCATGGATGGCTGGAACTGGTTCAGGAACACACCCTGCGGCACCATGGTCTACGAGGGAGTTGTTTACCCACACAGCCGGCCATGCCAGAGCCAGGGCGTCACCACGCCTCAACAATGGCTCGGGATCTGGTACCAGCCCGCCAAGTACCGCCCGCTGAATCAATGCGGCTTCGACATGCGCAGGGGCGTTGCCAACAGTGCCGGTTACTTCATGCTCATGCTGCAGATGAAAAACATACTGGCCGCAGAAGGGTTCAGCGAGCAGAACGAACTTGTTGTTACGACATGGCCGGCGGGTCGTGCCAGAACCCTGCCCATCCAGGCATTCTTCTATATGCCAGTGGGTGTGCCTGCCCACTGGCCGGCAGGGGTACCGAACGGGCTGGCCGCTGCCAGGCTCAACCAGAAGGAGTTTCGGGCCGACACCGGCATCATCGTGCCCATTGTGCGGCTGACGCCACCTGCCAACATCAATGATCACTTTCGCTTCGACTTTATCGTTGCCGATCAAGCCGAAACAGGTTCGACCGGGGTCGTGCCTCCGAAACCGGTGCCAGGCCGCTGCCCGCGCTACATAGACTCGGTGAAATGGGGCGCGATCAATGGCAACCAGTGGAGCCTGGAAATCAAGCCTTCCGCCTGTACCCGCACTATCGCCGCAGACCAGACCGACCTGGCGTTCCAGGAGCTGCTGAACAAGGCCGGCAGTGACCGGCAGTGGAGCAACACCAACAGCATGCGTCGCCAGTTCGTCTGCCTGCTGACCACGTACCGAACCAAAGCATCCTGGTTCATCGAGCCGCATCGCCCTTATGTGTCCCACGAGGCGGCGGTCAAGGCCAACTGCAACCCCTAGGTTGTTGCAGGCCCGCACTTTATTGCGGCCGAGCACAGGTCGTGAGTTGTCGCTTTATTGATACCTGCTGAAACTAAGCACTTGGCAGGCGGACGCAGTTACAGCGTGCAGTGATCGGCCCGCTTTCACGCCAGCCACAGCCTGAACTGCTCCTTGCAGTAATCCACGAACAACTGCGCAGGCTTGGTCAGCTGCGCACGTTTGAGCCAGGCGGCCACCAGTGCCGAACCGGTCACGTCTTCGGCGATATCCACGCACACCAGTGGCTGGCCGTCATAGCTGATGGTGGAACGTGGCCGCGTCACCAGCAGTGCGAAGCCGAAACCCTGGCCGACCATGCCGCGCACCATCTCGATAGAGGGCGAGCCGAACACGATGTTCGGGTTCAGGCCCAGTTCCTCGAAAATGCTCACGAAATAGGTACGGCTGGGTTGCACGTCCAGCAGGATCATCGGCTCAAGTACCAGGTCGCGCAGCGAGACCTGGGCCTGACCGGCGAAGCGATGGCCGGCAGGCAGCAGGGCGTAGGGCCTTTGCGGTGCGGTCAGCGGCTCGGTTTCGATGGTGCTGTCCAGGTCATGCTGGTAGAAGATCGCCAGGTCGAAGCGGCCGGCCGTCAGCCCCTGTACCAGCTCTTGCTGTTCGCCATCGCGCAGGCGAATTTCCACGCCCGGAAAGCGTTGGCGAAACCCGGCGATCAGCCGCGGCAGATAGAGTGGGGCGACGGTTTCGAAACAGCCGATGTCGATC
Organism: Pseudomonas sp. MF6396; assembly: GCF_002018915.1. Lineage (NCBI taxonomy): Bacteria > Pseudomonadati > Pseudomonadota > Gammaproteobacteria > Pseudomonadales > Pseudomonadaceae > Pseudomonas > Pseudomonas sp. MF6396. Next base: position 111,854 of record NZ_MVOK01000015.1, on the reverse strand, counting down.
TGCCCACTCACCACGTCGTTGTCCGCCAGGGCGTTCTGCTCGAACTCATGGGCCATGCGCAGCAGTTCCTGAGCCTTGCGGTAGAACCGCGCACCGCCCGGGGTCAGTGAAACCCCCTGGGCATGATGCCGAATCAGCAACTGTACGCCGAACCCGTCTTCGAGCCCCTTGATGGCCGTGGATATCGATGGCTGTGCGATGTACAGCTTGCGCGAGGCTTCGGCCACGCTGCCGCATTCGACCGTGGTGACGAAATATCTAAGCTGACGCAGGGTATAGGACGCCACGCAAACACCTCAGGTTGTAGTTTTTGCCTACCTTACCGCGTGCTGGCCTTGCGTGCCCCGCAGGTTGCAGCGGATTTTGCGGGGCACAGAGCATATTTTTCCTTCGCTGGCGAGTACGCGGCCCCTGACCATTGATCGGCTGGCTGGCACCTACCACGTCCAGGGGCCTCGAAAAACTGCAGGGCCCGCATTTGTCGGACCACGACCTGAGGTGACCGCCATGGCTATCGATCCACGCCCGCAGGATGACCCCCTGTGGAAGGACCCGCTCAACGACCCGCGACGCGAACACGACCCGGTGACTGACCCGAACGTGCGTGGCGACGACGATCGCCGCGAACACCCTAACGACGTCGAGGGCATTCCCGACACCAACCCGTCAGTGCCCGAACCTGACGAGCCGACGCCACTGTCGGATGAACGACGCTGAACCTGTACCGGAGGACGCCAAGCATGATTCATGACCCGCGCAACCGCGAGCCCGTTGCTGAAGACCAGCCACAACCGCTGCCGCAAACCTGGAAACGCCCGGACGATGGCAAGAGCCTGCCTGAACGCGATGTGGAGGTGCCGTTGCAGGATGCCGGACGCCCGGACGAAGGAGGGCAGGAGCAGAGCAATACACCCGAACCTCACAAGGAAAACCCCTACAGCCCTGACTTCAAGCCACAACGTGAGCGCAAGCCGCGCACTGATGCCGATATCGATACCGATGGTGGCTAGCAGGCGATTTTGTGCTGCGATGATTTTAACGAACCGTTGAAAATTAAACTTTATGTTGATATTTTCTCGGTTCGTTTTTTCTTGTGGTGCGCTCGATGGCCCTCGATACAACCCCTGAACGCCAGCTGGTGCTGGGCGTACTGCACGCAACGGTGCAGATGCTTGGCACTGTGCTGGGACGCACCACCGAGGTGGTCCTGCACGACCTGACCCGGCCGGAACATTCGGTGATTGCCATTGCCAACGGGCATGTCAGTGGGCGTCAGATCGGCAGCCCGGTACTGGCCGGGCCTCGTGAAGACCAGGGGTTCAATGCCGTGCTGCAGGCCCTGCGCGACAAGGGCAGCCATACCCCGGTGGTGGTGGGCAACTACCCGAGCCTGGGCCGCGACGGCAAGACCCTGCGCAGTGCCACTGCGGTGTTCCGCGACGCCTTGGGCGAGCCCTATGCCAGCCTGTGCGTGAACACCGACTTCAGTGGCATCGCCGCCGCCCAGGCGTGCCTGGAACAGCTGCTGCCCGGCACCGGGGCAGCCCCCGGCGAGCCCACCGAGAACCAACCCGACCTCGAGCAGTTGATGGCGCAGATCATCGATGCCGCCCTGCACGACGCACGCAGCCAGGGCCGGCGTATCGCCAAGGCGCAGAAGCTCGAGGCGGTGCGCCAGATGCACGATGGCGGACTGTTCATCGTCAAGGGCGCCGTCGAGAAAGCTGCCGCCGCACTCGGGGTGACACGCTACACCATCTACAACTACCTCGATGAAATCCGCAACCGCTGAGCAAGCGTTGAAATTCAATCGATCGTCGAACTGGCCTGACCTGGAGCCTGGTATGTCCCTGCATCTCGAAACCCCTTTGGTACCTTCGCGCCCGCTCAGCCTGGCCAGCGGCCAGGACGTGTGGCTCAAGCTCGACGCCCTGCAGCCCTGTGGCTCGTTCAAGCTGCGTGGCGTGGGCCTGGCTTGCCAGGCCTATGCCAGGCAAGGCAAGCGCCGCTTCGTGTCCTCGTCGGGGGGCAACGCCGGTATTGCGGTGGCCTATGCGGGCCGCTGCCTGGGCTTGCCGGTGACCGTGGTGGTGCCGCAAACCACCACCGAGCGCGCCAGGCAGCTGATTCGCCAGGAGGACGCCGAGGTCATCGTGCACGGCAGCGCCTGGCACGAGGCCAATGCCTATGCGCAATCGCTGCTCACCGACGACGCGGCCTTCATCCACCCCTTCGACGATCCTCTGCTATGGCAAGGCCATGCCAGCCTGATCGACGAGGTGGTCATCAGTGGGTTCAAGCCCGATGCGATCGTGCTCTCGGTGGGCGGGGGCGGCCTGTTGGCCGGGGTGTGCGAGGGGTTGGCACGTAACGACTGGGCTGACGTGCCGGTATTTGCCGTGGAGACCGACGGCGCCGCCTCGCTGGCTGCCGCGATGGCCAGCAAGGCCCCGACGGCCCTGCCCGCAGTGACCAGCGTGGCGACCTCGCTGGGGGCCAAGCAGGTATGCCAGCAGGCCTTCGAACTCAGCCAGCAACGGCCGATTCACAGCCATGTGGTGACTGACGCTCAGGCGCTGGATGCCTGCGAACGTTTTCTGCTCGACCACCGTATCCTGGTGGAGCCGGCCTGTGGTGCAGCGCTGGCGCTGGCCTATGCACCGAGTGAGGTACTCAAGGCATATCAGTCGGTGCTGGTGGTGGTGTGCGGCGGGGTGACGGCCACCCACGAACAGATCCGCGAGTGGCGCGCCAGTTGCTGAAGCGGGTCAGTCCGACGCCAGCTCGAATACCTGCCAGCGTACCGAACTGACGCCTTTCTCAAGGCTCACCCGGCTGGCCAGGTGCTCGAGCTGCGAGGGCGCCTGCGGGTCGCCCATCAACTCGGCCCGCACCTCCAGCTTGGCCGGGTTGGGCAGGTCTTCACTGTGCAGCGATTGCAGGCGCAGGCCGCTGCTGCCAAAGCTGTGCAGCATCAGGCTGCGTACCTGGATCTCGTCTTCGGCGCGGCATACGATGCGCACCTCGTAACGCTGCTCGGCCTCGCTGGCCGGTAACACATCCTGCTGGTTCAGCCGCTGGGCGATGTCACGCAGCAGGATGTTGGCGCATAGCACCATCAGGCTGCCCAGGCTCGCCTCAAGCAGTAGCCCCAGGCTGCACAGCACACCGACGGCGGCGGTACACCACAGCGTGGCAGCGGTGTTCAGGCCGCGCACGTTCATGCCGTCGCGCATGATTACGCCACCGCCCAGAAAACCGATGCCCGACACCACATAGGCCGCCACCCGCGAAGCGTCGGCCGGGAGCATGCCCGGTACGGCCTGGGTCACCAGCACGAACAGGCAGGCGCCGGTGCTCACCAGCGCATTGGTGCGCAGCCCGGTGAGGCGCTGACGCAGTTGACGTTCAGCGCCGATCAGCGCCCCCAGTACCAGCGCGACAGCCACGCGCAGCAAGAATACTTTCCAATCCATGAACCACCTCAAGGCACCGGCAGACAGCCGGCGTCAGCGCACTTGTGCGCGTAAAGATTTCGGGGATGGCAACGGGTACGAGCAGCCGACACACCTCGTCACGATGAGGGGCGTCAAGCGGGGAGGGGAAATGAAGATGCGTCATCCCGCCAGGGATGCGGATCGCCACTGACCACCGTGTTCGGCGAGCAGTGGCAGAAGGGTCTGCTGGACTAGCTCGCCGGCTGTACCTGTCGCAATCGACTAGGGCAACTGTCCAATGCAGGACTCCTGTGCAGGCTTGCAAAAATGCGGGCGAGAACGTAACGCCATGGTGCGAGCCGGTCAAGGCTTTTGTTGCAAGTGAATGAGTGTGCCAGCCTGGGCAGAGGGTTCAGCACGCGTAACTTTCACTCGATGTGCCCAGTGTTGCCATACACGTTTCATGCCTTGCAACTGGCAATATTACCAGTCTGAAAACACAGGTGCTCAGCATGAACTTGTTTAACTAGCAACTTGACCGGGAGGGCAGTGATCTTACACTCTGAATGCCACGCTGCCAGATAAAGGGCATCCTCATGAACCTCCATTTTTCGCGCACCCTTATTGCTTTCACGCTTTTCGTGATAATGATTGTGCTCTCGCTGGTCATCATCCTTTTCATGAATAAGTCCACAACGCCTCCTCCTGCACCACAGGGTATTTCAGTGTTGCATTTGTACAAGAAAAACAGCGGGGGATGCACTATCCAGATGACCGTCGGCATGCATCGCTTTGCCAACAATGATTGCGACAATGACGAGATGTATAACTTCGCCGTTGAAAACCCTCGGGATGGCGTAAGGTTCGGCATTTACAATGCCGGGCACTGCAATTCGGATGAGTCCTATTCGCACTATAAAATCGTCAATCCGATCTATGGTCAGATGACTGCAAAAATAAGTGTTTCAAAGGCCCATTATGTCGCTATTGGCCAGGAGGTAACCCGGGGCATCATCTCCGAGGGCTTCAAGGATGGGAAGCTGGAGGGCAAGGTGTCCTGCGTCTATGTATCAGCCGATGGATAAAGCCCACTCCCGGCAACCCGTTCCACTCAACCGCAGGAAGCGACATCATGGCCCACGTTACAGACACTGCAGTTGCAACCTTGAGTTATTTTCTGATCGAGGCAGATGCGTTCAGAGGGCAACAGAATGCCAAAGCACATCTGTTCGCGAATGGTCGTCAAAAATCAAAAGTGATCATAACCTTACAAGCCCGTAACTCGTATGGCGAAGTGGTACTGTTACCGGTTGGCGGCCTCGAGATAATTCCGTACATCACCGCGCCCGGGGGGTGGGTTTCTGGGACGCAGCCGCCCGAAACCGGGATACTGCCTTATGATGAAGGCACCGTCAGAAGTGGCAAGACTTCAAAAAAAAAACATACTGACAGCAATGACTATCAGACCTTTGTACGCTACCTGCATTTGGACCCCAGTGTTGATGCGCGCACGGTGTTCAAGTTTGCAGCCAGGATCAGAGTGCAAAGCAGAGTCTGGACAACCAACAATCTTGATGTCCCGTATGGTGGCCAAGGCGAAGGAGGGCGTTTCAATAGCAGCGTTCAGATAGAGGCTGTAGAACCAACGCAATACAGGGTAGGGCACGGGTTGGTCGTATCCAGGCCTGTGGTGGTGTTCCAGGGCGCCTCCTCAGAGGCCGGAGGGCGTGCGGCACGTGTCGAAAATACCTACGTTACATTGCAGAACCCACGAACCGCCAATGTCGTGAAGATCCACAGCATGCAACAACCCGCCTATGGATCGTCGCTCCACTTGAACAAGGCAACCTGCATCGGAGCCCCCAACAGCACGGCATCGACCCCCACGATCGTGGGCTCAACCGAAATGATGATGGCCTACTACGACCTTCTCAGCCCCCTGAGATCACCGCGTGACGCAATCTGTATTGCGGTGGGCATGATCGCCTACTTCAACGTCGTTCTGAAGAGACTCCAGCAAAGCTACACCTACGGCATGGATGTCTATGGCAACCGCTTCGATCTGTCGGTGCACCTGCATTCCGAAGACCCGAATGCAAGCAACCAGGCACCCTGGGGGTATACCTTGACCGTTGAAGGGGTGCCTCCCCGATCATTCGAGGCGCTTGCATCTTCGCGAGCTGCGCCACCATTGGGGAGTTGGCTGTCGCAGATACGTATGAGACTAGGCTCGCCAACGGGACACCTTTACCCGAATCTGCGCCAGCAGGTGGAAGTTGTAGTGGAAATACAGCCACGCACCAATCAGGACGTCTCCCAGCAAGAGCTCGACAGCGTGTGCCTGCTGCTACGCAACGATGACGGTACCTACACTGCGCTGCAGTGCGAGGATAACGGGCAAGCCCAATGGTTCTACAGGACGGTACGCAACGCCTACGACTACTACCCAGGCACGTCAGCACAGGCCAGCGCGCATGCAGTTTCAGAGGGCGAAGCACTTGCCGTCTACACCCGCCGGTTCTACGTGCATTCCCGTGCCCTTGCGGGCACCAATGTCACCCTTTGGGCGGGCATCACCCGCATACAGGGCGCTGAAGAGTACTTCTACGTCACGGACGGCAGCGAAACCAGTTTCGACGAGCACGTCGATATCAGCACAAAGCCCATCCCTGTGTTCGGCCTTGACGACTACAGCTTTGAGCGGGAACTGATAGGCGGTGAGGGAAATTCCGATCTTTTCATCTGGGAATATGTGCTGAGCACCTGGGTGGCCTTGCGTGCCGTGGAACCTACGGGTTTCGGGATGATCCAGTGGGCCGTGCGTTCGCCCAGTGACACCCGGGCCTCCCACGTCGGCTACGCCGCCCCGGGCCACAGCGAGGTGTCCTACAACCCTCTGATCGAGCTGGGCGACGACTTCAGGCCAGTGCCCAGCGTGTCAAGGATACGCCCGCAGAGCGTCGTTGTGGTACTTCAGGGGGGCAACAACATACCGTTTCATAGCCAGTCCTCCCGAGAGCAAGGTGGCCCGCGCCCGCTGTTGTTCGTTGACGCGTATGGCAACGACCACACCTTGATGATCCATTACGCCGATACCTCTGCGTCCGGCTCACGCAGCCTGCGGCTGTCGCTGGCAACGGGTGCCGAAAGCCGGAGCGCCACGGATGACGAGGCCTGACGACGTTACCCGGCGCCTGCGCGCCGGCGCGCTCTACACCCAGGCGAGTAATTTTCTGAGCCATGTAAGCACCGGCGTGGACCCCAGAACCAGCCAGTTCACGCTGGCTTGCGAGCTGCCGGCACTGCACGCCAACCACCTTGCCGGGCCGGTCATTCAACCTGCGCTGCATTTCAGCCCACTGGGCTCGCACACCGACAGCGGGTATGGCCTCGGCTGGACGCTCGGGTTGTCCATGCTTGATTTCAATACCGGTCAGCTACGGATCAATTCGGGCGACACGTTCAAGTTCGATAGCGACCGTTCGGATTTGAGCAAGGGCGGGCAACTGGTGTTCGAAGACCAGAAGCTGTGTTCGTTCAAGGTGTTCACCGTTGACGACAGGGCTCGCTGCTTTCGCATCGACTACAAGGATGGCGTCTGCGAGTACCTCGAGGTCCAGGACAACAGCGGCATGGCCATGCTCAAGCAGATCGTTTCTGCCCAGGGGCGCCGCGCGTACCTTGAATGGCTTGCAGGCAGTGGCCCCTACCTGCTGTGGACCATCCGCGACGAGCAGCGTCTGTTGCTGGACGTCCAGCATGATAGGGATGAAACCCGCTTCGTGATGTTTCCGGGTTCTGACAGCACCACAGTCGTCACGCTGCTGCGAAGTGACCGGCTCAATGAGCTGATCCTGCCTGATGGCGGCAACCGCTGGGCCTTCACCTATTGGCAGGATCCGCAAAGCCGATTGCTGTTCCCGAGCAAGGTGCTGGGGCCGCTGGGCAGCACGGACGAAGTCGATTACGCCACGGGGAACAATGGGCTTCGGCTGCCACAGGGCGCGCCGCTGACCGCTTTGCCCAGGGTGTCCACGCATCGGCACGACCCCGGTGCGGCCCAGCCGGTGGCCTACACCACCTACGCCCTGATCGGCTCGAACAACTGCTTTGGCTACGGGGGTGTCTCGGCAGGTGAATGGGCAGACGGCAAGGACAACCTCTATCTTCTGCCACGTTATGACTATGGATGCCTGCAAACCCTGCACGACGAACAGGGGCGCAAGGTGCAAAGTGTCGAATACACCTGGAATCACTATCACCTGCAGACGCAGAAGTTAACCGTGCGCGGCGAGTGCAGGGTTTGCCAGCAGAGCGTGTACGCAGACGACCCTGCAGTGGGTTGGGACGACCAGCCGGCCTGGTGTCAGCTGCCGATTGCCCGCATTACCCGCTATGAAACCGGCAACCGGTTCAGGGAGGAACGCGACACGTGCGAATACGATGCCTATGGCAATGTACTGAACCAGCGATTCGCCGATGGGCGCAGCGAAAGCCGCGAATACTATCCGCTGGGTGGCGCGCAGGGCTGCCCGGATGACGGGGGAAGGTTCGTGCGCTGGCTCAAGCGCTTCACCACTACTGCCCCGGCACCCGATGCACGGTCAGCGGGTCATGTGGCGCACACCGACTATGCCTACGTCAGGCTGCACAAGCGCCAGGCAGAGGATCGACAGCACCTGGTGCTGGACAGCGAAGTGGCTCGGGAAGCGATTGATAGCGGGGAAGTTGAAACGGCCAGAATCCTGCAGCGTGTCGAGCAGGCAGCAGACAGCCCGTTCCATGGCCTACCGATATCCAGTGTCACGCTCTACAACGGCTACGCCGCCACCACGAATTTCCTGCGCACCTTCGAAGGCCCGTTGCTGTGCGAAACCCAGCAACGGATCAGCCATGACCACCTGGTAATCAGCTCATCGACCCTGCGCCACGTGCTGACGGGCCTGACCATCGAAGAACGCAACGAACACGGTACCGTGACCCGTTTTGACCACGACGCACTGGGCCGCACCATACGCCGCATAGAAAGCGCGAACACGCCGTATGCGACCAGCACCCGCTGTACCTACCAGCTGGTTGGCCTGCAGCGTGATCGAACGGTGTACGTCGAGCAGACCGATAGCAACGGCCAGCGCCTGCGTGTGGAGCTGGATGGTCAGGGACGCCCGGTGCGCGAACTGCTCGAGTTTCTGGACAGCCCCGGTGCCCCCCTGCGTGAAGTGCGCCGAGTGACCTACGACGTACAGGGCAATGTCACCAGTGAGACCTCGCAGGACTGGGCTGCCGCCCAGAACACCCCGTTTTGTAGCAGTACGGTGCTCACCGCCTACGATGACTGGGGCTCCGCATGCCGGGTGCAGCATGCAGACGGCACGGTGGACCATACAAAGCACGACCCCATCCAGCGTACCCAAGTGTCCTGGCAACAGAGCGCCACCGGGGAGCAAGGGCCTCGCACCACGCTGTACCTGAATGCAAGCGGCAGTGTCGAACGTGTGGAGCTGCATGAGCCTGGGGGTGGCCCGTTGTTGCGCCGGGAGCGCTGGACACTCGATGCGCTTCAGCGTCCGGTAGCCCATACGATAGAAACGCCCGATGGCGAGCAGCGCACCACGTCCACCGTCTACGACCGTGACGGCCGGGTCGCGCAGCGTACCCTGCAAGACCACAGCCGCGTGAAATGGCGCTTCGCACCCCACAGCGATGGCGATGCCATAGCAACCCTTTCACTATGCACCGCAACCCGCGAGACGTTGCTGCTCAAGCAGACATTCGATGGCCTGGATCGCCCCCTGACGCGCGATTGCGGCGGGCAGCAGGAAACCCTGGCGTATGTGCCGGGGCAGATTCCTCCCGAAGCACTCACACGCTCCAACGGCAGTGTTACGCATTTCGGCTATGAACCCGAGCTGGATTATCAGCTCAAGCGCATCGCGCGGCCGAGCGAAAACAGTGAAAGTACCTTCACCTACAGCCCGCCCCACGGTCGCCTTACCCGGGCCACCGACGGGCTGGGGCAGATAGATTGGGATTTCACCGCCTCGGGTGTGACCAGTGCCGAGCACTGGCACCATGCAGGACAGCCCCATACCTGCGGCTGGCAGTATTCGTTGAACGGTCGCGTGCTGTCGTTTGCCGATGTACACGGCCAGATGACTTACTGCACCTACGATGCCGTGGGGCGTATCAGTGGCCAGCACTGCGGCCCGCTGGCCTTGCAACTGGGCTACGACGCATTCGGTCGGTTGGCGCAGACCCTCACCACCGACGGCCAGCACGGCCAGTCCCAGCAGCAGACCCTGACCTACGACCTCCTGGGCCGTGCGTGCACCCGAACATGGGTGTGCCATGGTATCTCGGGTATGCAGCGCTTTCGCCAGCGCTTGCGCTGGACCCAGCAGGATCAGGTGGCGACACGCACGTGGGAATCGCTGGAGGCGGAGCAGGCTACCTTGTTGAGCGAAGAGCACTACCGCTACGACGTGCGCAATCGCCTGGTCGAAGCCACCACGCAAGGGCCTCATCTGGTCACCGACCCCCGCACCGGGCAGCGCATTCGTCGCCAGACGTTCTGTTTCAATGCGCTCGACGGTTATGAACAGATCGACACCGAGTACGAGAATGGTCAATGCAACCACATGAGGTTCGCCTACGACAGCGATGTGGCTGCAGATCGTCCGGTTCAGATCACCCACAGCTGGCCGCAGGCTCTGATCATCGACCTTGAATACGACGCCGCTGGTCAACTGACAAGGGAGCGGCATGACGGACAACTGTGGCGGGCATTGTCCTGGGACAGCCAGGGGCACCTGACGCGCCGGGAGGACGGCACCAGTACCTGCGACTATGCGTATGACCCGCTGGGCCGTCTGATCGAGACCCGCGTCAATGGCACCACGAGCCACCGTTTTTATGACGGCCAGCGTATGGTCAACGAGCAGAGCGACCAGGGCTGGTTGACCTTGATGCGTGCGGGCAGCACCGTGTTCGCCCAGACCCTGCTGAGCCAGGCGGTACGCACGGTTGTGATCAGCGCCAGCGATGGGCAAGGCAGCGTGCAGATTGAAACCGGCGACAGCAATTGCTTTGTGGGTTACAGCGCACATGGCCTGGACAACGGCACCGCGCAAAGCCGGGTGGGCTACGCCGGAGAAGTGCGCGAAACCGACAGTCTGTTGTACATGCCCGGCAGCAACCGCCCTTACGACCCGTGCCTGTTCATGTTCCTCAGCCCCGACAGTGCAAGCCCCGATGGTGCGGGCGGCTTGAACCGCTATGCGTACTGCAGCGGCGACCCGGTCAACCGCGTTGACCCGGACGGGCATGCGTGGTGGAACTGGGTCGTGGCTGGTATCGGGCTGGTGATGGGGGCGATTGCAGTGGTCGTGACTGCCGGCACCGCAGCGCCTGCGGTAGGTGCGGCGTACACAGCTTTGCTCGGTGCCGGTGCGAGTACTGCAGGTGCTGCGGCAGGCGCTGTCGCGGCAGTGGCCACCACATCCATTGCAGGAGCCGTATCGGTGGCAGCGGTAGCGGTGGAAGCCATTGCCCTGGGTAGCGGAGCTGCGTCGATGGCGCTTGAGGCCAGTGGCAACGAAAAGGCTGCTGGCATTCTGGGCTGGATATCGTTCGGAACAGGCCTGGCTTCGTTAGGTATGTCGATTGGGTCGTCTGCGCCAAAAGTTGCCGCGAAGGCCAATCGCCTAGTGGGTGGCCTGCGCAATGGTCAACTCCTGAAAAGAAGCGCTTCGAAGTTTTCCAGCCTGCCGACTGTGACCACGCAACCCCTGAGTTCGGCACCGAAGGGGGCCTGGAAAAGCTTTTCGACGGGGCAGGATAAAATCATCTTCGGTAGCAATCGACCCGTTGCAGGAAAAAACTTCAATACGCCCCTGAATTATTTCCGCCGTAGAACGAGTGTGAATGCCGTTCCACGGGAGATCTTGATTTTTTCGGGCTCTCACGGCGCACCCGATGGAGCCAACTGGGCCAGTAATGGCATCCGCAGATCAACCTTGATCAATTCAGATTTTTTCCTATCGGATACGGCGACCCATGGTGGCGCAGTGGGAGGAAGAGTGAGGGTAGTCGACCTCAAGGGAATGACGGAGGTGGAGTTTGGCCGCTACCTGAACAATAACGATAGCCATGTGATTCTCGGCTTTTGCTTTGGAATAAATGATCAGGCATTGAGGTTCTACAAGAACCTGGCACCGGTGACGAGTTACGTACCGTAGGGTATTGGGTATGGAAAACTAGGTACGTAACGGCAAATAGGGCAACAGGCGTTGGGTTTCACTGCGCACCACCGCATAGCATTCACAACTCAGTCGTTCCAGCTGCGGCCGATCGAGCACCTTGATGTGCCCGCGGCTGTACTCGATCACCCCCAGGCGCTGCAACTTGCCGGCCGCATCGGTGACGCCTTCGCGGCGCACGCCCAGCATGTTGGCGATCAGCTCCTGGGTCATGTTCAGCTCGTTACCGGTCAGGCGGTCCAGCGACAGCAGCAGCCAGCGGCACAACTGCTGATCGATCGAGTGGTGGCGATTGCACACGGCGGTCTGTGCCATCTGGGTGATCAGCGACTGGGTGTAGCGCAACATCAGCAGCAACAGCTCGCCATGGCGGTCGAACTCGTCCTTGAGCCGCTGGCCCGGCAAGCGCCAGGCAAGCCCGGCACTTTGCACCACGGCACGGTTGGAGGTGCTTTCGCCGCCCATGAACACCGCAATGCCCACCAGCCCCTCATTGCCCACCACGCAGATCTCCGCCGAGGCGCCGTTTTCCATGACATACAGCAGCGAAACGATGGCATCGGTGGGAAAGTACACATGCGTCAGCCTGTCGCCTGGCTCGTAGATCACCTTGCCCAGCGGCAAGGCAACCTGCTCAAGGTGCGGCAGCAGCCGCTCGCGTACCGGGTCGGGCAGGGCGGCGAGCAGATGGTTCTGCCCGCTGGCTGGATCATGGGACATGGGGCCGGCATCCATAGGGTAAGGCCCTAGGGTACTCCCTTTAGCAAGGGTAACGTCGCGGTTGCCGATGCAGCGCACAGCAAGGTGACCTGATGCTCGGCGCCATCATCGACCAGCGACAGGCTTGTGCCGTCGATCACCCCGCCATCCAGGCTCAGCACCTGTACGGCCTGTGTGCCGTGGTGCACATCGATGTGATAAACGCTGGCGCCATACCGGTACTGCAGGCTGAAGCCCGACCATTCGGGCGGCAGCAGCGGTTGCAGCAGCAGGGTGTTGCCCTGGCGCTCCACCCCCAGCAGCGATTCGACGATCAGCCGGTACATCCATCCGGCCGCACCGGTATACCAGCTCCAGCCGCCGCGCCCGGCATGGGGCGCCACACCGTAGACATCCGCCGCCATCACGTAGGGCTCCACCTTGTAGGTGTCGATGCGGGTGGCATGGCCCTGGCTCTGGGGGCTGATCATGCGCATCAGTTCCCAGGCGCGGGCGCCGTCGCCCAGGCGGGCGAATGCCATGCTCGCCCACACGGCGGCGTGGGTGTACTGGCCACCGTTTTCACGAACCCCCGGTACATAGCCCTTGATGTAGCCGGGGTCGAGCGTGCCCTTGTCGAACGGCGGGTCCAGCAGCAGCACGATGCCGATATCACGCCGCACCAGGTGGCGGTCCAGCGACGCCATGGCACTGCGGCAGTGATCCAGGGGCGCGGCGCCCGACAGCACCGACCAGCTCTGGGCGATGGAATCGATGCGGCACTCCTGGTTGCTGGTCGACCCCAGGGGCTGGCCATTGTCGAAGTACGCACGCCGGTACCAGGCGCCGTCCCAGGCATGGGCCTGCAGGTTGCTGCGCAGCCGCCGCGCCTGCTCGCCGCAGCGCTGGGCAAAGCGGGCATCGCCATGCAACTGCGCCGTTTCGGCGAACCGACGCAGCACCTCGTGGGCGAAAAAGCCCAGCCATACGCTTTCGCCGATGCCGTGCTCGCCCACCTTGTTCATGCCGTCGTTCCAGTCGCCGCTGCCCATCAACGGCAAGCCGTGGGCCCCGACGCACAGGCCGTGCTCCAGCGCGCGCTGGCAATGCTGGTAGAGGGACTCTTGCAGGGGCGAATGACCGGGCAGGTCGTAGTAGGACTCCTCGCCGTTGTTGAGTGCGCGACCGTCCAGATAGCCGACGGGCTCGTTCAGCACCGCAGTGTCGCCAGTGATCAGCACATAGCGGCTGGTGGCCAGGGCCAGCCAGAGCATGTCGTCGCTGCAACGGGTTCGCACGCCGCGATCCATCGGCGGGTGCCACCAGTGCTGCACGTCGCCCTGCACGTACTGGTGGCGGGCACACAGCAGCAGGTGGGCGCGGCTGCTGGCAGGGTCGGCGTGCACCATGGCCATGCTGTCCTGCAACTGGTCCCTGAAGCCAAATGCACCGCCGGACTGGTAATAGCCGCTGCGGGCATGGAAACGACAGGCAATCACCTGGTACATCAGCCAGCCGTTGACCAGCACGTCCAGCGCAGGCTCCGGGGTGTGGATGCGCAGGCTGCCCAGGGTGGTGCGCCAGTGCTGCGTGACCCGCGCCAGTTCGACGTTGGCGGCGCGTACGCCGCGGTATTGCTGCACCCGCCGGGTGGCGGCCTTGGCATCCTGCTCGGCGCCCAGGCGGAACACCACTTCGCGGCTTTCACCAGGCGCCAGCTCGACGCTCACCTGCAGCGCACCACAGGGGTCCATGCCGCCGCCGAGGCGCCCCGAAAGGCGCGCCCGGCGCAGGGCTGCCGGGTCGGCCAGGGTACCGTTGCGCCCCAGAAACTCGACCCGGTCGCCACTGAGGCCGGCCTGGGGCCAGTCGCAGTCCAGAAACCCCACGCGGCCCGAGAATTCGATGGAGTAGGCGTTGCGCGCAAACAGCGCGCCACTGAACGGGTCGGCTTCGGTGACGACGTGCATGGCCGACTTGCTGCGCAAGTCCCCCAGCACCCATTCCACGTAGCAGGTCGCTGACAGGCGTCGCGCACGATCGCCGGTGTTGCGCAGCACCAGGCGCGAGAATTTGACCGGCGCATCCAGCGCCACGAACACCCACAGCTCACTGTGTATGGCGTCCTGCACATGCTCGAACACGCTGTAACCAAAGCCGTGGCGGGTTCGGTAGGCGCCGCTGCCCGGGCAGGGCGCCGGGGTCGGCGACCAGACCTGCCCGGAATCTTCGTCGCGCAGGTACAGCACTTCGCCGCCGGGGTCGCTGACCGGGTCATTGTGCCAGGGGCTCAAACGGTACTCGTGGGCGTTTTCGTACCAGCTGTAGGCACCGCCGGTTTCCGAGACGATGCTGCCGAACCCGGGGTTGGCCAGCACGTTGACCCAGGGCGCCGGGGTCGGCTGGCCCGGGCGATGATTGATGATGTATTCACTGCCGTCGGCGCTGAAGCCGCCGTAGGCGTTGCCCAGCGTGGGCGCCATGGCCAGCGGCTGCAGCGTGTAGCCGGCACTCTGCGGCCCTTGCAGCAGGCTGGGGGTGAACGGCGCCAGGGCCGGCTCGATGCGCCGCCGGTGGACCTGCTCGGCCAGGCTGCCATGGCTGTCGTTGAGTATCAGGCGTGCCACCGAGCGCATCAGCGTGCGGTCTTCGCTGGACAGCTGCTGCGCAGGACGCACGAAGATGCCGCCCGGGCGGTCCAGCAGGGCCGCTTCGACCCCGGAGGTCACCAGGCCCATGATCAGGTCCTGCAGTTGCTGGCGGTAGCCGGCCTGGTCTTCGTTCCAGATCACCAGGTCCACCACCAGGCCTTTCTGGCGCCAGTAGGCATGGGCCTGGACCATCTGCTGCACCAGCTCGATGTTGGCCGGGTCGGCGATCTGCACCAGCACGATGGGCAGGTCGCCGGAGATCGCCTGGCCCCACAGCCCCGACTGGCTGCGCCGGTTGCTGGCCAGCACGGCGCTTTCGGCGCGCAATGCAGGGTTGGCATACAGCACCGAGGCCGCCATCTGCTCGAACAGCCTGGCATCGGCCATCGAGGTGTTGAGCTGGCGCAACAGCACCTGGCTGTGGGTCCAGGCCAGGTCGAACACCCGGTCGGCCAGGTGCCGGTCGCGGTATTTGTCGATCAGGTGCAGGCAGGCCTCGCGGCTGTCGGCGACCCCGGTGACCAGGTCGATGGTGGCGCTCTGGCCAGGCTCCAGGCTGATACGGCAGCGGATGGCCACGACCGGGTCGAGCACCGCACCGGCAGTGCCGGACAGCTGCTCGCAGGTGTCCGTCAGCGCGGCCGGCGCCTGCAGGGTGCGGCCGCGGCCGATGAAGCGGGCACGGTCGGTTTCGTAGGAGATCTGCTCGATGTCCGCCCCGTGGGCTGCCAGCAGGTGGCACATCCACGGCACGACTTCGTCACTGGCACGCGGACGCCGGCTGCACAGGATCGCCTGCAGCGGTCGCACCAGCTCGGTTTGCACGAACAGCTTGCTGAACGCCGGGTGCAGCGCATCGCTGATGGCCGAGGCCAGCACCACTTCGGCGTAGCTGGTCAGCTCCAGGGTGCGCCGGGTACGGGCGCGGTTGGTCAGGTGCAGGCGACGCAGCTCGATATCGTCCTCGGGGGACACCACGATCTCGGTGTGGCAGTCGAAGTTGAACTCGCGCACGCGAAACTCGGCGCGGGCATCGGTGAACACGGTTTCCTGGCTGTGCGCGCGATGCTGGGTGGGCTGGTAGGTCGTGGACCAGAAATGCCCGCTGGCCACGTCGCGCAGGTAACAGAAGGTGCCAAGGCTGTCGCTGGCAATGTCTTCGCGCCAGCGCGTCACCGCCATGTCGTTGCAGCGGCTGTAGCCGCCACCGGCATTGCTGACCATGACGTGGTAGCGCCCGTTGGACAGCAGTTGCACGGCCGGCCGACGACGGTCCGGGTCGGTGAACACGCGCAGCTTGGTTTCATTGCCCTGGCTGGCATCGTCGACGGTAGGCGCCTGGGCTGCATGCAGGTATTGCGTGGCGCGTTTGGGCACGCGCTCCTGCAGCAGCAGGGCACAGGCCTGGAAGGCCGGCTCGGCGGCAAAGCGCCGCTGCATGGGCTGACCCAGCAGCAGCGAGGTCAGGGCCAGCAGGCTCATGCCCTGGTGGTGCGCCATGAACGAGCGCACCACGGCGGCATCGGTGCCAGGGGGCAGGCGTGCCGGGGTGTAGTCGACCGCCTCGTACAGCCCGAACCGCCCGGCCACCCCCTGCCTGGCCAGGCGCCGCAGGTTGTGGCAGGCGGCCGCAGGCGCGACCATCAGTGCCAGGGCACTGGCGTAGGGCGCGACCACGTTGTCCTCGCCCAGGCCACGCTTGAGGCCCAGCCCCGGCACGCCGAAGGCGCGGTACTGGTAGTTCAAGTGCGCATCGACGGTGTTGTAGCCGGACTCCGAAACGCCCCAGGGCGTGCCCAGCTGGCTGGCATGCTCGATCTGGCGGGTGACGGCCGCGTGGCAGGTCTGGTCGAGCAGTGTGCCTTCGTAGCTGGGCATCACCAGCATCGGCATCAGGTACTCGAACATCGAGCCGGACCACGACAGCAGCACCGGCACCCCGGCATTGCTGGTCAGCAGGCGCCCCAGGGCAAACCAGCTTTCCTGCGGCACCTGGCCCTGGGCGACGACCACGAAACTGGTCAGGCGAACTTCGGACGCCAGCAGGTCGTAGAAGGCGCTGTCCAGGCGTCGCTCATCGACGTTGTAGCCGATCACGAACAACTCCCGGCGGGCATCGTAGAGAAAGCCGAAGTCCATGTCGGCCATGGCCTCGACGCGCTGGGCAAGCTGCGCCGCCTGCTGCATGCGCTGGCGGGCCAGGGCCTGTACCTGCAGCACCTGCGGGCGATCGGCAGCGCACCACTGCTCGGCGTCCAGCCGCGCCAGGTCGCGCCAGCAACCGGTCGGCGGCCGCGTGCCCGGTTCGTTGGTGGCAGGCAGGGCAAAACGCAGCAGTTCGTCGCGCTGCTCGGTGCACTGACGTTGCAGGCTGTCGAACCAGAAGCGCGCATCCGGATCGTCGGCGGGCGCCGGCAGGTCGAGTGCGTCCTGCAGCAGCTGCGCCAGATCGTGTGGCTGAGGTGCCAGCAGACGCCGGCATAACGCCTGTACCTCGGTGGCGGGCAGGCCGGCATTGGTTAGGGCCTGGCCGAAGACTTCCAGGGTATCGAGCAACCCCTGGGCCTGGCGCGGGTCATCCAGCGGTGTGTCGGCCAGGCCCAGCAGGCCGGGCTTCAAGGTCAGCAGCAGACCGGCGAGATTGCCGCTGTCCACCGTGGAGACGTACAGCGGTGGCAGGGGTTTCAGGGTGAGGGTGTCGTACCAGTTGTAGAAGTGGCGCTGGTGACGCTCCAGCCCGTCCATGCTGTCGAGCATGGACTGCAGGCGCTCGAGCAGCCGCCCGCCGCCAAGGTAGCCAAAATCGTGGGCGGCCAGGTGGGCCAGCAATGCCATGCCCATGTTGGTGGGCGAGGTGCGGTGGGCAATGCGGGCAACCGGCAGTTCCTGCACGTTGTCGGGGGGCAGCCAGTGGTCGTCGGGGCCGACGTATTGCTCGAAAAACGCCCAGGTCTGGCGCGCAAGGTTGCGCAGAAAGCGCAGGTCTTCGGCAGTGGGGTCGAAGTGCGCGCGCGGGGAGGGGCGGCTGATCCACCAGGCCAGTGCCGGGCTGGCCAGCCATGCCAGCAGCAAGGGCGCCGCCAGGGCCAGGGTCATGGGGCTTGGCAGCAGGCACAGGCCCACGACCAGGGCCAGTATCGGGGCGCTGCACATGCTGCGGTACAAGGCCCCCAGGCGATTGACACTGGTGCGTTCGACTTCCCGTGACCGGCTCCATTGCAACAGGCGCTGCTTGCTGACCAGCATGCGCCACAGCGTACGCACGATAGCGTCAAGGCTGTAGTAGGCCTCATACGGCAGCCAGGCCAGGTGCAGGCCGGCGCGCGCGAAATGCAGGGCGCAGCCGCGCAGCGCCGCCCACAGGTGCTGCGCTAGGGGTACGTCGACAGGCTTGCGCAGCATCTCCAGCAGGGTGCCGAGCACCGCGTGGGTCAATACCAGCAACAGCGCGGCAAGGGTCCACAGCCCGGGCCGGCCCGAGGCCAGCCAGCCCCACAGCAACAGGCACAGCAATGCACCGGGCTCCAGGCTGCGGCGCAGGTTGTCGAACAGCTTCCAGCGGGCCAGGGCATCCAGCCGGTTGCGCGCATAGGTGCCGCCAGCGGTGGGCGCCCAGGGCAGCACCCACGGCAGCAGTTGCCAGTCCCCGCGAATCCAGCGGTGGCGGCGCTTGACGTCGGCGCTGTAGCGGGCCGGGTACTCTTCGAACACCTGAACATCGCTGAGCAACCCGCTGCGGGCGTAGCAGCCCTCGATCAGGTCATGGCTGAGGATGCGGTTGTCCGGCAGGCAGCCTTGCAGCGCCTGCTCGAACGCATCCACGTCGTAGATACCCTTGCCGATGAACGAGCCTTGTTCGAACAGGTCCTGGTACACGTCCGACACTGCGCGGGTGTACGGGTCGACGCCGGCGTCGCTGCCGAACAGTCGCGCATACAGCGAGCGCGCCGCGCTGGGCAGGCTGATGCCGACCCGCGGTTGCAGGATGGCGTAACCGCTGCCGGCCTGGGCGCGGTTGAGCGGGTGCTGCATGGCCCCGACGAACTGGCGGGCCGCATTGCGCGGCAGCTGGGTGTCGGTGTCCAGGGTGATGACGTAACGTACCGCCGCCAGCACCTGGACATCCCCCACCTGCAACATGAAGCGCCCCTGACCGTGCCCGCGCAGCAGTGCATTGAGATCGGCCAGCTTGCCACGCTTGCGTTCCACGCCCATCCACACCTGCTCGGCGGGGTTCCAGCGCCGCGGACGGTGCAGCAGCACGAAGCGCGCATCGTTCGGGTACTTGTGGTTCAGGCCCTCGATCAGGCTGGCGGCCAGGGCCATCAGCGCGGCGTCTTCAGGCAGGGTTTCGCTGGGCGCATCGAGAAAATCGGTCAGCAGGGCAAAGTGCAGGTAATCGTCACGATTGGCCAGAAAGCGCACTTCCAGCCCCTCTGCCAACTCCTCGATATCGGCGGCATTGGCCATCAGCGTGGGCACCACCACCAAAGTACGCGCCTCAGCGGGCAGGCCCTCGCTGAAATCCAGGCGCGGCAGCAGGCGGGGCGTCACGCTCAGGGTCACCAGCCAGTTGACCAGGTCGATGGCCAGGCGGCTGGTCATCACCAGCGTGGGCAGGGCCAGCGCAAGCAGCACTGCCAGTGGCCAGCCATCGCGCAGCGTGGTGTACAGCAGCGGTGCGCTCAGGCCCAGCGTGAGCAGCGCCACCGGGCCGAGGAAGAACGTGAGTGGCGCGCGATGCAGCAGGCGCCGCCAACGCTCGCCCAGCGCCACGCCGGCGTGCACGCGGCGCTCGAGCTGCGCTCGCCCGGCGCCGACCAGGTAGAACCCCACATGGGTGGTGGCGCTGGCGTGTGGCAGCGGGCTGGGCGCACCGGCGGCCAGTTCGACGGCGGCGCGGGCGATTGCCGCCTGCGACTGTGCGCTGTGCCGGGACAGGCGTTCGATGACATGCCGGTAATGATCGCGGCTGGCGAAGTCCATGGCTGGGTAGATGCCGGCAGGATCGCTGCGCAGCACCCGTTCGACGTGGCTCATGTGCTCGACGAATTCGCGCCAGTCGCTGGTCGCGAGCAGGCGCAGGCTGGCAATGCTGTTGCTGACCGAGACCTGGTCGGCTGCCTGCTGCTGGGCATCGAGCTGCACCTGACGCTCGATGCTCAGGCCGGATTCGGCGAGCATCTGCTCCACCCAGGTCAGCGGCTGGATCAGCGCGGCGCTCTGGCCTTGCAGGCGGCGTGCGAGCTCGGCGACGAAGGCGGCGGTCATCGGCGGCTGCGAGCGCGCCATGTCGGCCAGCACCAGCACCACGCTCTTGGCGTCGCGCCCGGCGGTCTCGCGCAGGCGGTCGGCCCAGTCGTTGGCCAGGTTGCGGTCGGCCCAGCTGGCCATGACCCGCGAGGCGACCCGGCGCAGGTTTTCGATCAGCGCCAGGCGCAGCATGATCGGAATGGCCCACAGCTCGCCCAGCGCCAGGGAGGTGACGCTCTGGTAGGCCTCGACGAAGTGGCTCAGGCTGTCCACGTCGACGCGCCCATCGCCATGGGCGATGGTTTCCAGGGCGATGTCATACACCCGCGGCAGCCCGCTGGACACGCCGTTGGCCAGGCGTGGCAGCTCGCGGCTGTAGCCTTTGGGCAGGTGGGTCTTGGCGATGCGGATGTGTTCTTCGACCAGGTAGTAGTTGTCCAGCAGCCATTCGGCCGCCGGCGTGACCCGTCGTGCGGTGGGCTGTTCGGCGATCAGCACCGCGCAGCTGCTGGCCAGGGTCCGTTCGTTGTCGGCCAGCCGTGCCAGCAGGGTGTCCTTGCCGCTGCGGGGGCTGAGGGCGTGGTGCTGGGCCAGAAAGGTGCCGTGGGCGGCCATCTGCTCGGCGCTGAACAGTTCGGAGCGCAGGATGGCTTCGTATTCGAACTTGCGGGGTGTGGTGCGCCAAAGGCCTGCGTTGCGCAGGCTGGCGCGTGCACGGCTCCAGTAATTATCCATAAAGGCCTGTAGGTGCTCGCGTCGCGGGGTCTGGCCCCCAGTGTGGCGACGCATGGCGCAGGCGTCTGTTCGCTAGCGAACACAGTGGGCTTTGTGCCCGGCAACCGGTAGGCGCTGGCCATGCCAGCGAAGGGGCAGCGCGCACCTTGCGGCAACGGCGTCGGTGCCTTCGCCGGCAAGGCCGGCTCCTACATGGCGCCGGTAACGTCGCTCAGCTGTCGGGAAACTCGACCGACAGCAGCCACTGGGTGAACGCCTGCAGCGCTGGCAACTGCTGATAGCGCGTGGCGTAGGTGAGGTAGTAGCCACGCCCGCTGTCCACCGGTTCGAACAACGCCACCAACTCGCCGCTGGCGATCTCGTCCTGCACCAGAATGCGTGGCACCAGCCCGATGCCGATACCGGCCACCGCCGCCTGGATCAGGTGGGCAGTCAGCTCGAAGCCCGGCCCCATGCGCATGGCCCGGTGCTGCAGGCCGTTCTGTTCGAACCAGTCGGCCCAGGCATGGGGGCGTGACACCACGCTTAGCAGAGCCTGCTGCGAGATGTCCGCCGGCGTCAGGCTGGCATAGCCGGGCAGGGCGCCAGGGCTGGCCACCACCACCAGCGTCTCGGACAGCAGCCGATGCGCCACATGGCCGGGCCAATGCCCGGTGCCGACACTGATGAAGGCGTGCATCTGATCCTTGTCCTGCTCGGCCGGGGCAATGCGCGAATGCATGTGCACCAGCACGCCGGGGTGGCGGCGGTAGAAGTCATTCATGCGCGGCAGCAGCCACTTGGAGCCGAACGTGGGCAGCACCGCCAGGTGCAGCGGCCCGTCGCCGGCCTTGTGGGCGATGGTCTGCAGCGTCGCGTTGCGAATGCGGGCCAGGGCCGCGGCCAGCTCGTGATGATACAGGGCGCCGGCGGCGGTGAGCTCGATATGCCGGCCCACGCGGCTGAACAGCGCCACCTCCAGTTGCGCCTCCAGCGCCTGCACCTGGCGACTGACCGCACTCTGGGTCAGCGCCAGTTCTTCGGCCGCCTTGGTGAAGCTGCCATGGCGCGCCGAGGCCTCAAACGCGATAAGCACCGACATGGAAGGGGTGAGTCGTCTTGGATTCATTCATAAAGCTCATGCAAAAGTCACACGAAATTCAGTTGTAGGCCCGCGCCGCACACGGGAACATAGCCCCATAAAGCATGCGGCAGACCTTGCCTGGCTGCCAAGCATACGTGTTTTGAATGTGACGCTGCGTCATATATCGCCTCAGGATCCCTTGTCATGATTGCTCTGCTTGCCCCCGACCGTGTCCCCGCCAGCCATTACCAGCGTTTTCTCGATGCACTGCAGAGCGAGGGCTTCAGGGGCGAGGTCGCGCGCGACATGGGCCTGCGTACCGTGCTGGCCACCGACAACTCCATCTACCAGCGCCTGCCCCAGGCGGCCGTGTTCCCCCGTGACGCGCAGGATGTCGAGTTGCTGGCACGCCTGGTCGCCCAGCCGCAGCATCGCTCGGTGGTGCTCACGCCGCGTGGCGGCGGTACCGGTACCAATGGCCAGTCGTTGACCGACGGGATCATCGTCGACCTGTCGCGGCACATGAACAACATCCTCGAGATCAACGTCGAGCAGCGCTGGGTGCGGGTGCAGAGCGGGGTGGTCAAGGACCAGCTGAACGCCGCGCTCAAGCCCCACGGCCTGTTCTTCGCGCCGGAACTGTCCACCTCCAACCGTGCCACCGTGGGCGGCATGATCAACACCGATGCCAGCGGGCAGGGCAGTTGCACCTATGGCAAGACCCGCGACCACGTGCTCGAACTGAGCACCGTGCTGCTGGGTGGCGCTCGCCTGGACACCGCACCGATCGACAACCCGCAGTTGCAGGCCTGTACCGCCCGTACCGACAAGGTCGGCGAAGTCTATCGCTGCGCCCAGGCCATTGCCGACGACAAGGCGGCGCTGATCGAGGCGATCTTTCCCAAGCTCAACCGCTGCCTGACCGGCTACGACCTGGCACACCTGCGCGAAACCCCCGACAGCTTCAACCTCAACAGCGTGCTGTGCGGTTCGGAAGGCTCGCTGGGCTTCATCGTCGAAGCCAGGCTCAATGTGCTGCCGATTCCAAAACACTCGATCCTGGTCAACGTGCAGTACGCCGCGTTCATGGATGCACTGCGCGACGCCAAGGCGCTGATGGCGCACAGCCCGCTGTCAATCGAGACGGTGGACTCCAAGGTATTGATGCTGGCGATGAAGGACATCGTGTGGCACGGCGTGGCCCAGTACTTCCCGCCGCACCCCGACACCCAGACCCTGGGCATCAACCTGATCGAGTTCAGCGGCGACGACCTGGATGCCCTGGAACAAACCGTCGACGCCTTCATCCAGCACCTGCAGCGCGACACCTCGGTGGTGCGCCTGGGCCATACCCTGGCGGTGGGTGCCCAGGCGGTGAACCAGGTGTACACCATGCGCAAGCGCTCGGTCGGTCTGCTGGGCAACGTGCAGGGCGAGGCACGCCCGCAGCCCTTTGTGGAAGACACCGCCGTGCCGCCGGAGAACCTTGCCGACTACATCTTCGAGTTTCGCGCCTTGCTCGACAGCCACGGCCTGCAGTACGGCATGTTCGGCCATGTGGATGCCGGCGTGCTGCACGTGCGGCCGATCCTGGACATGAAGGACCCGGCCCAGGCCCAGCTGATCCGGCCGATTTCCGACGCCGTCGCGGCGCTTACCCACAAGTACGGGGGCCTGCTGTGGGGCGAGCACGGCAAGGGCCTGCGCTCGCAGTACGTGCCGGACTTCTTCGGTGAGCTGTACCCGGCGCTGCAGGACCTCAAGGCCGCGTTCGACCCGTTCAACCAGCTCAACCCCGGCAAGATCGCCACCCCGTCGAGCGTGCCGACGGCGCGCCTGACCGAGGTGGACGCGGTAACCCTGCGCGGCGACCTGGACCGCACCATCGACGAGCGCGTGTGGCAACACTATGAAAGCGCCGTGCACTGCAACGGCAACGGCGCGTGCTACAACTTCGACCCCAACGACGCCATGTGCCCGTCGTGGAAGGCCACGCGCAACCGCATCCACTCGCCCAAGGGCCGTGCCTCGCTGATTCGCGAATGGCTGCGCCGCCAGGGCGAGGCGGGGGTGGACGTGCTGAACCTGGCGGGAGCGGGCAGGGTAACCGGTGTAGCGCAGCGCACCTGGAACTCCCTGGCGCGCCTGGTTGGGCGCAAGGACTTCTCACATGAGGTGTACGAGGCGATGTCCGGTTGCCTGGCGTGCAAGTCGTGCGCGGGGCAATGCCCTATCAAGGTCAACGTACCGGAGTTTCGCTCGCGCTTTCTGGAGCTGTACCACAGTCGTTACCTGCGCCCGATGAAGGACTACCTGATCGGCTCGCTGGAGTTCAGCATCCCGCACCTGGCGCGCTTGCCGCGACTGTACAACGCGATCATGGCCGCCACACCGGTGCGCTACGCGCTGCAGCACATGGCCGGCATGGTCGACAGCCCGCTGTTGAGCACCCATGACTTCGAAGCCGAGTGCAAGCGCTGGAACGTAAAGCAGGCAAGTGTGGGCGCGCTGGCCGCGTTGTCCGACGAACAGCGCAAGCGCAGCGTGATCCTGGTGCAGGACGCCTTCACCCGTTTCTTCGAAACGCCTCTGGCAGCCCAGTGGCTGGAACTGATCAGCCGCCTCGGCTACCAGGTGTACCTGGCACCGTTTGCACCCAATGGCAAGCCGTTGCAGGTGCAGGGCTTTCTGGGGGCGTTCGCCAAGGCTGCGCAGTTCAACGCCAAGTCGCTGCTGCTGTTGCAGGCCTCGGGCGTACCCCTGGTGGGCCTGGACCCGGCGATGACCCTGGTGTATCGCCAGGAATACCGCAAGACCCTGGGCAACGACGGTGCCCCGACCGTGGCCTTGCCACAGGAGTGGCTGGCGTCGGTGCTGCCCGAATCGGCAGCGGTGGTCGACGAAGAGGTCTACCAGTTCCTGCCGCACTGCACCGAAAAGACCAACGAGCCGGCGGCGATCGCGCTGTGGCAGAAGGTGTTCGAACGCATGGGGCTCAAGCTTCAGGTGCTTGCGAGCGGTTGCTGCGGGATGTCCGGTACCTATGGTCACGAGACCCGCAACGTGGCCACCTCCGCGATCATCTACCAGCAGTCCTGGCAACCGATCGTGGCCCGGCATGGGCAGGGTGGCCGGTTGCTGGCCGATGGTTATTCGTGCCGCAGCCAGGTCAAGCGCCAGGAGGGGCAGGGGTTGCAGCACCCGCTTGAGGTGTTGCTGGCGCGGGTAGCCCGGCAAGTGTGATGATGGCCTGGCCTTCCATTGACCCAAACGAGGAGCCATGACTGTAGCGACACGGCGCGATATCCCGCTGGACCTGATCAAGTGGCTGGCCATGCTGACCATGCTGTTGGATCATCTGCGCCTGTTGTGGCCCGACGCCCACGCCCTGTTCATACCCGGACGGCTGGCGTTCCCGCTGTTCTGCCTGGCGATCGCCGCCAACGTCGCGCGTTCGCGCCCTGGCCAGTTGCTCAGCCAAAGCAACACGCGCTACCTGGGCTGGATGCTGGTGTTCAGCGTGATATCCGAAGGGGTGTACCGCCCCATCAGTGCGCTGGGCACCCTCAATGTGATGTTCACCCTGACCCTCGGGCTGCTGATTGCCTGGGGCTTTCAGCATCGCAACACGCTCAGTGCTGCCTTGGCCGTGGGCGCCGCTGTCGCGGCCGCCTGGCTGGACGAGCGGCTGATGTACGGATTTCTCGGCTGCCTGCTGCCGGCGGCCCTGTTGTTGGCCATCAAGCGGCCGGGGCCGGTATGGCTGGTGCCGGCCTTGCTCAGCGTGGCGGTCAATACCCGCAGCAGTTTGTGGGCGAGGGCGATGGAAGTGGACGCCTACTCACTGGCGGTACTCGGCACCGCGTTCCTTGCACCGCTGTTCGGCCTGTGGCTGTTACGCATGCCTCTCACCACCGGCATCTGGCCGGTACGCCATTGGGCGTACTGGTTCTACCCGGTGCATCTTGGCGCGCTGCAGGTCATACGCAAACTTATGTGAGTGCCGGGCCTTGCGAGCACTACGCAAGGCTAGGCATCATTCGCGCCTTCTTTTTAATCGGTGACAAGGACCGTTCGCATGCCCATCTACCTCGCAGCAGAGCAGGAACTCATCGTAGGCCAAGCCACTGTAATCGAGGCGCCCGCACAGGAGGGGGCCTTTGTTGTGGTGTTCGAGGACGACGAGGAGACCGGCTACTTCTATGCACTTGACACCACGGCTACCGAGAACCCGATCCAGGATGCGTTGCACATCTACAACGTGGACGAGGTAACTGATCGGCAAAAGCCTTCGACAGTGAAGGTCGGCTGGTCCATGGACCATAGCAAGGCGGTATTGCTGATCAACGATCGCCCTCATGCCGTGTTTGATTTCACGGGCAAGCAGGGCTATTGCCATACCGCATTTCCACCACCTGTGGGTAACGGCTGGTCGGAGCAGGGCCATGAGTGGAATGATGATGCGCTGAAATTGTTTGCCTGATGAGGCAGCAATTTGACCCGGAAGGGGCAGGGTACAGGTAGGCGTGACCAGCTGCTTTCCACATTTTAATATAACTCAACTAAATAGTCCTTTAGTTGAGTTATAAGAAAAGGCTAGTTTAGCGGGGAGCAGGGGCACCCTTGAACTGCTGCGAATCCAACCTCACGAACGCTACTAGAAGAGCCGCATTTTTGCAGCAACTTCGACGGTTTTACTGAGGTTGTAGCCGACAACGCGCCACTGTTCGTTTTCTTCAACCAGCAGCACAGCCTCGGTGACGGTGAGGTTCGAAAAGGCCGATTGGGTCTGAACTGCAGCGTAATGCCCAGGCGGCGCATCAGGCAGCTGTTTGGTGAAGGTGATCTGTGCTCGATCACGTTGCTTCAGCTCGCCCAGGCCCATGCGCAACGTCCCGATGCCTTTTACCCAGTTCGACTCGGTCGTGGTTGCCTTGAGCGCGGAGCCCGCTGTGGCCCAGGTCATGTCGGTTCTTCCGGCATCGAGCAACATCAGGAACTGCACAGCGGTATCGACCACCAGGCGTTGCTGTTGCGCAGAGCCTGGATCGGAGACTACGACTGCGGACGCCTGTGTACCGCTGGCGTTTGTGTTGAATGAAACATCGCAACCGGCAATCAGTAACAGGCTGCTTAGAACGGCGAAACATTGCTTCATGCAAAAACCTCGAAGGTTGAGGGGTCCAACGGACGAATGTGGCGTCCAGACGTTTAAAGGTGGCTCTTGTAGCTCATCAGGTACTCGGCATGGCCTGTCTGCGGATCAATCTGCTCCTTGATCACTGTAAAACCCTGGGACTGGTAAAAAGCGATGCTGCGTGAATTCTCCTTGTAAACCGCCAGGCTCAATTCGGTGCGCAACGATTTGACGTGTTCGAGCAATTGACGACCCAGCCCACGGCCTTGCTGGTCAGGGTCCACGAACAGTGCCGCCAGTTGGTTGCCCAGCAACGAGCAAAAACCCTGAACGGCGGATTGGTCTTCGATGACAATTGTCTGTGATGCAGGGATGTAGAGTTCGCGCATTGCCACGACATTGGATTGCCAATACGACGCGTCGATAAAGTCATGGGCCTTGATCGAAGCGCGTAACCAGATGTCGAGGACGCGTTCCATGTCTTGCGGTTCAAATGTTCTTACCATGTCGTCCCTTGAAGTGCGTGCAAGCGGTACAAAGCTTGTGAGTATGCCGCAAAGCGATTCGTGGTGGGAAAGCACGGGGGGCTCAGGGTTGAAATCTGGCCTGGCGTAGTCTTGAGCGGATGATACGATAGTACGCATAATGTATATTATGTTAAATCATTTAATGCTCAAAGGAGTGGAACGAATGGATCAAATTTCAGCGCTCAGAACTAAACATGCGAAAAGCTAAAAACTGAAAATGCAAAATCAGACGCGCCGGATATTTGGAAATTTTTAGTTCGTGTGAGCGTGTTGCTTCTGGCTTGCGTATGGGAATTGCGGGCGCCGCCATGCTGAGCTGCCAGCGACACTGGACTGTTTATTGTGTACCGTAAGCATGCTTGCTCCGAGACTTGTTGGCGATAAGCCTCCCCTTGGAGACATTCGATAGCCCGCCTACCATGGCGGGCTTCATTTTTTAGGCCAGAGTTGGCACGAGATTCTTCAATGGATTTCGGTGGTTCAACGCTTAAGGCGGCACAATTCTGTCTGGCCCCATTCGAAACGCCAAGCAGCGTTAACCCTCTCCTCGCCCCCGTTGGCGCTCAGCCCCGCGGCGTCCAGGCAAGCGGGAGCGTTTCAAGACAGCGCTGAGCACTCTTTCAGCGCATCTCGCCCTATGCTGGTGTGCTGATGGGGTCTGGATTTAACATGCGGTCAGTTGCCTATCGACCAATCCTCTCAGGAAACGCCACGCGTGAACCATCGTTCCTCTAGCTCACTCTTGGCGGTTGAGCGCGACAGTGACCGCGGCGAGTTGCATGTCCACATGAATGGCGCGATTCCAGCTGCCACACTCCTAGAGGTCCTGAGCGACGAAGGCACCGAGCTGCCGTCCGGCTTTTTGCTAGAGCGCGACCTGCTGCGCACGTCTCCTTGCACCTCCCTGGCGTCGTACCTGCGACCTTGGCAGATACTGCGCCTGCTGCCGAAAAAGCGTGACAATCTCGATCGCATTTGCCAAGCCATTGTTGCCAGCTTGACCGGGAACGGCGTGCGTTTTGTTGAGTTGCGCAGCAGTCTCCTGTACCTGGCGACTCTTCAAGGCTGCTCACCAGCCGATGCCTTGGCACGGCTCATTGAGTCCACCCGCATTGCTGCTGACCGACACCGCATAAGGAGAGGACTAATCCTCACGGTAACCCGAGGTGACTACGCTGCGGTAGCACTGGCCACCTTGCTTCAGGCCTACCAAGATGTAGGTGAGCCTGCCGACATAGTGGGGCTTGATCTTGCAGGCGATGAGAATATTCCCTACCCCGAAGAACTACCCATGATGTTTCGAGAGGCCAAGCACCGTTTTGGGCTGGGTGTCACCATTCATGCTGGGGAAACTGGACGGGGCGAGAACGTGGGAGTCGCCGTTGAATCATTCGCCGCCGACCGCATTGGTCATGGCACGGCGGCGAGCCAATCCCCGGCTTTACTGGACTTGCTGGCGGAGCGTGACATCTGTGTCGAAGTCTGCCCGATCAGCAACCGGCTGACAGGTGCCGTCTCTGCCGACCAGGCTCACCCACTGATGGAGTTTAGCCGAAGAGGCGTGCCTTTTGTCATTTGCTCAGACAATCCGGCCATTCATCAACGTGGTCTGGCTGATGATCATGCGGCTGCGATGACTGAGGGACTTACCGTGGAGCAACTGATCCAGCAGTTCGATATTGCCAAACGCTACTCCTTCATAGAGGACCTGAGTTGAAGATACGATTCCTGTCGGGTAATGAGTTCAAGATTGCCGAAGTGCAACGCATCCTCGCACCGGTTGGCGTCGACGTCGTCCCTGTGGCGAGGAAGATTGAGGAATTGCAAACCGAAGATGTCGAGCGCTTGGTGAGGGACAAGCTGATCAAGGCGTTCCAGGTAATTGGCCGTCCCCTGTTTGTCGAACATACCGGCCTTTATCTGAAGGGCCTGAACGGTCTGCCGGCTGGACTGACCCAGATCTTCTGGGATCGGCTGGAAGCCGATCGTTTCGCCGCTCTGGTGGAGGGACTAGGTGAGGCCGCCGTCACCGCCAAGACTGTATTGGGCTACTGTGACGGGCGCGAAACCCACCTGTTCGAAGGCGCTATCGATGGCACGGTTCCGCGGATACCAGCAGGTCCTCGGGGCTTTCAATGGGACTGCGTGTTCGTGCCGGAGGGTTACACCGATACCTTCGCAGAAATGGGACCGGCCAAAGACGCAATTTCCATGCGCCGCAAAGCCCTGGATCAGTTCGCTGCCCATTTGAAAAACGCGAGAATCCCGCGATGACTGCCGAACTGTTGCATGCCTATCGGACCAACAAATTGTTGCTTTTCGTCGGGGCTGGTGTATCCGCGAATCTCAATCTACCCACGTGGGACGAACTGATCGCCCATATTGCGAGGGATCTGGGCTACGACCCCAAAGTCTTTGCCACCTACGGAACTCCGTTAGCCCTAGCGGAGTACTACAAGCGCAAAAAAGGCAGTCTTGGGCCACTGCGCAGCTGGATGGATCGCGAATGGCACAAATCCACCACCGATGTCACCCAGTCTGAGATCCATCGACTGATCGCCCAAGGCCAATTCCCGCGCATCTACACCACCAACTATGACCGCTGGTTGGAAATGGCTCATATCGCCTTCGATGTGCCCCACGATAAAATTGCCAGCGTGGCAGA
The DNA here is from genome assembly GCF_002018915.1 of Pseudomonas sp. MF6396. Taxonomy (NCBI): domain Bacteria; kingdom Pseudomonadati; phylum Pseudomonadota; class Gammaproteobacteria; order Pseudomonadales; family Pseudomonadaceae; genus Pseudomonas; species Pseudomonas sp. MF6396. The sequence continues at coordinate 81,429 of NZ_MVOK01000015.1, read as the reverse complement.
CCTTGCCACCACTTCGGACGGGCGCCGGCAGATCATCAAGTTCCATGGCGATTTCGACGACGATACCTCAATCGTGCTCGGGGAAACCAGCTACTTCCAGCGCCTAAACTACGACTCCCCGCTGGATCTCAAGCTCAGTCATGACGTGCTCGGTAATTCAGTGTTGTTCATTGGCTACAGTCTCAGCGACTTCAATATTCGCCTTCTGTTTTATCGCATGACCCAGCTGTGGAACAGCTCAGCTCTGGCATCTGCCAGGCCCAAATCTTATTTCTTCACCAATCGTCCCAACCCGGTTGCCGAGGAACTGCTGGGACATTGGGGTATCGAGATGATCACGTCAGAAGAAGACGATTCAAAAAAAGCGCTCACCGACTTTCTTGAGCAATTGATCAGCTAGGTTGGCGGAAAGCGCACGGATCCAGAAACGGTACCGCGCGCCCTCGCCTACCGGCGCCCTCGCAGCTTCACTCCATGCGCTTCGGAGCGTCTGTAACGGTCGAATAGCGGCGCAGGTCGACTCCAGTCTTTCGAACATGCATGGCTAAAAGCTATCATTACTCGCTGCATGAGGCGCGCCTGGTATCAAACTCGCGCCTGATGCAGGTCAGCCAGCCAATCGACCTACTGTTAAGGATAACCAGATGCGCACCACCATCATGACGCAGATGCAGGCCTGGGCCCGTCAGTTCGAACGTCAATCCGACCCTGAGTCAGACCTGGGCGATGAAGACTTTTTCCTCGATTACAAGTTGCTGGGCGTAGCGTCGTTCGTCAAACATGTAGCTTTTGAGCACGATGACCTGGAGCTTTTAGCGTTGGCCTCCAAGGTGGAAATGCAAGTCGAGCGGGTGCTCGCGCTGCAGAATGAAGCCGAGCATGAGCGCATGTTTGCTCAAGATCAATCCTACGCCCAGCATGAACGCGTTCGGGAAGCATGCATCCACTACTTCTACACCGAACCTGCCTTCACAGTGGACATGTCTAAATACCGCTCGATGATCGAGGTGGCCGGAACGTTCTCCGATCCTCAGAAGCTGACCGGTTTGATGAACTATATCGACGCTGATCGGGTGTTGAGCAAAATTTATGACCGGGTCAAAAGTCGCCTGCGCCGCTCTACGCTTGACGCCGGCGCGTCGCCATCATTCGAAGACGTAAGCCGGGCTTACAACCTCGAACTGGCCGAGATTTACCGATTGGCCGACCTTCACGTCTCGCGCGTGCTGCAGCAATACGCAGTGGCGGCTGTCTAGTCGACATCTTCTGGCTCATCACGGCGCACTCAGGCCCCTCCCGCCGCGAACGCGCCGTCCACTACGTTGCTACGAGTTACCACGGCGAAGATGCGAAACTACTCGGACAATTGGCGGTTGCTCGCCACTCTGGTGGCGGAAGTCACTGCGACGCATCAGAGCGCGGTTGCGCGTGACTACAATGAGCATACAAGTGCGCAAATGCTCGGTCACTTCCTCGCCCATGCCACGCTCACGACCCCGAATCTCGGTCGCGACAGTGTCAAAGCGTTGTTGGCAGGCGAGCAAGCTTGGCCCATGCAAGACGGGACCTACCGCTGGGTCCGCGTGGACGTATCGATTGATCAGTTGGAAGAGTTGGGGTTGATCGCGTTTTACGGTGATTGGTGTTCCGTCCATTGCGATTGGATCAAAGATGCACAGGCGCTCGACCTCACGCTGCAGCCCATGCTCGAAGTGCTGCGGATCCTACGTGACATCCGCACTGGCAATGCAGGCTTTGCGCAACCGCAGTACAGCCTGCCATTCGATCAAGCCTTGCAATTACTGACGCCCTCTTTTGGAGAGCGAACTGCCACTGCATGGCTCAAAAATCTCGAACATCATGCAGATGGCTGTCGGTGGCCAGTCCGCGACAGTCGATTGCCAGTGGCAGCAAGTACTCAGCTATGGTTGCTGCTGCGTAGCCAGATGGAACCGCCACAAGCGTTCAAACGCTGGCTGGAATGCCAGTGCGTTGGCCGGGATTGGGTTCAGTCGATCGACGTTGCCTACCTGCCGGTGGATGAGCGGCAGGTGTTCATCGAGCAACTGACCGAGCACCTGGCAACGGATCGCGCACTCGCAGCACCGCTGGCCACCTTGCAACGTCAAACGTGTAACGAAGACCGCCTCTCCCAGCTGCTTAGGCCGGTTCAGGAGCGTGTTGAGATCCATGTGGACGCCGAAGGCGTGCGCACTACCTCGCGTTGCGTAGTCCCGCAAGCCGCCACCACCTTTAGCTCCCTAGCCGCAGAGTACCCAGCGGCGTTCGCCTGCGATGCCTCGCCCCTGCAATTCGTAGCGGCGTGTGAGCGTCTCCGCCACGTCAGACGCGGGATGCCGCTTTTTCACCTGGGCCTCGTGCTCACGGTCATTGATGAAACGGTGCGGCTGGAGGGCGCGGCATTGATCACCACGGGCTTCGCGGAGCGTTTGCTGGAACTGGCGCGATCACGCCCAGTTCTCAAGTACCTCGCATGGGTGGCATTACCGCAGTTCAGCAGGAATAAGGCCTATCTGTTGCTGCTTCTATCCAAACCGGAGACGTGCGATGCGGCGCTGTATTTTCTGGCAAATCACTCGCACCACCAACGGCAGTCAATCGAGGGGGATGTTGCGCAAAGCCTAGACAGCGGCTATTACCAAATCCTCTGCAGCGAGTACCGACGCACCATCGCGCTGGAGGTCGAAGCCGGCGAACGCCTGCGCCTGATGGTTGAATATCTAGCCTGCAGATGCAATTGGTCCATCAGCGCCTTTGCCAGTCGAGCAGAATATCGACTCCTGATCACATTTCTCCAGGGCTTGAGTGAAAGCCAGATCGTGCAACTCAGTCACGCGTTCACCGGTTCGCTACACACCAGTGCAACTTGTGCGTCCCACAGAACCGCTGAACCGCAAAAGTACCTGATCGCTTTCTGGCTGCTAGAACGGTTGGAGCAGATGGCCCTGAGTACTGCCCTCACGTCGAGGACGGCGTTACGGTCGGCGATCCTGGAAGCATATGCCAGCGAGTTTTTGAACAGCATTGCAACGGCCAGCCGCACACTGGAACCCGAGGACTGCTATGTGCTTCTGCCTTGGGTGCGCACCACCGAAGAGGGGGGACTGACGCGCTGGCTCAGTCTTTCTCATGAACATCATTCCTGGCTCGCGCACCTGAGTTCTGCCGATGCCAATAGCTTTGCTGTAGGCCGGGCGATACGCCAGTACTTGCAGGTATTAATGACCATGCAACCACCCCAGCTCAGCGAGCAAGATCATCAGCGGGTCATGCACCGGGTGGCCAGCATCGTTATTGAGCTCGGCTTTGGTCAAGGCGAGGGAACGCTCTGGCTGTTCCACCCCGGACTGCAGAGCGAACGGGACCGCGTATGGGATCAGTTTAGCCGCTATGTCGGGCATTTTTCCGATGGGCTTTTTGCGGACTTCCAAGAACGCTGCCTACCTCAGGTCCCCCTGGATATGCTGTTCACCTTGGTGGAAAACTGCGCCCTGCTCCATCGTCAACAACAATTGAAGCAGGCCATCGCACAACGCCACGGCGCGCGAACCGAAGAGATGGGCCTGACGGCACTCGAGGAAGCTTTTATCTCAGCGGTGAACTCAGGCGAACTGGCACTGGGCGGCACCTTGATTCAGGCGGCGAAGAATTTCATCGGCGCCGAACGATTTGTCCAAACGCGCAATCCGTTGATCGTTCAAAGCCAAAAGGCTTGGGCTAATTACCAGTTCAAATGGCAGTTACTCATGTTGATGGAGCAATGGCGCCATGCGCCTGCTACCTATGCCGAGAAGGCTGCAGCGCTGGAAGTCCCACACGAACTAAGGGCCGTGTCTGACGCTGAGACGGAGCGAAAACTGCACCAGGACTGCCAAAATTTCCGCCAATACATCATCGCAGCGGCGTATCGCGACAGCGATGTCGGTCGGTGCGCGCGAAGCATGGCGGAGCTCTTCAGCAGAACCCAAGACGCCACGCACGGTTTGCTCCTGTTGCAAAGCCGAATCGACATCTACCGTCAGGATAGCGATCGCGTAACACTGAATCAGGCCCTGCGCAGTTGCCTGGCCAGCATTGCCCATCTGCGTCCACCGGACATGAGTGCTGCCTGGGCGGCAACCGTACTGGAGGCCTACGCGCTGCTTGGCGATACACCTAAGCTTGATGCGTTCTGGACTCAGCTCTCAGAACACCAACACACACAGTTGGAAATTCTTCGGCCCTATTGCCGAGCACTCATTGGCCGTGGCGACGTACTGGTCGCGCAGCACCTAGCGACCCGCTACCGAGAACTGAACCCGCAGGCGCTTCAGTCAGGCAGCTTCGCCCAGCTCATGGATGAGTTGGCCAATGCAGCGCCACCCCAGGTTACGCTGAGTCAAATGATGCAATTGATGACCCACGACTCACGTAGGACCGTGGCTCAGCTCGCGGGGGACTACCAGCAACTACTGGCGTTGGATTTCCAACAGTACGTCGAAGTGGTGGGCAATGGTCTCAGCACCGAGACGTTTCTGGCGCAATGCGTGCTAGAAGTTGCCGGCGAACTGCTCCTGCGCAAAAAGAATCTGCAGTGGCACGCGCCGCCCTCTTCCACACTAGTTAATCGTCGGATCACCCATGAAGACCTGATCAACGATTGGTTCACTTCGCTGTTTGACAAGCGCATGGCGGAAGCCCGCATTGGCATGAGAGATCAAAAGCGTGCGGGGGAGTCTGGGTCAGGAATGTCCCCTGGCGAAGCAGATGGGGTGATTACCGATGGCAAGAACCGACGACTGGCCATCGTGGAGGCGTTCCGCCTGTTCAGCCTTGATTTGACGGTCATCCGTGATCACCTGAACAAAGTTGCCCGTTATGATCAGGAGTGTCTGAGCCCGGTGTTCATCGTAGCCTACTGCGACGTGAGCGACTTTACAGCGTTGACTCGGGGTTATGCCGAGTTGGTAGGCAGGTTGGAGTATTTCGGCTTCCAACGATCTGTTGATGCCACGCCCAGCGTGGTGCCTCAGCCGAATAGCAATCTATGGGTGATGCGTGATTTTCGCACCAGAGGTGGTGCGTCCATCACGGTGTACCACCTGTTGCTGAACATGCGTAGCCCGGCACCGCACGACTGAATTCGCTTAGGTCATCAATAGGAAAGCCAGGCGGCTTTTAAGCGCCTGGCTTTCTTGCGATAAGCTCTAATACGATCTTCGCCTATGGAAGTGGCAACACGAGCATTGGCTTTCAGCCGTTTCTCTTCTGGTAGCTACGTTTGGGGTCGCCCCCCAACGCGGCGACGCATTCCTATAGCAAACAAGCGTTTACCCGAATGGCTGAACCAACCTCCACGTCCCAGGTAGCCCTGGGACGTGATTCAGAGCAAGTAAATCCGCCAATATCACCATGTTTTTGGCCGGTTGCGCCCTCGGTTCTACTTGACCCTCTCGCAGGCTTATCCCTGTGTTATGTGATCGCTATCCCGAGCTCAGTTGCCAGTTTCTGATGGACGTACTGCCAAGGAGAGTCTCTGCTCGCAGGGCGACGTCAGACTCGACTCCTTCGGCAGTCCCCCCCTCAAAGAGACCCGGTCAGATACGCAAGGGATCACTGACCGGGTAGCCAAGCTCCGAAACTAAGCTTTGAAAAGCCCTTGAATTTTCAACTGAGCGGTCACGAGATCCGAGCGTAGCAGGTAGTCGTTCAGTCCAATCACCGCGTGAGCGCCTGCTATGCCGGCGGTGGGTTGCTGACGCTCTGCGCTATCGATAAGCCCTGGGTAGCAGCTCACTGCAACCGTTCTACCCTGCCGTTCGACTAGCAAAGGCGCAGATGCAGTCTGTCCCACCCTGCAGGAATATCCCGCTAACTCAAGGCTTGCTCGAAGCTGAGCCAGTTTTACCAACTGGTTGGTGGCCGATGAACACGCCGGAACCTCTCCTCTTACAGCGTAACGCAAGAGCATGGCGCCCAGTTGCCGATCTAGGCGGTGTTGGAGGTGTTGGTTGTGGAAGTGGTTAAGGCATTCTGTGCAAGAGGATTCGCACGAGCAGTTTTCCAACAGTTCAAGAGTCGCGTCCAAAACCTCATCCATGTGCCGCGCTACAATCTCTGCATACCCTGCGCCCCCTGACAACATGTCGTACAAAAATACATCCAGAATACGGGCACCATCCTGCAACGCAGGCTCAATCCTAAAGCCAGAGCCAAATTCAGCAGGATCCAGATCCAATTGCCGATGCCGACTGGCCGCTAGCCGTAAGGCCTCGGCTAGAGAATGCAAAGCATCTTCGAGAATATGCAACACAACCCCGTTGACCGTATCGGTCACGATAGGCTCCGCGACTTTGAGGCGTAATAGCAGAAGGTCTGTGTCGAAGTGATGGCCTAATAATACGCGTGCGAACTGGCCAGAGCACCTTTTTGGCGTTCCTTTTGGACCTAGTGGCTTGTAGGGTCGGTCATGTGGCCCCGAGTTCGCTTCTTGATCAAAGACCGAAGCATGGCCGCATTCCATACAGACTGAAAAGCCCCCTTCCCCTGTGCCTTCCTTACCTCGGTTGACGGTGACGAGCGTGCGGTCGATGGCATGGGTGAAGCTTGCATACGGGCCGCAGGCAGAAAAACTGAAAACTTCCGGATCGACAGGTTGCGGCAACTGAGCCATCGTCGCGTAGGTGATTTCCTGCTCACGGTCATTTTCCGGCAAATCATCAGCGCCCTCCGGCCCGAACACCTGTGGCACGATCATTTGCTCAGTCACCAACTGTTGGCCGCAGACGGGACAGGTCATCGGCTCTTTAGCTGAACGATTGGGGTCGCGCACAAATGAGCACGCTTTACAGTGCGTATGCGGTTTTTTGTTCTCGAAGAGAGGCCCGGCGCGATTTACCACACCCGCTGGTAGATCTGCAAAGACACCGCCTGAGCGATAGGTCTTCTTGTCAATCACGATGAGGCGCCCAGGGGCGTACTCACTCAGCGCTTTGGTGATCGACTGTTGCGGGCGTTGCACCGTGCGAACTTCCCAACCATCGCGTGTGTTTTTGCTGAATTTTTCAACGAGAAAGCTGCAAAGGCTGGTCGGGAACGCGTAGCTTGGGAGCAATCCGTGAAAGAACAGGAACTCCAAAAGTTCCGCCTGTTCGACACTGGCTGGGAGATTTTCGCCATCCTCATTGTCTTGCTCGGCGAGAACCTCTTGCGTCATAGTCGCCTCAATGGTTGTACCCAGCTCCTTGAGCTCCACAAGCAAGGCCTTGCTGGTATTAGCCAGCCATTCCATCAACGAAAGCCCGCGGGTATCCAACCCCGGCGGTAGCCAAGCGACAATGGACTCGCGCAGATCGCCGTCAGGGACCAGCACCCGGCGTGCCACCCAAGCTTCGAAGCTCTTCAAAGTGGGGCCGGTTTGCTCGCTGCCGCAGAAGAAATCTTCAGTCGGTCCCAGTGCTTTGAGCAGTGACGCGGTTTTGTCGGTCGCCGCATCGGTGCATTGCGCCATGAATTCATGGAAAAAAGTCTGGATCAGGTACGCGTGAATATGTCGGCGGGCGATTTTCGCATTATCGATCTTGACCTCCGGTGTACGAGGCGGGCCGGCCACGATACGTTCCGGGTTCAAGAAGTAGTGGCTGTCATGCGGACCATTCTGTGAGTAGGTGACTACGGTTGAAACCGACGAACCACGGCGCCCTGCCCGCCCGGCGCGCTGTTGGTAGTTTTCCCGCTGCGGAGGAACGTTTCGCAGTGCTACGGCGACCAGCGAGCCGATGTCGACGCCTACCTCCATAGTTGTTGTACAACTGAGTACGTCAATCGGGCGATCTCGATCTTCAATCAGCACGTCCTGGAACCGCATCTCATAGAGCTCTGTAGTCGCATGTACTCGGCTACGGTCACGGTTCGACAATTGTGCGGTATGTTCTTCGACGCTCATGTTGGACAGCTCTGCGCCTGGCGCTAGGGCTCTGGCCACTGGAAGCCGCCAGAAGTTTTTACGCGCTGTAACATAGTCGCTGTTCTTCGGATCGAGGGATGACGCCGCGTCGCTGCCGCACGCCAGACAAACCTTGCCCGCCAAGGCGAAGGGCATCAGCGCAGTGCAGTCAGCGCATTGCGCCCAACAGTGGGCTAAGTCGACAACAACAGCTAAAGAGTCAGGCACCAGGAACCAGGCACCTTCGCATTCTTCCGCCAATTGATCTCTGAAGATCGCTTCAACCCGCTGCACAGTCTCACTTGACCAGCCGAAATGGGCGGCCAGGCTCTCCTTCAGAGGTTTTCCGAACTGACCGTTGCTGCCCCAAGCCGAGTTGGCATAACCAGCTGCTTTCCAGCGGTAGACCGGTTCAATGGATTTGTCGAAGGCATACTCCTGCAACATGGAGTCAATCCACCCTACCGCCAATTCACGGAGATTCCCATCGCTGATCACGACCCCGGCCGTCGACAAGTGCTGGATAAGCTTTCGCAATTTCTGGGCGGTTGGCTCTACGAAGCCAACCATGGTCCCCGTCAGTGAGTAATAGTTGCCACAAAGAAGTTTCAGAAGGGCAATCTGGTAGCGCGCCGGTAGCTCCTGTGGCGTAAAGCTTTCTCCAATGGCTTCGGCGAGGTCGGAATCATAATTGTCATCAAACAATTTGCGTGCATTCTCGACTCTTCTCGAATCTCCGCCATCGAATATCGGTAGGTCGTGGTCGGTCAACACGGAGAGGAAGGCTAGGTAGAGTAAGCCCGTAGGTTTGGCGGCCTTTCCTAAACCCTTGAGCTTGTGACAAGCCAATGCGACAGCCTGTCGAAACACGTCGAGTTCGATATCACGTGGGATATCACGTGCTAGCCGAGCGGCCTTTTGCCGACCATCTGAGAAAATCAGCACCTTGCGACCGGCGTTCGGGTGCCGTTTATCTTTGGCTCGACTGGCGGGTTGTTTCGCCATTTGCGTCCGGACGAGCGCAGTGAACGGCGCCTCACCCTTGGTAAGATGATCCATGATTTTTGATGGCGCATCTTTGGCAGTTTTGATCTTACGGGTACAGACCGGGCAGTGATCGAAAGTCAGATTGCCAGCTTCTGCTGCCTTGTCCGGCACTCGGACCCTGCGGAACCCGGTTTCGTCGCTCGGTTGTTCAGTTAAGAGTTTGCCACTGGCCATATGTAGCCACTTCTCGATATGTCGACTGCGAGGATGGGTGGCGTCCTCGACGCACAACTCGATCGGCATCAGCGTTGCAACCGCGCCGTCGGACAACGGGCCGCTGGGCTGGTGCCAAACGAAGTCCTGATCCTCGTTTACGAAGCCACGTAGAAAAGCGGCTCCACAGTCACGATGCGTGAGCAGTTCATACACGCGGCCGTTGGCCTCGCAGCCACACTGGGTTGACGGTTTGGTATGCAGACGGCCCAAGATGGTGGGCCCGTCATGATGACCTAAGCGCTGGGAGCAGGCAGGATTCACGCACGCGAACAAGCCTGGCAATCCGCGATGGAAGAGGTGCAGGCGTGTCGGCAGCAACACGCGGCCATCCGTGCTCCGCTGCGCGTAGCTACCCAGTGCCAAGAGCGCGTCGGTGGCTTTTTCCGCATCGACCGAGGGGTGTTCGCCAAACAGCTGATGACTCAGATCGTCTAGTCTAACCGCACGGCCCGATACTGCGGTGATCAAGTTCTCCAGCGGTTCAAACCCCGTGAGATGCTCGAACAACCAGTTGCGAAACGCAGCATGATCCCCGTGCGGCGGTTGGCTCCAGCCAAGCCGATGGGCGAACTGCGCTGCCGCTTCAGTCGCTGCGTGTAGGTCCTCGGCCGAGCGTTGAAAATCGGCCAGATTGAAATCGGCCAATGCTTCGAGCTGTGCCACTGGCGCTGCCTGTGCTACACAACGTTGCTCTGGAGTTCCCTGGATCACCCTGACGCGTCTCGGCGATGTGTCGGCCAGCCCCGTCAAATCCCGCGCAAAACGCTCGCCATCGACTGCGGCGGTCTCTGCAGGGCCCAGACTCGCACTGGTCATGATGCAGCGCATGCGTTCTCGGGGAATGTCGAGTCGCGCGCAGAGGCGCCGGATCAACAGAGCCACCTCGGCTCCACCGGCCCCCCTGTACATATGGGCCTCGTCCAGAACCAGGATAAACTCGTTGCGCGGGTCCGCTTTGAGCCAAGCCTTCGTCTGATCGAATATATCGCGCTCAATCGGTCGCATGAGCATGTATTCGAGCATGGAGTAGTTAGTGATCAACAGCTCGGGACAGCGCGCCTGCATTTCATGGCGCGTCATCATCTCGCGGTCAGTTGACTGAGTCTGAAGTCGGCCGTTCCAATGCTTTTTGGTGAAATTCTCGCCCTTCTTCTTGCCTGAGGAGTAGGTTTTGGTCTCAATGGCCGTGGCGCCATAAAACCCCTCCAGATCCTTGCTCGGCCAACGTCCGATCCTGACCAGTTCGTCTTTCACTGCAGGCTTCACGGCCACTTTGTTATAGAACTCTTCAAACAATGGCTCGATAAAGCGCTCGTCGCGCTTTTTGGAGCGCTCACCCGGGTATGGAGTGCGCCCGGTATAGCTACCGAAACGGATCGGCTGTGAACGGTTTTGCGTCAATATCGACGAAGCTTCAGTATTGCCAATGAGGCGACGGATCCGCGCCAATTGATCATTGACCAAGGCGTTCATGGGGTAGAGCAACAGGGCCCGGCAACCCGGCAACTGCGCTGACTGAGGCCGCTCCTGCCCCTCGATCGCCAATTGACCAATGATCGGCATAAGGAAACTTTCGGTTTTGCCGGAGCCGGTACCCGTTGCAACCACCAGGTCCGCAGTCTCGGCACCTAAAAACGCAGTAAGCGCTTGCGATTGGTGCTCGTAGGGACGCGGGTATAGCCCGAGTCCCATGTGCGACAACTGGGTGAGCGTATCGGAGGCAATCTTCGGAATGGCGAGTTGCGCGAACGGATCGCCTACTTTGTAGACTGCCGTCGCTTCCACATAGGGCGTCTGGACAATAGTTTCAGGGCGCAGCAGCAGAGCATGACGCTCTCGGACGAGCCCTTCATCACGAATATGGTATTGCGCTTCGATGTACTGTCGAAGGCTTTCGGCCAAACTTTTCGCTGTCTCGTGAACACCCGATGCTTCATTCATCGAAATTCCTCCCATTACGGTCTTCCCTCTGCAATCTGGCGTTCAGTCACGTCCACGTGTAGCCCGGCAAGTGCTTGGCGCACGAGCGGAAACATCTCACGCGGTATCGAATAATCAATCGCCCCTGTGCCGCCAGGCGACGGCATTTGCCAGCCCAGCAGCAGCGCGCGTGTTTCCTCCCGCGGCAAGTAACGGTGCAGGCGTAGCCGAACCTGTGTTGGCGACACATACGCTCGAACTATCATGGGATGTCCGGCTTGTGCGTCGAGGTAAAACTGCAAGCGCCTCGCCTGCCCCGGTCGCACTCCGGTGATCTGCCGCAGATGCCCGCCCGACACCTGGGCCACGAAGTACTCGAAACGTGGACCCGTACGGCATCTGGCGAGAAAGAGACCTTCGGCGGTCGCGCAGGCAGGCAGTGCCATCCATTTGCCACTGGCGCGAATTGAAACGTTTGCAAGCGCATTCGTCGCAGGTTTCAGTTGCGCCTTGGCGCTCGTCAGTAACTGGGTCGACCACGCCTGCAATCCTTCGAGCGGCGCGCCGATCCATTCCTGTGGCTCCCAGACGTCGATACGTCCTGCGCAGGCATCAACCTCAGCCAGTCTGAGCCTTCCAGTACCGCGCATCGTTATGGACCAGGGAAAGGTTTGCGCAGGCCCACCGCCGGTGATCACGGCCAGCGTGCCTCCAAGGTTGATCGCCCGAGGCGGAGGGATTAGCCAACGTCCGCCTTCGAGTCGGACCAGATCCCCCAACTCCCCAAGGTCTTCCAGAATCGTTTTGACACCTGGTTCAGTTGCTTGCTCGTCGTCGAGCGCCGGCCACAGGGGGGTCAGTCGCCGACGAACTAGGCTCGTTAAACTGAGCGTGGATGCCGGCATCCAAGCGTCCCGATCAGTACGGGGTGCAGAGCACAGATAGGATGCAGCACGCAGGCACTCAGCTACTGCGGCGATCCTTAACCCTTCACCGTCACTGGTACAGCCCAAACCGGCTGCCAGGGTTTCCCGAGCGGCATCAAGATGGCTTCCTAGCCACTTCACTCCACAGGCTCCACTTGGGCAGCCTGCGCATCAATTTCGCTCAGGAGCTCAGCGGCGCTACCCTTAAGTGCCTCGAGCGGCCCCCCAAGTGATTGCGCCCAAGGCAGTGCCCACTGCTTCATCACGGCGTGAAGCGCTTGCTCCGCCGGGCCTGGTGATAGGAGTCGCAGTTCGGCGTACGCCCGGTCAGCTACCCGTAGCCACAAATTCCCTGGAACAAAGTCCACCTGCTTAAGGCGCTCCCTCAACGAGCTCGGCAACGCCAATAGCGTACCTTCCTCGGGATCGTGCAAGGCTTTCCAGCCATCCGCAGCCAGGTGGCCAAACTGCATCAGCGGCACCTGGGCGGATAACCCGCGCATAGCGAATTCATCTGTGTCAAACACGGGCCCGAGCTCGGACAGCGTTCCACCGTCTGGGAATGCCGCAGGTCCTTGAGTCCATGACGCAATCAGCACCAGGCGCGCATCCGCCATCAGGCTGAACTGGCGACGCGCCACAAGATCGCGGATGGCACTGCCATATACCTCAAACGCAGACCGGTTGGCCCCCTTGAGCAACAGGCATCCAGACGACTCGCTCACGGCCTCGAGGCAGTCGGTCGCGGCATCCTCCGACAGAAGCCCGACGGGAACCCGCCACTCATGGAAGATCGCCCCGCCTACGGCAGCTGCTACGGCATCGGCCATTAAGTCAGCCGTTGACCCTTTGAACTGGATCAACTGGCCGGCAATGACCGCTGCCAGGATAAGCCGTGCGTAACGCTTGGCATCGTTCTTCACAACACCGCATGCCTGAAGGTTGTTGGCAATGACTTCCCAGGCAACATCGACAGAACCGACCTCAACAAACGGACCGGTTGCTTCGTTCTCGATCAAGCGTATGCGTGCGTGCCCACTGGTTTCGTGACGGGGACTGGTAGCCCGCAAATCAAGGTTGTCGAGGCGTTCGTGCAACGCCGCTAGGGTGACGGCCGAGACCTCCCAGTCGGGAATTCGCCCAGTGAGGGCGCTCAGTGCTTCTTCAAGCGCTAAAAGCTGCGGGCGCTCAGCCGCCAGGTCGGCGACTTGAACTGCGAGGGAGTCCACCGCTGCCGACATGTGCTCGTCATGGAGCTCAGAGCGCGCCAACGCTGCGGACATCTCTTGCTGCGACTCGGCCGTTGACTGTGCGAGCTCGCTCAGTTGCTGCCAGCGGTCAGTGGCACTGAGCAATGCAACACGCAATGCTTCGACATCACGGTCAAGATCAGAGAATTTACCCGCCAGTTGCTCAAGCCTTTCGGTCGATGCAGCGGCACTTCCCTCCAGTTGGTCAATGCGCTCAGCGGTCTCTTCAGCCGCTGTTTCGGCCAGTTCAAAGTAACCTTCGATTTTATCTAAACGCCCCGGCAAGCCATCGATCATCCGGTCCCTGGCTAGGGTGGACGCCGGATGAAAGCTGCTCAGGACGGTCTGCATCGCCGAGTCTTCGGCGAAACAGCTGTATGCGGCCAGCCGCTCGACCGTTTCCCGAGAAGCGTCCGGGTACAAATCGGCTAACCGTTTGAAAAAATCAGCGCCTGTATCGGCCGGTGGGGAGGTCTTGTCTGCAGTGGGAAATGCGCTGTCCAACCGGCTCGTTGCCCACGCCACCCAAAGGCTGGCAAACGCTTGCCAGTCTGCTTCCCCTTTCTGACCCGGCTGAGGGTGCACCAGGTGCCCGATCAAGCGACGTTGTTTCTCCTTGAATTCCGGCGTGGATCCGCGCCTAAACCCAGGGATTGCGGTTTTACGGTCGAAGAACGACTTGCGAAAGGCATGGGGTACCTCTTCGACGAACTCGGCAATCATCGTGACTCCGAGCGCCGAAATCCGCTCTCGTGCTTCTTGGCTGTACAGATAACTCATCGCAAGACCCCATTTCCTGAATATCGAAGGTCAAATCCACAGACGCGCACTGCAGCCGCCAGTTGACGGTAGTGAGGGAGCAATTCCGGCCTGGGCACAGAAGCGCCAAACGCGCTGACCAGTGCCTGATCACTGCCAGAGAGTGCGGTTACCCCAGCAACGTGTAGTTGGGATAGAAAGCTCAGCAGGCGTAAGCGCAAGGACCGCTCGAGCGATAACACGGGTGTGGGGTTGGTCAACGGCTGGGTGGCACCGATGGCCAGCCGCCCTAACCCGCCAAAATCCAAATAAAGTTGGAACTGCGGGTCGGCGAGATATTGTTGGAGCAGGCTATTGAGTGCGGGTGGCAATTGGCATGCCTGTGGTGCGTGGTTAGCCAACACCTCGCTAGACGCCAGTCGGCGGTATTCCTTATGCCCACTGGCTGAGAAAGCTTCCAGCGTGCCTTTGGCTCCTCTAGGCATTGTGAGGGAGTCAAAATGCAGCTCCCGCGCTCGCGCGGCCATTACATAGGAGTGGATTTGCCGACGGTGTAATGAGGCAACGAGACGTTCGCCATGCTCGTCAGTGAAGTGCAGGTCCACCGTCGGGTGTTCAAAGCTTCGTCCCAACGATGTGCTCTTTGAATAAAACTTGTCGACATCCGGGAAGCCGCTCTTGCCGACCCTGAATTCGTCGCTTCCAGCGCGTATCATGGTGAAGAGCGCGGGTGATCGATCAGGGGCTGTTGCAGCAATGCGGTCATGCTGATTGACAGCTTGTAAGGTTGGCCCGCTGTCATGCGGCCCACCTGGCATCCTATGAGCAGCCAGGATGATCGCGTCGCACTCGATGTACTCAACCGTATTGATGCTCGCGTTGCGACTTAGAAACGGCCAGATGGTGGTGATCGCAGGTGCCGCCGGCATCACCCTCAGTTGGGTAAAGGCTTCCAGCCAACTGATGCAGGCATCTGAGGGGGCTTCTGGCACGCTGACCAGAGCCAAATTCCAGCCCTGTCGCGGCTTAAGCCAGTCCACCACAAGTTCTTCATGGAATTGCGAGTTCTCTGATGCCGCCCATAACAGGGCGTAGGTTTCGCCGCGATTCAGTGATTGGGCGCGGGGAAACCCAGTTTCAGTGCCTCGACCAATGGCGGTGAATGCGGCCGCCCCCAGTGCCGGTAGACCCGGACACGTCCGCGCAACGCCCGCGACAAACGAAGGGTCCGGTTTCCCTTCGAAGGAAATGATCCGGTAGTCGTTCTTCGTGGGCTCGGCCATGACCCTAAAGCCTGAACTCATCCCGCGCATATCGAGCTTTTGTACCCTGCCACCGACATCGAGCTTGACGGAGGCATGACACGCTCGACAGGGGGGCAAGACCAATTCAAGCCACCACGCACCGGCGCTCTGCCCCTTTTTGATCAGCAGGCGCAGGTCCATCTGTCGCGTTGGCGATAGTTGAACCTTGTCCTGACTGACGTGACTCAACGATCCCGACATGAAATAGGCGCAGGAACTGGAGGACACACCACGCCAATGGGCAAAGTAGTTTTTTCGCGATGGCCCCGAACGAAGTCCGACCCGCTTTCGACAGTACGAACAAATATAACGAACGGTGCGTAATGCGATATCGGCGGTAACCGTTTTATTTGTGACCGGATCTATGGCGCAATCCATCGCTCATACCCTTCGCATTAAACCGCGCAAAGCGACAATGCAGTGCGACCCAAAACGCTGTGGCTGGGGGCGGAAAAATGCCGCGCCTGGCTGCCGTACAGGTCAATGAGATCTGTCGAGTTCCAATGGCGAAATTCGGGCCTGTTCCTTGAACGGGGAATCACCCATCGATTCAGTGCTAGCTCACCAATTTCCCCCACCGACAACAGCGATTGGGTATCCGGCTTTCCACTGCCGCCCTGTAGGAGTTTTGCGGCGTTGCCAGCCAGTTGGCTGATGAAGACTTCACGCTGGATACCGTGGCGCATCAGATCATCCTTGAAACCCAGTGCCTTCAGTGCTGCTCGCGTGGTGCGCAAGCGCCAATTAGGGCCCTGGCCGAAGGCATGTTGGTCGGCATACTGATGGTCCAGCTCACGGAGATAGTCTCGAAGCTCAATAAACAGCCAGTCGGGTATGTGGAAATGTCCCCAGCCACCGGTAAAGCCAATGGACTTGAGGTACTCCGTGCCATCCAGTTTCAATCGGTTGTAAACCGCAGAACGCCCCATCGACGAGGTCGTCACGACTGCCAGCAAACGCGCTTTTTTTTCGGTCTGCGAGATGATGCCCGTAGAGCCGCCGTAGGCACTGGCAAAATCATCATAAATGTCCCGACTGCGGAGCAGGCAAGCAACCAGCTTACCGCCTAATAATGCGTTGTAAGGTGGCACCGCGCCAAGCACATAGGCATCCATCAAGTTGACCAATCGGGCCGCCCTGTCCGCAGTGTCCCAACCGATGAATTTGTCTCTGACGCCAAGGTTGAAAACCGGATCACCTACGGCAATCAACCCCATCAGCTTGCCATTCGCCTGGTCCCAGACAAGGTAACGCAGGCGCCTGCCAAAACCGTTAGACACCGGGACGGACCACGACAATGACGCCAGCCGAAACAACTCACTTTGCCACGTGTCGGACAACACGCGTTCGAGTACTGGGGAAATCTTTTCGGGTACAACCTCGCCGCCATTCGCAAAGAATGGCATCAGTTTGGCACTGCTGCGCGCGATAAAGCGATCGCTTGCGTTTAGCCGCTCTTCGCGCTGGGCGCCGTGCAAGGCACGAATTGCTTCCTTACCCTTTCCAGGTGGACACAGGGCACCCTCCTGGGTTCTTGTGAAACCGAGTTGCTGCAAATGCTCTCGCACTTTGCGCTTGAGATTCGCTTCTCGCGGATTAACTCCAATTATGATCGGTCTGCCTGTTGGCATCTTGCTGCATCCCTGCTTGGAGTTCTATTCAACGAGGTGGACGAAATGCAGGCCTTGCTGTTTCGCTCCATGCGGCTGGCGCCGCATCGGGTCCGATGCTACACCGCCCCCGGCGTTTTAAGAAGAGCCGAACCGGCAAAATGACATCACGCCCTCCAGTTCGCCCGTTGCTTTCATAGCGCAACACTGTTACTGCTTCATCGTGGGGACACCTGCAATGACAGCAGCATACCGCTCGCGAGCAAGTTCTTCTCGATTCGGCAAGCGCCGTTTAGGGTTGATTGCGCTGACGTTTGGTTTGCCATGCCTGCCGCAATTGGGTGAGTTGCGTCTCTAGGGTGTCGGCACGCGCCTGTTGCGCAACAGCACTGTGCTGCGCATCGGCTAACTCGCCCTGCAGGGTTTGCACACGACTCTGTAATGCCTGGTGTTGCTCGCCAGCTCGCTGTGCGGTGAGGCGTGCCTGATCCCGCTGTTCGGACAGTGCCACGCTCTGCGCTTGGGCCGTGCTGCGCTGTTCACACGCTTCGGCCACAGCTTTCTGCGCGAGCGCCAGGGCCTGCTGCACCCTGTGCAACTGACCTTGGATGTCCTTGAGTTGGGCGCTCAGGCCCTTGCTCTCTTCGCGGGCCCGATCAATCTCGCGATAGGCGCGGTCTTCGACATCGCGGGTGTAGCGCTGTTGCTCAAGGCGCGCCTGCTCGGCCTGTTCGCGACTGTCGTGCAACTGCTGCCGGACTTCGGCCACCTGCGCCTGCGATTCGTCACGCTGCGTCTGCAGCTCATCGCGTCGCGCGCGCAGGTCGTCGATTTGCGCCTGGCGCTGAACCAGCAGTTGTTCCAGATCGGCCAGCCGGGTTTCCACGCGTTGCCGCGTGGTGACGGCCTCAGCGGTTTGCTGCTGTGCCTGGACCACCTCCAGCCGGGCGCGGGCTTCCAGCGCCCCCAGCGTTTCGCGCTCCTCGGCCAGCACCTGACGCTGGGCATCCAGGGCCTGCTCGGCGACACCTTGCGCCATCAGGGTGGCCTGCTGCCATACGGCCACGAAGGTCTGCGCCACTTCCGCCGGCAAGCCGGGCAAGCGGGTTTCGCCACGCAGACGCACGGCCAGTTGCTCCCACCACTGATCGAGCAAGGCGCCGACCCGCGCCGGGCTGCCGCGGCCGAGCTCCAGACGCACCCGCTCCACCGTCGGCCGCTCGCCGCGGGCGAGGACCGCGTCCGCAGCGGCAAACACCTCGTGTTCCGGTACACCTACCGCCATGCCCTGCCCTCCGCTGCATTAGGTCTGATAATAAAAGATTATCCGAACCTATTGCAGCGTTGAGCGAGATGAAATTGACAGAGCCGGTACAGATGCCCTCCTCCCAACCGCTGGTCCTAGCAGAGTTGGCCGACAGCACCCGCGCCGCTGCTGAGGCATTCATCGCGGGAGGCATTGCGGCCAATACCGTGCGCAGCTACCAGAGCGCCCTTACCTACTGGTCAGCTTGGCTGCGGTTGCGTTATCGCCGCTCGCTCGGCGACGGCGCGTTGCCGCCCGAGGTCACCGTGCAATTCATCGTCGATCATTTGGCCAGGCCCGATACTTCTGGTAACTGGACACACCTGCTGCCGCCGGCCGTCGATGCCGCGTTGGTGGAAGCCAAGATCAAGGGCAAGCCGGGGCCACTGTCGTTCAACACAGTTAGCCATCGCTTGGCAGTTTTGGCTAAATGGCATCGCCTGCGACGCTGGGATAACCCAAGTGAGGCTCCTGCGGTGAAGACGCTTCTTCGCGAGGCACGCAAGACCCAGGCGCGCCAAGGCGTATCCGTGCGGAAGAAAACTGCAGTGGTGTTGGAGCCGCTGCAGGCGATGCTTGCCACCTGCACTGACGGCGTGCGTGGTACGCGCGATCGCGCCCTGCTATTACTGGCCTGGAGCGGCGGTGGCCGGCGCCGTTCGGAAATCGTGGGTTTGCAGATCGAAGACCTTCGCCGTCTGGACGCCGACACCTGGCTATATGCACTTGTGGCAACCAAAACCGATAGTAGCGGCGTGCGGCGGGAAAAGCCGCTGCAGGGACCGGCGGCTCAAGCGCTGAACGCCTGGCTCGCTGTAGCACCGGCCAGTAAAGGTCCGTTGTTTCGCCGCTTGTACAAAGGGGGGCGGGTCGCGGCTGCTGGTATGTCCGGTGACCAGATCGCGCGCATTGTCAAACGTCGCGCGGCACTGGCAGGCCTCGACGGTGACTGGGCGGCGCACAGCCTCCGCTCGGGCTTCGTCACCGAGGCCGGACGCCAGGGCGTGCCTCTGGGCGAGGTGATGGCGATGACCGAGCACCGTAGCGTCAGCACCGTGATGGGCTATTTCCAGGCGGGGTCCTTACTGGGCAGTCGTGCTAGTCAGTTATTGGCCTCTTCCCCACCGCAGAAGGACAGCTCTGACGAGGTCGAGGACGGCTAACCCATGTCCCTGGATTTTCCGTTGCCACTGCTCTTAATATCGCGCTCCACTACTACACAGGGAAGGTCCATGCAAATTGCGGTCGGTATCACGGTCATGCTCGTTTTGACCACAGTCTTTGTCCTGCTCGGCCTAGCCGAAGCTAACCATATGCTGGTCTTCGGCTTGCTCCTCGCAGTTTTTTCGGCGCTGGTCATCATCGGCTTGGCCGCCACGGCAAAAATTCAGGCCATGCGGGCGACTTTCGTGCCAACGCCAGCGATCGCTGAGAACAAGTCGTCCACCTTCACCAACACCACTGCCCTGCAGCACTATGCAACCCCTGAGCATCGAGAACTGGCCTCGCTCCGTCAGGACCTGCGCGCATTACAGGACGAGCATGCCAGTACGGCATTTCAGCTAGCCTCCCTGAAAACCCACATGCGCCTGTGCTTCGACAACATTCGCTACCACGAGGAAATTACCCTGCCCCGCGCGCTGGCAGGTCAGGCCGGAGCCATCATCATCGCTGCTCTGCTGACACTGGTCGGCACGGCTTTATGTGCTCTGCCCGATTCCGCTTATCTGCTGGCGAAAACCGTCAATGCTTGCCTTGAAACGAGCTGGCAGTCCATCGTTCGGGGGAGTGATTAAAAGCAGGTGCAGGTCCTACTGGCTGGAGTTCGTGAGCGTCAGCCCTCCACCACCATCGCGGTAAATGCGTAGGGCGTCTGCCAGGACTCCAGCATACGCCCAACAACCACACAGCGCGCCTTCCCCGATGCGGCCAGAGCTTCTTGAGCGAGCGCCAGCGCGTCTTCATGGCAACTACTGCTGCGAGCTTTCGGGTAAATATAGAAGCCCACCACATTATCGCTGTAGGGCGCAGATAGGATCGCGAGTCCACGTGGCTGCTCTGGATCATCGGGGTTGTTCGCCACCGCCTGAGCCAAGGAAAAGAGCTCGACGTCCAAGTTCTGCCCGGCATGATAGGCAATATCGAGCAATACCAGGCAGACCGTGGTCCACCCTTGACGCCCCCGGTGCTGTGCCTGCTGCACTACCCGACGCACTGACTCGGGTAGCTGCAGTGCTGGTTTGGGAAGACTCACCCCGGCATCTCGACTAGTGTAATAGCGGTCGATGGGCGAGCATGGTCCGTCCTTGGAATCGAGCATCAGGTGGCTCGTGGAGCCGGGTTGCGAAACGCCAAGCATAGCCACTGTATAGCCACCATCCACTGAAAGTGCAGCTACAGGTGGAAATGCCCCGCAGCCTCGGGCTGATAGAGCACCTTCCGGATCTCGATCCGGCGGGTTCGATCAGCGATTCGCCAGTCGATGGCGTCCCCCTCCTGATAGCCCAGGATCGCGGCGCCGATGTCGGAACACACCGAATGCTTGCCGGTGCTGCTGTCCGCGTCTTCGGGGTAGACCAACGCCACTTCGATCTCCTCGTCGTCCAGCTGCAACAAGGCCCTGGAGTTCATCGTGACGACATTGCGCGCCACCTGCTGCGGCTTCACGACGATGGCCCGCTCGAGCTCATGCTCGAGTTCCACCACGGTCGGGCCTTCCTCTAGCGCGATCAGGCCCTCGAGCCTGGCCTTGTCGATTTCTGTGATGTAGATCCCGGTGGAGTCACCCACGGCACCTTCGCGCAAGAACGTGAGGTAGCGCCCCATCGTCATGGCAAATGACTTCAATGTCGGGGTTTCGCTCTCCAGCACAAAGCCGCTGCGTACAAAGGCTTTCAGCGAGCGCGTGTTGTCCGGGTGGATCTTGGCGATGAGCTTCTTGGCCCGCATGTCGAGGAAGGCCAGTTTCATGCCTTCGCGAATCGTACGGGCGCCAAGGTTTCGGCCCCACTTGTCGCTGTCTCCGATGACCAGGACGATCTCGCAGTTGGAGCCAGTCTTGACGAGGCGGACAAAGCCGACGGGGGCGTCATGCCGGTCATAGGCCATGAAGAATCGGCCGCCCCGATTGAATAGATGGGTCAGGATCGGCAATTGAGTCCGATCGATGGCTTGTTCGATGGAGCGAGAAACATCACGCGAATCACTCAGATAGCAGGTAACACGTTCGTCTTCCAACCAGTCCATCAACGTCAGCGCATGTGCCCGGGTAATTTCAGGGCACAGCGAAATGAAAGGCCTGTTCATCTTCACCACACTTGATATGCAAAGGATGAAAGCCCTTCATGGCGATTGCCATGACGGTTCTTTCGGCAACCGGCCATCTTAAGACATAACGCCAGAATGGCGAACAGGTTGCGCACTTTCCTCCCCCCCTCACCGCCTGCGTCCCAACGTCGCAGCAAAGTGACTTGGCAAATGCCGCGCAATGCTTAAAATCTCGCCTCCTTTTCTACAGTCTGCAGGGGGCATCGCCCTGCCCTGGCTGGCCCTTTCCTGCCGTTCGATACATCGCGCGTACTGCCCGAAGGCGCCGTGCAGCAGGTCACTCGAGGTTTTTATGTCTCCGCGTTTGCTGGCCATGGCGCTGGCGCCCCTGCTGGGCCTGTTCATCATCGCCCTGGGCAATGGTGCCTTGTCGTCCTTGACCACGTTGCGCCTGGGCGAAGCCGGGGAATCGGCCACGATGATCGGTATCGTCGCCTCGGCCTACTTCATCGGCCTTACGCTAGGCGCCCTGTTCAACGACCGGCTGATCCTGCGGATCGGCCATATCCGTGCCTACAGCAGCTTCGCCTCGCTGATTGGCGTCACCATCCTGCTGCAGGGCATGTTCTATGACACCTGGGGCTGGTTCGTGCTGCGCCTGATCAACGGCTGGGCCACCGTCGGCGTGTTTCTGGTCATTGAAAGCTGGCTGCTGCTGGCCGGTGACGCAAAGATCCGCGGGCGCCTGCTAGCGCTCTACATGATCGCCCTGTACGGCGCTGGCGTGCTGGGCCAGGCAACCCTGGGCGAGATCACCGGTTGGGGCGACACGGCGCCATTCATGGTCGCCGGCATGCTCGCGTCCTTGTCGGTGCTGCCGATCGTGATCCTGCCGCGGGTGTCGCCGCTGCTCGACCAGGTCGAGCCGCTCAAACCACGACAGCTGCTGGGGGTGACGCCTACCGGCTTGGTGGGTTGCTTTGGCTCAGGGGTGGCCATTGCCGCCGTGTATTCGTTGCTTCCGCTGTACCTGCAGCGTATCGGCCACGATATCGGCGAAGTCGGCAGCCTGATGGCCTGGACGATTCTCGGGGCAATGCTGCTGCAGTATCCCGTAGGGCGCTGGTCCGACCGCAGGGACCGCCTGGAAGTACTGACCGGGCTGGCGGCGGTATGCAGCGTGCTGTCGCTGGCCGTGGTACTGCTGCCGCTGTCCGCGACGCTGCTGGCCGCACTGCTGTTCCTGCTGGGCGGCGGCGTGTTCGCGCTCTACCCGGTAGCGGTCAGCCATGCAGCAGACCGCGCGTCGCCCGAGGCGCTGGTACCCATGATTCAGGGCCTGCTGCTGATCAACTCGCTGGGCTCTGCCATGAGCCCGCTGATGATCTCGCCGGTCATGACATCGCTGGGCGAAAACGGGCTGTTCTGGGCCTTCGCGGTGGTCAACCTGAGCATGGTGACGTTTTTCGTCTGGCGTCGCGGCAAGCGCCCGGTACCGGTCAATCCTGCGCCGTTCACGGCCTCGGCAACCTTTTCGCCTACCGGTGCCGAGTTGCGCCTGACAGAAGACCTGATGCAGGCCGTGCAGGATCACCCGCCGATGCCCGATGCGGTCAACGGCCAGGCCGCCCCCAAGCCCGCGCCACACTGCGAGCCTGGTTGAAAGAGGCTACAGTGGAGCGTCCCGAGACCCCGAACGCGTTGATCGAGCGTTCACCTTGGGTCGAGAGGCACTGCTTCAGCAGTCGACAGCCTCTTGGGCAACTCGCAATCTGCTCGAAACTGCCGGAGGACGCATGAACCGTTTCAATCCACGAAAGCTTGGGCTGTCAAAGTGGACCGCCTGCCAGCCGGTCAACCGTGAAAAGCACTTCCTGGTCACCGAGTTGATTTGCGATGAGCACGGCACACCCCTGCAGATCGAACTGCAGGCCGTGCACAGCGGGCGAAAACAACTGCTCGACTGGCAGGAACTCAGGGATAGCCAGCGCTGGAAAATCGGATGGTGCTGAACGGCACATTCTGGGTATGGGACGATCAACCGATCGCCTTGTGAATCCTTTGACTGGCAGCATGGATCTCGCAAACCAGTTGCCTCACCGCCTCCTCAACCGTGCCTTCATTACGGCACAGCACCCACCCGTTATCCGCAACCGCCTGCTCGAATGCCTGCGTGGCAGCAACCTGCTCCTCCAGGCTGAACATCACGGTACTGCCCAGCCCTCGCGTTCTGGCCGCCGCCCTCGCCCACGAAATCTGCGGGCTGGTAACCACCCCGACGTGCAGGTCCGGCACACTCACCTCGCGCTCGAGGTTCAACCGCAGAATCTCGGCAAACGGCACTATCCGGCGAAACGCCGCATCCGATGGATACCAGCGGTCGATCAGGATGATGCTGTTGGGCGGCTGCCTGGTCAGCACCTGCCGGGAAATCCAGGCCCGGCTGTCGGCAAGGCGTTCGCAAACCGCCCACTCCAGCGACCGGCTGGGGTTTCTGACCAGTGCGTTGACGAGCGCCATCGTCTCGCCCCGGCCGGGGTCGCTGTTTTTCTCGGACAGCCGGACCACCTTTCTGCCGTCCGCCCGCAGTGCCTGGGTCACGGCTTCCAGCAGCGTGGTCTTGCCGGTTCCCTTGGGGCCATCCAGAGAAACGAAAAGCGGACGGTTCATTGTTGTTGCGCCTCTGGTTGTGTCCATCAGTCATGAGCCGGCATTCTTGCACACCCGCTCCCCAGCAGACACCGAGGCACCTCCGTCAATGGACCCGACACTCACCCAGGCCCTTGCGCAACTGCGCCGCGCCCTGCCCATCGGCCTGCGCCACGCCCGGGCCCTGCTGCAACGCTGCGCC
Source organism: Pseudomonas sp. MF6396 (assembly GCF_002018915.1). NCBI lineage: Bacteria > Pseudomonadati > Pseudomonadota > Gammaproteobacteria > Pseudomonadales > Pseudomonadaceae > Pseudomonas > Pseudomonas sp. MF6396. The sequence continues at coordinate 57,028 of NZ_MVOK01000015.1, read as the reverse complement.
GGCAACCCGCAGCAGGCCGCCGAGCTGTACAAGGCCGAACTGCTGCAGGTGCTGATGGAAAAATCCGGGCTGCCACACCACCAGGCCCGCCAGTACCTGCACAGTGCGGGCTACGACCTGAGCCGCGCCTTGACCGCCCTGGACGAAGCGCGTTTCACCCTGACCCAGCGCATTCTGCGCCACCATCACCAGGACAAGCCGCGCGCCCTGGACCTGATCGCCCAGGCCATCGAAACCGCCGGACAGCTGCCCCGCCAGTACTGGCTGGATTTCGAGCGCCTGGATCAACTGCCCCCGGCGCTGCGCTGCTTCATGGTGATCCACGAATGGCTGGCCTTCGAGCAATGGGAAGGCTTTGACAGTGCCCTGCACTTTCACCTGCCCCAGGCCATCGCCCAACTCAGGCACCTGCAGCTCGATGCCCTGGCGCACACACTGGAGCAGGCCGATCAGCGCCAGCAGCACCTGCGCCAGGCCCATGCCGATGAACACCACGTCGAGCTGGCCATACGGATCCAGCATGACCCGCTCTTCGACGCCTGCCAAACCCGCTTCAACCAGCAGCGCACGCAGCTCGACGAGCAGCTGTACGCGTGGGTGGAGCGGCACATGGCGCAGTTTCCCGCCTGAGCTGCGCCCCTGCAGCGCGCAAGCCGGTAGACTGCCGCCCTCCCCGACGGACCTCGGATTCCCCCTCATGGAACTGCACTACCGCATCACCCCCGACCACCTCCAGTCCTTGATCGCCGAAGCGCTGAAGCAGGAACTGCTCAAGCAGGACGCGCAACAGGCCCGCGCCCTGGCCACCTTCGCCAGGTGGCAGAGCCGCCTGATCGGCCCGCTGATGTTCGCCCTGTGCCTGATCGGCGCCCTGCTGGCGGTGTATCTCCCGGAGCGACGCATCACCCCGGAGAAAGCCATCGCCCTGCTGCTGTTCGCACTGGTGTTCATCCCGCTGTGGTGGCGCTTTTCCGGGCGCTGGGTCGGCCACCTGCAAGCGCGGATCGCCGCCAACCACGCCAAGCCCCGGGCACCGGTACGCGGGCTCAACCAGCGCCTGATCGAGGCCAGGCTTCGGGCACCCCTGAAATCGGCCCAGGACACGTACAAGCTGAGCTTCGATGATCAGGGCTTCACGCTGGACAAGGCCCGGGGCGGCAAGACGGTCCTGGCCTGGGAGCAAGTCGTACACCTGCTGGAAACGCCGGATTTCTACCACGTGGCGAGCGCAGACATGCGCGCCAAGGGCATGGCCTGCCTGATTGCCAGGCACAGCGAGCTGATGCCGGCGGACGACTATCAGCAAGGTCTGCAGGCGTTTCTGAGCCACTGCCCGGTCACGGCTAGCGCCCCGGCCACGTCTTGCCCATCAACCCCGAAGTAGCCCTCGGCCGGCCTGGGCGCAGGTGGTAATTCGGCCAAAGCACAGGGAAGCAATGCCATGGCAACGCGCCGGTGCTGCATGCAGCCACGGCGAACGTATAAGGTAGGCCGCACAACAATCCAACTGCCAAGGAGACAGCCATGACCCTGTTCTGCCGGCTTAGCCTGCTGTTGCTGATCGTGGGAATGCTGCTGGGCGAGATCGTGATCGCCAGCGTGGGGCTGGTGGGCGTGTGCGGTGCGGCGCTGTACATCAGCATCCGCGAGGACACCCCGCAGGCGCCCCCCGCCGAGCCGGAGTTTCTCGCCTAGCCGTTCAAGGCTGCAGCGGTTCGGCGCCCTTGACGAACATCTGCGCCGTGACAATGCAGCACTTCTCGGCCTTCTTCGAACTGAAGGCCTTGTGGTCGAGCGCCCATTCCAGCCAGAAGCCGTCGATCAGCGCGGTGATGGTCAACGCCGCGCTTTTGGCGTCTATCTGCGTGCCCTGTGCCTTGCCGATGGCCTTGAACACCGACTCCAGTTCCTTGCGATAGTCGGCATAGAGCTTCTTGTTCAAGGCGCGCAGCTGCTCCGACGATACCGCCGCCCCCCAGAACCCCAGCCAGGTGGTGAGGATGAACTCGTTGAAGATCTGCCCGCGAAACGAGGAGCGGATGATCGCCAGCAGACGGTCCTCGGGGGTGCCGCCCTGCACCGCCAGGTACTTGCGGGTTTCTTCGCGCAGCTGGTCGGTGAGTTCCTGGTAGGTCGACAGCATCAGCTCTTCCTTGCTGGAAAAGTGATGGCCGATCAGCCCGATGGACACCCCGGCCTGCGCGCAGATGCGCTCCAGGGTACTGCCACTGTGGCCATAGCGGGTGATGCACTGCATCGTCGCCTCGATGATGGCCTTGCGGCGCGTCTCGGGGTCGATGCGGGTTCGACGCTTCCTGGGTTGGGTTACTTCGGGCTCACTGCTCATACGTCAACAACCTGTGCACTGCGGGGCATGGCCCCGGTCTCCGGACAGCGGCTACATCTCAGTCGCCAAGCGAGGCGACAATTTAGCAACTTTTGCCCGGGCAAGTGACAGGAAATGGCGATTGCCCCGGCGTGCGTCGCGCACGCCGGGGCAATCGTCGACAGGCTCAGTTGGCGCTCAGGCCGCGCTCCAGGTCCTTGTCCAGTTCATCGATGCGCGACAGCTCCGCCGCGATGTCCTGGGTGCGGCACAGCCACCCGTAGACCAGCGCCGACACCACCAGACCCACCAGCATGCTGATGTCGGCGCCATCGAGCAGCGTGGTCACGTAGCCGGTATACAGCCCGGTGCTGGAGAACGGCAGCATGGCCACGAAGCCTGCCACGTAGGCGCCGATGCCGCGCCAGTTCCAGCGCCCGTAGATCCCGTTGGGCTTGAAGATCTCGGTAATCGAAAACTTGCCGTGGCGTACCTTGTAGAAGTCCACCAGGTTGATCGCCGTCCACGGAGTGAACAGGTACAGCAGGATGGCCAGGAAGTCGCCGAAGTCCTTCACGAAGTTGTCCGAGGCGGTCATCGCGATGGCGATCGCGGTCCCGCCCACCAGCAACATCGAGACGATGCGCTTGAACAAGGTGGAGGTCTGGGTCTTCACCGTGTCGGCGATACTCAGCAAGGTGATCGAGGCGCCGTAGAAGTTCTGCGCCGCGCTGGTCACCAGGCTCAGCACCGCCAGGATCAGCAGGCATTCGCCGAAGCCGCCGAACAGTGTGTTGCCCAGCATCACCAGGCCCTTGGCCAGGTTCTGCCCCGGGCTCAGTGCCGCGGCCAGGGCGCCGATCAGCATCATCCACACCCCGCCGATCATCGCGCCCATGTAGGTCCACCAGAACGACGAGCGCACGCTGACGTTGGCCGGCAGGTAGCGCGAGTAGTCCGACACGTAGATCGCCCAGCTCAGCTGATACGCGGCGGCCACGAAGAACTGCGCCAGGAACGGCGTTGCCTTGAAGTCCGAGACGCTCAGCTGATCGGCTGGCAGCTTGACGAAGAAGAACAGCCCCACGGTGAACACCAGCATCACCGCGATCAGCACGAACGCCAGCAGCCGCTGCACCTTGTGGAAGGTGTTGTAGCCGGCAATCGCCATGACGATCGCCAGCAGCGAGAAGGCGATGGCCGAGCCGTTTTCGGGAACGTCGAACAGTTCGTGCAGCGTCTGGCCCACCAGCAACTGGTTGAAGGCGTTGTAGCCCACGTAGGTGGCGATGGCCACCACATACACCAGCAACGCGCCCAGGTAGCCGAACTGCGGGCGCGACTGGATCAGTTGCGGCAGGCCCATCTGCGGGCCCTGGGTGGAATGGCCGGCCATGAACAGCGTGCCGAAGGCGCAGCCCAGGAAGATCGCCACCGCCGACCAGAACAGGTTGGCGCCCATGCCGACCCCGATGATGCCCACCGCCAGGGTGGTCAGGTGCGCTTCCCCGCAGAACCAGATGGGCCACAGGTGCCACGCCTTGCCGTGGCGCTCTGCGAGCGGGACGTAATCGATGGAGCGTGTTTCAAGGTTCAGGCGTCCCTTGGACGCCGAGTGGGAGGCAGACATGGCAGTTGCACCTTTTTTTATTGGTCTGGTTGCACGGCTAAGCGGAAAACAGCGGGTTCATCAGTCCCGGGCGTGGTTGATCGCCTGGGTCAACAGCGCCTCCAGTTGCGCCTGGGTGCTGTCGCGCGGGTTGGTCAGCCGCGCCGGGTCGCCCATGGCCTTGCGTGCCACGGCGCCTACATCGGCCTGGCGGACCCCGAGCTCGGCCAGCGACCTGGGAATTTCCAGGCGGTCGAGCAAGGCGCACACGGCGTTGTAGAAGGTCTCGAACTCGGCGTCCGGCAAGCCCAGGGCCTGCGCCACCGGCATCAGGCGCGGGGTGATCTGCGCCTGGTTGTAGCGCAGCACCACCGGCAGGATGACCGCGTTGGTCAACCCATGGTGGGTGTTGTAGGTGGCGCCCACCATATGGCTCAGTGCGTGCACCAGCCCCAGGCCCTTGAGAAACGCCACGCCGGCCAGGCACGAGCCGATCAGCATGTTGCCCCGCGCCTCCAGGTCGTGACCGCGTTCGACGGCGGTGTCGATCGAGCCCCACAGCAGCGTCAATGCCTGCAACGCGGCGCCATCGCTGAGCGGGTTGAAGCTGGGCACGAAGTAGGCTTCCAGGGCATGGATGATCGCATCGCACCCGGTCCATGCGGTCAGGTTGGCCGGCAGGCTCTGGGTCAGCTCCGGGTCCAGGATCACCGCCGCCGGGCGCGCCCGTGGGTGCCACACGCAGCCCTTGATGCCGCGCCCGGTGTCGGTGAGCATCGCGGTGCTCTCGGTTTCGGCGCCGGTGCCGGCGGTGGTGGGAATCGCGATCACCGGCGCAAAGTCCGCCGCACTGAAACCTGCCGGCACCGGCTTGTCGAAGTCGAAGGCCCACAGCTCGCTGCGCTGCTGACGGGCGACCAGGGCCACCGCCTTGCCGCCGTCCAGGCCACTGCCGCCCCCCAGCGCGATGATGCCGTCGGCGCCCCAGGCCCGATAGGCTGCGGCACCGGCCAGTACCGACTGGTCGGTGGGGTTGGGCTCGATGCCGCCGTACAGGCCGCAGGCAAGCCCCGCCTCGGTCAGGCTGCGCTGCAGTTCATCCACGAAGGGCAGGCGCAGCGAGCCCTGATCGGTGATGATGATCGGTCGGCTGATGTTGAAGTCCCGGCACAGCCTGGCCAGGTGATGACGCGCACCCGGGCCGTACTCGATGGGCAGTGGCACGGTCCATTGTTGCGGGTTCAAGGCTGAAAGCGTGTTTTGCATGGGGTTGACCTCAACGGCAGCGCAGGATGGTGGATTTCAATTCGGTGTACTTGCCCAGCGCATGGGCCGAATTGTCCCGGCCATTGCCGGACTCCTTGAACCCGCCAAACGGGAAGTTCATGTCCACCAGTTCGTCATAGCAGTTGACCCACACCGTGTCGGCCCTGAGCTGGCGGGTGGCGCGGTGAATGGTTCCAAGGTCGGATGACCACACCGCCGCCGCCAGGCCGAACTCGGTCTGGTTGGCGATAGCGATGGCCTCATCGAGGGTGTCGAAGGGAATCACCACCAGCACCGGGCCGAAGATTTCCTCGTTGGCGATACGCGCGGTTGCGTCCGGGGCAAGGAAGATCGTCGGCTCCAGGTAGGCGCCTGCCCCCACCGGCGAGAGCGCCTGGCCGCCCTTGAGCAACTGCGCCTCGTGCCGGCCTGTTTCGATGTAGCGCTGGACGCGCTCGAACTGCACCGCGTCGATGATCGCACCCGTGACGCTGGCCGGGTCCAGCGGGTGCCCCGGGTAATAGCTGTCGGTGGCCACGAGCAGTTCGCGCAGCAGCGGCTCGATCACCGAGCGCTGCACCAGCAGACGCGACCCGGCGCTGCATACCTGGCCCATGTTGGCGAAGATCGCCGCTGCTGCCGACTGCGCGGCCTGGGTGATATCCGCGCAATCGGCCATGACGATATTGGCCGACTTGCCGCCCAGCTCCAGCCATACACGCTTGAGATTGGAGGCGGCGGCGTTCTGCGCGATCTGCCGCCCCACCGCGCCGGAGCCGGTGAAGGCGATACAGTCGACGTCGCCATGCAGGCTCAGCTCGCGCCCTACCGCGCCATCACCGGGGAGCACGTTGAACACCCCAGCCGGAACACCCGCTTCCATCGCCAGGGCGGCGATGCGCAAGGCGCTCAACGGGGTTTTCTCCGACGGCTTGAGCAGCACGCTGTTGCCGGCTGCCAGGGCCGGGGCGAACTTCCAGGCGGCCATCAGCAGCGGGTAGTTCCAGGGCACCACCGCCGCCACCACGCCCAGCGGCTGCTGGGTCACGGTGCCGAAGAACTGCGGGTCGGTGGCCGGCACCTCGCCGTGCACCTTGTCGATCAGTTCGGCAAACCAGCGCAGGCAGTAGATCGTGCCCGGCAGGTCGGCACCAATGGTATCGGCAATCGGCTTGCCGCTGTCCAGGGTCTCCAGCAGCGCCAGCTCGTCGGTATGCGCCTCGAGCAGTGCGGCCCACCTTAGCAGCACCGCCTTGCGCTCGCGGGCCGCCAGCTCGCTCCACACGCCGGCCTCGAAGCTGCGCCGCGCAGCAGCCACGGCCAGGTCCACATCGGCCTTCGCGCACTGGGCCACCGCCGCGAGCACGGCGTCGTCAACCGGGCTGCGGGTGCAGAAGGTCGCCCCGTCTTGCGCGTCCACATAGCGCCCGTCGATGAATGCCCTGCCCTCCAGCGGCAACGTTGCTGCCTTGTCGAGCCAATAGGCCCTGTCTTTGAATCGTGTCACTGCAATACCCCGTCTTGTTCTTGTCAGGCTGGGGCAATCCTAGGCGATACTGAAAATATCTTCAATAACGATCAAGGCCGTTACTGAACTTATTTTCAATAAAAAATGCCCGCATGAGCGGGCATTGTTCCAGGCGATGCATGGGCAGCAGCGTGCAGTCAGTCCGTCCAGGTCAGCGAGGGCGCCCCCCGCCGGCGCATCACCCAGGCAATCAGCAGGCCGCCGAGCATCCAGGCGGCGCCCAGCACCTTGGCGTGCACGTTGGTGCTCCACAGCGCATAGCTCAACAGCAGCACGCCCAGCACCGGGGACACCCCATGGCTGAACAGCTGCGCCTGGCCGATCTTCCTGAAGTAGATCATCACCGACACGTGCAACAGGATGTAGGCGGTCAGCGCGCCGAACGTGACCAGGGTCACCATCACATCCAGGTAGCCGGCCCCGGCGAACGCCACCACGAACGAAACCAGCGCAACCGTGACGATGGCGTTGGCAGGCACGTTGGTGCGGGCACTGATGCGGCTCAGGTACGCGGGCAGGCGCTTGTCCCGCGACATGCTGAACAGCACCCGCGCCGTGGTCGCCTGGGACACCAGGGTGTTGGCCATCAGCGCGATGATGCCGCTGGTCAGGGTGATCACCGGCAGAAACCAGGCCCCGACGATCTCGGCACTGAGGGTATAGAACGCGGTGTCGGCAGCGGCGCCCTGGTACACCGTGCCCAGCGGCACGAACACTGCCGCCAGGTACACCTGCCCCACGAACAGCACCGTGACCAGCATCAGCAGCATCATCGTGGCTCTGGAGACCGTCTCCCCGCCCCCCTTGGCCTCTTCGTTCAGGGTCGACACCGCGTCGAATCCGATGTAGCTGAGGGCTGCAATCGGTACGGCGGCGAACACCATGGCCATGGAAAAGTCGGAGCGGTTGTAGAATGGCGCGATGAAGTGCTCCAGGGTCGGCTTGAGTTCGATGATGCGAGAGGTGGCGAAGGCGGCGAACAGAAACAGCACCACCAGCTGGATCAGCAGCAGCACCTTGCTCAACCTGGCATTCATCTCGATGCCCATCAGGTTGACCGCCGTGGGCACCGCAACGAAGGTGACCAGCCACACCGTGGTCGGCACCTGCGGGAACTGCGCCGACAGCGCCGCCGCCCCCAGCACCGCCAGCAGTGCCGGCAGCAGCAGGTAATCGAGCAGAATCGCCCAGCCGGCCACGAAGCCCAGGCTGCTGTTGGTGCCGTGGGTGACATAGGAATAGACCGAGCCGGCCAGGGGGATCTTCCTGGCCATCTGGCTGTAGCTGATGGCGCTGAAGATCATCGCGACGGCGGCCACCAGGTACACCAGCGCCACCATGCCGGCGGAGGTGTTGTAGATAAGCCCGAACACGCTGACCGGGGCGATGGGCACGAAATACAGCAGGCCGTAGGCGAGCACATCGGAAAAGCTCAGTACCCGTTTGAGCCCTGCCTGCTCCGGGTCTTGTGTACTGGGGGTGTCTGACGCATTGGCAATCGACATGGGCAATCTCCGAAGCAATAGATCGTCGAGGCGCAACCCCCTGTTTCGCCAGGGGCCTGGGTCGACTTGTTTTTTATAGTTTTATCCATGACTTCAAGGGTCGGTACAGCGCGCGAGGGGCTGCGTGCGCTGTACCGGGGCTGCTTCCTGCAAGGGGCAAGTATCAAAGTGGGCCACCAGGCGAACAAGCGACCATTGCGCATGCAATCAGTCGTCGGCGGAATGATCCCCAGCGGTGCCGCCATGGCTGTGCATCGACCCGACGGCATTCAGGTGCGCGGGGTCGCCTTGGCAATGAAGGCGCGCAGGTGCCTGAAGAAGGGTTCGGGGTTTTCGATATGCGGCATGTGGGAGGCCTCGGGTATGCAGCAGAACTCGGCGCCCCTGACCATCGCCGCGAAGGCCCGGCCCGATTCGGGGGTGCCTTCGTCGTGGGCCCCGCACATGAACAGCGTGGGCACCTCGATCGACGCCAGCTTCGGGGTCAGGTCCAGGTCCGCCAGTGTGCCGGTGCCGAAGAACTCGGTGGGGCCCCACATGTAGCCGTACAGTTCGGTCGCGCAATTGTCCATCGTGTCGACCACGATCTGCGGCCAGGGCTGCACGCGGCACAGGTGACGCACATAGAACGCGTTGACCGCCTCCAGGTACTCGGGGCTGGTGAAGTCGCGCTGCGCCTCGCACAGGCGCATCACCGCCTGCAGGTGGTCGGGCAACTGCGCCTTCAATCGCTCGCAGTCCGCCATCCAGCGCTTGGCATCGACCAACGGCCCCGACAGCGCCAACGAGCACAGCCCGGCCGGCTGCCGGGCCGCATAGTTGATGGCGATGCTGCAGCCCCACGAGCTGGCAAACAGATGCACCTGGCCCAGGCCCAGGTGCTCGCGAACGGCATCTATCTCGTCGGTAAAACGCTCCAGCGTCCAGTTGCGTGTGTCGCCCACCCGCTGCGAGCGTCCGCAATCGAGCTGGTCGTACAGCACCACGCTGCGGTCAGGCACCAGTTCGAGCAGCGGCAGCAGGTAGTCATGGGAGTTGCCGGGGCCGCCATGCACCACGATCAGCGGCACGGCACCGCTGTTGGCCGAGCGGTTGAGCCGGTACCAGACCTTCCCACCCGGTACATCGATATGGCCGCTTTCATCTGGCACAGCAGCGTAGTCACTCACGAGCACCTCCAACCTTGTGATTTTTATTCTGTTGGCGCACGCCCCCGAACCCGCAAGCCCGGTACTGACGCGGGAACAGGCGGTCGTCGCCCTGCTCGAGTCTTAGGGCACGAAGGGGCTGGCACAAGCGAAAAAAAATGGGCTGGTCCTGAATTATTTTCCTGACCTGCCGTGGCGCTGCGGCACGCTCAGGGCGGCGGCGCGAACAGCACGGGCCGCGCTGCATCGGCGCCCAGTACACAGGCCACGTCATGCGCGCAACCTGGCACGATGACCATGCGCCTGGGCGTGCGCGGCTTGAGCACGGCCTGTTCATAGGCGGCATACGCCAGCCCTCGCTGCAATCGGAAAGGCCCCTGCAACATGGCCGCGCAGGATTTGTCGAGAATCGGATAGAACGTGCCCTTGTCGGCACTGCTGTCGAGGGCACCTTCCAGGTAATCGACCTGGGCCGCCGCATAGTGTGCGCGGGCCTGTGCGCCGGTACGCGGCAGATAGCCAGGCAGCGACTGGGTGCCGTACTTCCAGTGGTCATAGGCACAGGCCGGAGACGTCGCCGGCACGTCGAAGCGCCAGGTGCAGCCCCCCGTACCACAGACCTCCCACGGCACCGTTCGCTCGCCCCGCAGGGGCACGGGGCGAACCGGGTCGAAGTACAGCCAGCTGCCCGGGTCGGCGATCACATAGCGCAGCGCCACACCCGCCGGCGGGTCGGCGGCAAAACCGATGCTGTGCTGGAGCATCTGCGCACCGGCCGAAAACCCCACCAGGGTCACACTGCGCAGGCTCGGCCACTGCCGGGCCAGTTCGCCCAGCAAGGCGTCCAGTGCCGCAAAGGCGCCAAGCGGATGGGCGCCCAGCGAGGGAGCCCCCGCCAGCCAGCCGGCACAGCTCCACAGCGCGTCGCCCGGTTGAGCGCCGGGCGTGTCCGGCATGCTGCAACGCCCGGCCTGCGCCGGCGCCACCTGATACAGCGGCGCCACCACCAGGGTACGCGGCAACCGGCCCGCAGCACGTGCCGCCTGCAAGCCGGCCTCGAAGCTGCGCCCGACATCGCGCGGATGCCCGTGCAGTATCAGCAGTGCCGTCTGCGGGCCGTGGGGGTCGCCGGGCCTTGGCACGCGCGATGCGTAGTAATGCATCTGGCCTGCACCTGCCGGCAACGCGAAGCTGTGCAGGCACTGCGGGCCGGCCTGGCGCCCGCAGTGGCCGTGCTCGGCGGCGAGCGCGCCACTGGCCATCAGCCACAGCACTGTCAACCACATAACGCTGCGCCATAGGCGCCTTGGCGTGTGCATCGTCGCCTCCATCAGGCTTGGTCTGTCACTCCGGCGAGGTCAGTTCCCCGTACGCCACCACCCGGTTCCGGCCGCCCTGCTTGGCCTGGTACATGGCCTGGTCGGCCTGTCGCAGCAGGTGCTGGTAGTCGGGGTGGCCGTTGTAGGTGGCCATGCCGATGCTCACGGTGACCTGGTGCCTGCGGCCTTCGGTCAGTTGCAGCTTTTCCGCTTCGACCTTGCGCCGCAACTTCTGCGCCACCTTCATGGCGTTGGCGCTGTCGATGTCCACCAGGATCATCAGGAACTCCTCGCCCCCCATGCGGAACACGTAGTCCCCCGCGCGGCTGTGGCTGCTGAGGTTCTCGGCGATCTGCTGCAGAATCGCGTCGCCGGCTTCGTGACCGAAGTTGTCGTTGATCGACTTGAAGTTGTCGATATCCACCGAGAACACCGAAAACGTCTGCCCGGTCTTCTGCGCGATGGCGATCTCGTTGCCGATCACCACCGGCAGGAACTTGCGGTTGAGCATGCGTGTGAGCACGTCGCGGCCGCTTTCCAGCTCGTTGGCAGTGTTGAACAGGTTGTCGAGGTTGAACATCAGGCTCTTGGTCTGGTCGCGAATGTCGCGCAGCAGGCGCATGCGCGTCTCCTGCTCGTGCATCGAGGCAAGAAACATGGGCAGCAACACGTCATCCATGTGACGGATGATCTTCAGGATCTGATCGCTTTCGCTGGTGTTCTGGAAGGCGTAGGCGCCCTTGTGACGGAACCACAGGCCGAAATCAGAGGCCGCGAGCCTGGGCAGGTTCACGCCGTTGGAGCCCATGGCCAGGTCGAACATCAGGCTGTTTTCCCAGTCCAGCAAGGCGCCGCGCTGACGCTCGCGCTCGGTGCTGATGTTCTGCAGCACCGAGAACAGCCGGTAGCCTTCCTCGTTGCGCGAGTTGCGGTCATGGGACCGCGAATAGGCGTGGCTCATGATTTCCATGGCCAGGTCCATGGTTTCGCTGGCCAGGCGCAATGCCTGCGCCTCGCTGGCCCACTGCTGTTCGAGAATCAGCTGGAACAGCAACTTCTTCAGGTGCCGCGCACCACTGAGCACCAGGTGCAGCGGCACGTCGATGCGCGCATGCACTTCCCCCACCTGCTTCTGCAGGGCAACCAGCGGCATGCAGTCATCGGTGGGCGACACCGAATAGACCCGCACCAGCCAGGCCTGCATCGAACTGCCCAGGCGGCTCTTGACCTCGTCGTGGGACAGGATCAGCGAAGCATTGGGGTCGGCCAGCATGTGTTCATAGAACCGCGCGGCCAGCATGACCTTGTTGCGCTCGACAAGGCCCTGCAACGATTGGGTCAGCGTGCATGGGTACTGGGAAACCATGCTGTGCCATTCTTTGGCTTGTACTTCCGGGGAAACGCTTGGCATGTGTGGCCTATTTTCAATTCAGCAAGAAGCCTGATGCCTACACGAATCACAAGAGGCTTCGGCACTGGACGAACCAACCGGGTTCGCCCGCCGGGTATTCTATTGCACGCTGCGCGGGAAGTCTTTGAACGCGAGCGCTGCATACCCGGCTCAATACTTGCGCGGCCCTGCCGATAGCCTGCGCAAGGCATTTTTTCAGAGGAAGCAAGCGTCGATGAACCATAAAGGCATGGCCTTGGCCAGCAAATACTGTCAGGGCCGCGGCCTGGAGATCGGTGCCGCCGCGCATAATGCGTTCTACCTGCCGGACTGCATCAACCTGGCCCCCTGCGATGGCGAGGCATTCCTGTACCCGCAGGACCTGGAAGACTACACGCACTACAAGCAGGAACAGGCCAACTACCACGCCGAGCCCGCCAGGGTCGACGCGCTGGGCGACTTCCTGGATATCCCCTTTGCCGACCAGACCTTCGACTACCTGATCACTTCCCACGTCATCGAGCATGTGCCCAACCTGCTGGCGGCCTACGTGGAGTCATCCCGGGTGGTGAAGGACGGTGGCGTGTTCTTCTGTATCTTCCCCAACCGCAACGCCGAGCCCACCGACCGTATCCGCGCGCTGACCACCCTGGAACAGATGATCGACGCCTACGAAAAGCGCGTCGACATGAGCACGATCGACGCGCACCTGTGGCGTGGCCATCACCTGGTGTTCTCCCTGCAGAGCATGCTGCGGGCCGTCAACCTGATCAACAACGTCGGGCTGGGGCACTGGCTGGTCGAAAGCGTCGAGCAGACCGACTCCAAGGTCGGCAACGGCCATACGGTTGTACTGCGCAAGCAGGTCGGCCTGGCGAACCTGATGATCAAGGATGGCGCCCAGTTGAATCACGAGATCGGCACGCGCCTGCGGGCCCAGGACCTGACCGGCGCCCTGCACCTGGTGAAGGTGGCGCTGTCGTTCGACTTCTTCAACGCCTATCACCTGTACCTGGCCTTTGCCCTCAGCTGCCAACTGGACAACGCTCGCGAGGGGCTGGAGTTCCTGCGTCAGGCACTGATCATCGACCCGGAAAACGAAGAGTACCGCCAGCTGTTCGTGCAGTTCACCGGCGGCCCGTTCATCAACCCTGTGCCCTGACCCCGCCGAGCCGGCCGCACGCAGGCCGGTTCAGGCGTGCCAGCAACGGTACCAGCCATCCTGTTCGCTGATGCGCAGCTGCGTCTGGTACAGCTGCGACAGTGCCGCGCTGGTCAGCACCTCGGCCTTGGGCCCGTCGGCCACGATGCGCCCCTGGCTAAGCAGCACCACACGCTCGATCTCCGGGATGATCTCGTCGATATGGTGGGTGGTGATGATCATGGCGTGCTCCTCGGCGCAGAAGCTGCGCAGCAACCTCAGCATGCCCAGGCTCGCCCCCATGTCCAGGCCGTTGGCCGGCTCGTCGAGAATCAGCGCACTGGGCCGGTGAACCAGCGCGCGGGCCAGCAGCAGGCGGCGCTTCTGCCCGGTGGACAGGCGCTGGAACATGGTGCTTTCGTACCCGGCCATTTCCACCTCGGCCAGCAGCGCACGCGCCTGCGCCAGTTGCTCGTCATCGGGCTGCAGATGGCCATGGGCACCGATGGCGCCGAAAAAGCCCGACGCCACCACATCCAGCGCCTGGGTGCGCGGGGTGTAGTCTTCCTGCAGGTCCTGGGACACGAACCCCAGGCGACTGCGCAGTGCCCACAGGTTGACGGTGTCGCTGCCGAACAGCTTCAGGTGGCTGCCTTCGCGCTCCACCGGGTACAGCTCGCGGGTGATCAGCTTGAGCAGGGTGCTTTTGCCGGCCCCGTTGGGGCCCAGGATGGCGACCTTCTCGCCGGCACCGATGTGCAGGGAGAAACCGTCCAGCACACGGTTGTGCTGCTGGTAGGCGGTGACATTGTGGAAATCGATCATGGCTTGCTCGTCAGTGCGGCACGGAAAAGAACCCGGATCTTTCCACAGCACGCAGCCACTGGCTACAGGGCACGGCCAGGTGCCCATGAATGCCGGGCGCGACGCGTATCTGGCGCCAGATTACCGACAGCCGCCCCGCGTCAAACAATCGTTTGAAAAAAATCGTCGAAATACCCATTTTCAGTGATGGCAATGCGTCACTACCTCGCCTAGCATCAACCCACCTCCCGAGGGCCGCTTCGCCGGACCCTCTGCCTGTTATCGCAACCATGGAAGGAACGCTCATGAAGAAGCGCAGATGGAAGCTGGAACGGCCACAAGCCGTGATCGATAACCGCCTTACCTAGCTAGTCAGCTCTGCCGTGATTGTCACTCACTTGCCTGCAAGTGGGTTTTTTTTGGTGCCTGAGAAACATGATGGAGGTTTGTTCATATGGAACCTTTCGTGGGTGAAATCCGCCTGTTCCCGTACAACTTCGTGCCCAAGGGTTGGCTGCCGTGCGACGGACGCCTGTTATCCACCCAAACCAACGCTGCACTGTTTTCCTTGCTCGGCACCCAGTTCGGCAGCTCCGGCAACAACCTGTTTGCCCTGCCTGACCTGCGCGGGCGCACCGCGCTGGCCCGGAACAGCACCGGCACCCCTGACCCCGGCCTGAGCAATCATACCCAGGGCCAGTCAGCCGGCACCGAGAAAGAAACACTGCCCGCCGCCGCACTCGCCCAGCATACCCATGAGGTCTATGTATCCGATGCCCTGGGCAACAGCGGGCCGGCCGGTGCGTTCCCGGCCACCAGTGCCAACCTGGCAACCCCACCGGTCGCTTCGCGCAGCACCTACGTCAAGTTCGACAGTAGCAAGCAGCAAGCGCTCAACCCGGCAACGATTCAGCCCACGCCACCCCAACAGCCCCTGGACAACATGCAGCCTTCGCTGGTGCTGCAGTACTGCATCGCCAGTGTTGGCGTTTACCCACCGCGCCCGTGAACACGCTCCTTCACATCAAGGAATGAACCATGTCTGAAGCCTTTATCGGGGAAATCCGTCTGTTCGCAGGCAACTACGAGCCACAGGACTGGGCACTGTGCAATGGCCAGCTGTTGTCGATCCAGCAGAACCAGGTGTTGTTCACGCTGTTGGGCACCACCTATGGCGGTGATGGGGTCAACACCTTCGCCCTGCCCGACCTGCGCGGCCGGGTACCGGTAGGCGCCGGCGCAGGCCCCGGCCTCACGCAGCGCAACCTGGGCCAGGCAATGGGCAGTGCACAGACCACCATTGGCGTGCAACACATGCCCGCTCACTCGCATACCTTTTACGCCAGCACGCAGTTGGCCGATGCCGCCTCGCCGGTCGACACCCAGGCACCGGCCTCGCGCACGCTCGGGGTCTTCACCGCGCAAAGCTCGACCAAGGGGCTGTACAGCAACGGCGGCACCAACCCCAACGTCACACTGAACTCCGCGGCAGTGTCGGTGGCGCCAGGCGGCGGGCAACCACATGCCAACCTGATGGGCAGCATGGCGCTCAACTACATCATCGCGCTGGCCGGGATCTACCCGTCGCAGCAGTAAGCCCACCCCTCTCTGAATCAAGGAAAGAGCATTCCATGGACGCTTTCTATGGTGAAATCAGGCTTCTGCCCTACAGTTTCGTGCCGCAGAATTTTCTTCCCTGCGACGGGCGTTCGTTGTTGATCCAGCAGTACAGCGTGCTGTTTTCGGTGATCGGCAACCGATTCGGCGGCGATGGCAAGACCACGTTCATGCTGCCCAATCTCAATGGTCGTGTGGTGATGGGAGCCGGCCAGGGTACCGGGTTGCCAAACGCAGCCTTCGCCAGTACCGCTGGCGCCGACAAGGTAGCGCTCAATTCCTTGAACTACCCGCCACACAACCATGGGTTCACCGCGCGCGATGGTACCGAGCCGGACCAGAGGGTCGACATCCCGAGCACCACCACCTACCTGGCCCAGCCACGCAACATCAACCTGTACAACACTGTGGGCACCACGCAGACGCTGGCCGAAGGCAGCATGACTGACGCCGGCACTGGCAACGGCAACATCGAGCGCAACCTGATGCAACCCTACCTGGCGCTGGCGTACTGCATCTGCGTCGAAGGGGAGTACCCGATCCGCAATGACTAGCCTCGAGCGCCTGGCCCGCCTGCTGCCATCGTCGTTCGTTCCCGGCCTGCGCCTGCAGGCCGAGGCGGATGACGGGTTTCTGCGGGCGCTGTTCGTGACGCGCCGCTGGGAAGAGGTGCGTGCCGCACCAGGGTGGACCGACGCGCAGCGGGTCGCGTTTCTGCACGCCCAAGCCGAGCTGCAGCAACGCCACTACGCCCTGCACTATCGCTCGGCCGAATTCCTGTTGCTGGAGCACCAGGGGCAACCGATCGGCAGGTTGTGCCTGCAGGTGGACGCCAGCGAAGTGCGGGTGGTCGATATCGCCTTGCTGCCTGCCTGGCAGGGCAAGGGGCTGGGCAGCACCCTGCTGGCTGCGGTGCTCGCGCTGGCCGACGGCCAGCACACGCGCTGTGCCCTGAGTGTGGAGCCGTTCAACCCGGCGCGCCGGCTGTATGCGCGCCTGGGCTTCGAGGTAGTTAGCGAGCAGGGCTTGTACCTGCAGATGCAACGGCCACTGACGCAGACCTGTGCCGAGGGTGCCCCCATGGAACCCTGACCACGCCGCCGTTACCTCCACGCTGCAAAACCCGCACTGCCAGTCACGGCATACGGGTTGTTCCGATGACTCTTGACCCGCGCCGCAAGCGAGTAATACCGCTACCTGGCAGGAAGCCCCATGAACAGATCCCTGATTGACCTTCGTCACCGCATGGCCCGCAGCATTGCATTGCTGGGCCTGATGCTCGTCTCGCTGCTGCTGTGCGGCCAGGCCAGTGCCGCCCCGACCCTTTCCCCCGCCAGTGGCACCGCCCTGCCGGATGTGGCGGTCAACACACCGATAGACACTTTCACTATCACCGCCACCGGCGGCGCCATGCCGATCTTCGAGTGGTACGAATGTGACCAGGATGACACCAGCATGCCGACCAACTGCCTGCCGCCCGGTCTGGTTCTGGAAACGTCGCCTGGAAGTGCGACCACCACCCTGCATGGCACCCCCACAGCCATCGGCAACTACGATTTCTGGATTTCGGCCCTTGACAGCAACGACGTCGTGGGCAAGGCCCGTTACACCCTCAAGGTCACAGGCGCAACACCGCCCCTGACCCTGACCGCCGTATCGCCCGGCAGCGGCCCCGCCATCGGCGGCACCTCTGTGACCCTGACCGGCACCAATTTTGTCGGCGTCACCGACGTGACATTCGCTGGTGTGCCCGCTACCAACATCATCGTCGTTTCCCCGACCTCGATAACCGCCACCGTCCCCGCCTACACGGCAGGCCCGGTCAACGTGACGGTCACAACGGCAAGCGGTACGAGCACGCTGACCAATGGTTTCACCTACCTCGCCGTACCGACCCTGACCATCGCTACGCCCAATTCCGGCGCCACCACCGGCGGCAATCAAGTGTTTATCTCAGGCACAGGCCTGACCGGCACCACCAGCCTCACCTTTGGCGGCACACCGGCAAGCAGCTTCACCGTCAACAGTTCGACATCGATCACCGCCATTGCGCCCGCGCATGCCGCCGGGCCCGTCAATGTCGTGGCCACCACGCCGGGGGGCAGTGCCACTTCGGTCAATGCCTATACCTACCTCGCCGTGCCGACCCTGAACACCGTCACCCCCAACTCAGGCCCCATCGGCGGTGGCACCAGCGTGACCCTCACGGGCACCGGCCTGACCGGCGCCAGCAGCGTCACCTTTGGCGGAGTATCGGCAACCGGCTGGACCATCAACAGCCCCACCCAGATCACCGCCACAATCCCGGCCGGCAACGCCGGCGTGGTCAACGTGAGTGTCACCACTGCCGCCGGCTCGGCGTCGTTGACCAATGCCTTCACCTACATTGCACCGCCGGTTGCCGGCCCGGTCAGCGCCTCTGTCGGCCACAACAGCAGCGCGAACCCTGTCACACTCAGCCTCTCGGGGGGCGTCGCCAGCAGCGTGGCCATCAGTACCTCAGCAAGCCACGGCACAGTAACGGCCAGCGGCACCAGCGTCACCTACACACCCACGGTCGGTTATGCAGGCACGGACAGCTTCACCTATACCGCCACCAACAGTGCAGGCACCTCTGCCCCGGCGACCGTGACCGTTACCGTCGGTTCCCCGACCATCAGCATCGCCCCTGCATCACTGCCTGCGGGTACTGCCGGTATCGCCTACAGCACCACCTCGCTGGCTGCCAGCGGGGGTAACGCGCCCTACGCCTTTTCGCTTGCATCTGGAGCCTTGCCCAGCGGCCTGACCCTGGCATCCAACGGCACGCTCAGCGGCACGCCGACCAGCAGCGGCAACTTCAGCTTCACGGCCAAGGCCACCGACGCGTTCAGCTACACCGGCACGCGCAGCTATACACTGACCATCGTTGCCGGCAGCATGGCCATCACCCCGGCGACATTGCCGGCCCCCATTTACAGCAGCAGCTACAGCCAACAGCTCACCGTCAGTGGGGGTGTCGCGCCCTACACCTTCAGCATCAACGGTGGCAGCCTACCGACCGGAATCGCCCTTTCCAGTACCGGTACCCTGACCGGAAGCCCCTCCAAAGCCGGTACTTACACCTTCAGCGTCACGGCGGTCGACAGCTCCAGCAACCTCACCAGCGTCAGTCAGACCTATACCCTCACCATTGCCACGCCCTTCATAGACATCACGCCGATTACCTTGCCCGCGGCTACGGTGGGCACGGGGTACAGCACGTCGATCAGCGCCAGCGGTGGGGTTGCACCCTTCGACTACGGTATCGCCTTCGGCGCGCTGCCTGCAGGAATGAGCCTTACCAGCACAGGCACCCTGAGTGGCACACCAACCACCGCCGGTACGTTCACTTTCGGGGTGCGGGCCAGTGATACCAACAGATTCACCGGAGTGCGTCCCTATTCCTTCGTGGTTGGCCAGCAAGCGCCGGTAGCCGCCAATATCAACCAAACCCTCGCAGCCAACAGCGGCGCCAGCACGATCAGCGCAAGCCTCAGCGGGGGGCCGACCACCAGCCTGGCCGTGGTGACACCCCCTGCACATGGCACCGTCAACATCACCGGGGCCACGGGTTTCACCTATACCCCGACCCCAGGCTATGCCGGCGTCGACAGCTTTACCTATACCGCCACCGGCCCGGGGGGGACTTCGGCGCCTGCCACCGTCAACCTCGCCATCACGCCGCCCACCGTGGTTATCGGCACGACCACACTGGCCAACGCCACCCAGAACGTGCCCTACACGGCCAGCATCAGTGCCAGTGGCGGCACCGCGCCGTACAGCTACACCATCGTTTCGGGCGCCCTGCCGTCCGGCATGACCCTGGCCCCGACCGGCAGCCTGGCCGGTACGCCAACCGCACCCGGCACCAGCAGCTTTACCGTCAGGGTGACTGACAGCCAGAATTTCCAGGCAAGCCAGGCGCTGAGCCTGACAGTTGTGGCGCAGGCGCCCGTGGTCGGCAACGTGTCGGCCAGTGTGGCCGCCAACAGCAGCAACAACCCGCTGACCCTGAGCCTGGGCAGTGCCCCGGTCACCAGCGTGGCCGTGGCCAGCAACCCACAACACGGTACTGCGCAGGTCAGTGGCACCAGCATCACCTACACCCCGACTGCCGGTTACTCGGGCATTGACAGCTTCACCTACACCGCCACCGGCCCGGGCGGCACCTCGGCACCTGCCACGGTGAGCGTTACCGTTACCCCGCCAACCTTGGTGCTAAGCCCAGCGTCAGGCTCGCTGCCGCCAGGCACCGTGGGCACCGCCTACAGCTTCGGCCTGGGTGCCAGCGGCGGGATGGCGCCGTACAGCTATGCCATCGGCGGCAGTCTGCCCAATGGGTTGACACTCAACACCTCGACCGGGGTGATCAGCGGCACGCCGACCGAGGCCGCCAACGCCACGCTGACCGTTACCGCCACCGATGCCAACGGTGCCACCGGCAGCCGTACGCTGAGCCTGACAGTCGTGGCACAGGCGCCCGTGGTCGGCAACGTGTCGGCCAGTGTGGCCGCCAACAGCAGCAACAACCCGCTGACCCTGAGCCTGGGCAGTGCCCCGGTCACCAGCGTGGCCGTGGCCAGCAACCCACAGCACGGTACTGCGCAGGTCAGTGGCACCCGCATCAGCTACACCCCGACTGCCGGTTACTCGGGCATTGACAGCTTCACCTACACCGCCACCGGCCCGGGCGGCACCTCGGCAGCCGCCACGGTGAGCCTCACCATCACCCCACCGACGCTGGTAATGAGCCCGGCCTCCGGCCCACTGCCGCCAGGCACCGTGGGCAGCGCCTACAGCTTCGGCCTGGGTGCCAGCGGCGGGATGGCGCCGTACAGCTACGCCATCGGCGCCGGCAGCCTGCCCAATGGCCTGCAGCTCGACCCGGCGACCGGGGTGATCAGCGGCACGCCGACCGAGGCCGCCAACGCCACGCTGACCGTTACCGCCACCGACGCCAACGGCGCCACCGGCAGCCGCAGCATTACCCTGGCGATCGCCGCCCAGGTGGTCACCGTGGTGTCATCCAGCGAGGCGCTCAGCCCCGGTGCTGTCGCCAGCGTCGACCTTACCCGTGGGGCCACCGGAGGGCCGTTCCTGCGCGCCCGCGTGCTGTCGTTGAGCCCAGCGTCAGCCGGGCATGCCAGCCTGACATCGATGGCCCCTGCGCGAGCAGCGCGTGCCGCCCTGTCCGGTTTCAACCTGCGCTTCGTGCCTGCCGCTGCCTTTGCCGGCACAGCAGTGGTCACCTTCAGCCTGGAGAGCACCAGCGGTGCCAGCGCGACCGGCACCGTGACCTTCAGCGTGCAGGCACGTCCCGACCCCAGCAAGGACGCCGAAGTGATCGGCCTGCTCAACGCGCAATCGCGCGCAGCGGATCGTTTTGCCAGCACCCAGATGGACAACTTCAACCGGCGCCTGGAGCAACTGCACCGCCCTACCTGTGACCGCAACGCGTTCAACGCCAACGTTCAACATGGCCGCGACAACCTCGGCCTGGGCAGCCTGGGCAAGGCGCTGCGCGACGAGCTCGAAGGCAACGGCAAGGGCAATGACGACGAGGACGCGGACGACACCCGTCGCAAACAGCGCGACACCGCCCGCGCCACCTCCGGCGAGTGCGTCGAAGAGGCCGTGGCCTACTGGACCGATGGCTTCATCAACACCGGTTCCAACCGCGCACGCGGCGCCAAGGACAACAGCTTCGTCACCTACGGACTGAGCGCCGGCGTCGACTATCGCCTGTCGCCAAGGGCCGTGGTGGGCATCGGTTTTGGCTACGGCAACGACCGCGCCGACATCGGCGAGCAGGACACCCGCAGCGAGGCCGACGCCCTGGGCCTGGCGGCGTACCTGAGCGTCAACCCGCTGTCGGAGATCTACATCGATGCACTGCTGGGCTACAACCGCATCCGCTTCGACTCGCGCCGCTACGTCACTGCCGACCCGTCCAACGGCTATGCCCATGGCTCGCGCGACGCCGACCAGCTGTTCGCCTCGCTGACCGCCAGCTACGAGTACCGCGAAGGCGCCCTGTCGCTGGCGCCGTACACACGGCTGAACGCCAGCTTCACCAAGCTGGACGACTTCAGCGAACGGGGCGGCGGTATCTACGGGCTGTCGTACGAACAACAGCGCCAGCGGACCTTCACCTCGTTCCTGGGCGTGCGCAGCGGCTACGACATCCAGACCGGCGCCGGCGTGCTCACGCCGCGGGTCGGGCTGGCGTGGGGTCACAACTTCAGCCACAGCGACGACTACCGCATGCGCTACACCGACCAGACCAACGACGGCGTGCTGTATCGCCTGTCACCCGACCCGATGGACAGCAACTTCGTCGACCTGGACCTGGGCCTGGACTTCAGCCTCAGCCAGAGCTGGCGCCTGGGCTTCTCGTACAAGACCGCGCTGGCCACCGACGAGCGCAACGAGATGTTCCGCATCGGCCTGGACGGGCGCTTCTGACCCCTGCCCTGGCGCCCCTTTGCCGGCCTCACCGGCGAAGGGGGCTGGTCAATCTGCATGACGCCTGTCGGCAAAGGTGCCGACAGCGCGTTGCGCGGCTACAATGCGCGGCTACCGTGACCAGCCAGACTAAAAAGACATGTCCCTACCCAAGCATCACCTGGAATTGCTCAGCCCCGCCCGCGACGTGGCGATTGCCCGCGAGGCGATCCTGCATGGCGCCGATGCGGTGTACCTGGGTGGCCCGAGCTTCGGTGCCCGCCACAACGCCTGCAACGAGGTGAGCGATATCGCCGGGCTGGTGGAGTTTGCCCACCGCTACCACGCGCGGGTGTTCACCACCATCAACACCATCCTGCACGACAACGAGCTGGAGCCGGCGCGCAAGCTGATCCACCAGCTGTACGACGCCGGCGTCGACGCGCTGATCGTGCAGGACCTGGGGGTGATGGAGCTGGACATTCCGCCCATCGAGCTGCACGCCAGCACCCAGACCGACATCCGCACCCTGGCACGGGCCAAATTCCTCGACCAGGCCGGCTTCTCGCAGCTGGTGCTGGCCCGCGAGCTGAACCTGCAGGAAATCCGCGCCATCGCCGACGAAACCGACGCGGCCATCGAGTTCTTCATTCATGGCGCGCTGTGCGTGGCGTTCTCCGGGCAGTGCAACATCTCCCACGCCCAGACCGGACGCAGTGCCAACCGTGGCGACTGTTCCCAGGCCTGTCGCCTGCCCTACACCCTCAAGGACGAAAAAGGCGGCGTGATCGCCTACGAGAAGCACCTGCTGTCGATGAAGGACAACAACCAGAGCGCCAACATCCGCGCCCTGGTAGAGGCTGGCGTGCGTTCGTTCAAGATCGAGGGCCGCTACAAGGACATGGGCTACGTGAAGAACATCACCGCCTACTACCGCCAGCGCCTGGACGAAGTGCTCGAAGACCGCACCGACCTGGCCCGCGCCTCCAGCGGCCATACCGCGCACTTCTTCGTGCCCGACCCGGACAAGACCTTCCATCGCGGCAGCACCGACTACTTCGTGAGCGAGCGCAAGATCGACATCGGCGCGTTCGATTCGCCCACCTTCACCGGCCTGCCGGTGGGTGTGGTGGAAAAGGTCGGCAAGCGCGACCTGCAGGTGGTCACCCATGCACCGCTGTCCAACGGCGACGGCCTGAACGTGCTGGTCAAGCGTGAGGTGGTCGGCTTTCGTGCCAACATCGCCGAGGCCAGGGGCGAGTTCGACGAAGACGGCGAAAAGCGCTACCGCTACCGCGTAGAGCCCAACGAGATGCCCAAGGGGCTGCACCAGCTGCGCCCCAACCATCCGCTGAGCCGCAACCTGGACCACAACTGGCAGCAGGCGCTGCAGAAGACGTCGGCCGAACGCCGTATCGGCCTGGGCTGGGTCGCGCAGTTGCGTGAACACGGCCTTGAGCTGACCGCCACCAGCGAGGAAGGCATCAGCGCCAGTGCCACCCTGCCCGGCCCGTTCGGCCCGGCCAACAAGCCGGAGCAGGCGCTGGAGCAACTGCACGACCTGCTCGGCCAGCTGGGCACCACCCAGTACCACGCCACCGGCATTCGCCTGGATGCGCCGCAGGCGTACTTCATTCCCAACTCCCAGCTCAAGGCGCTGCGCCGCGACGTGATCGAGAGCCTCACCGCCGCCCGCGTTGCCGCGCACCCGCGCGGCGGCCGCAAGGCCGAGACGGTGCCGGCGCCGGTATACCCCGAGTCGCACCTGTCGTTCCTGGCCAACGTGTACAACCAGAAGGCCCGCGACTTCTACCACCGCCACGGGGTCAAGCTGATCGATGCGGCCTACGAGGCCCACGAAGAGCCCGGCGAAGTGCCGGTGATGATCACCAAGCACTGCCTGCGCTTCTCGTTCAACCTGTGCCCCAAACAGGCCAAGGGCGTCACCGGCGTGCGCACCAAGGTTGCGCCCATGCAGCTGATTCACGGTGACGAGGTACTGACCCTGAAGTTCGACTGCAAGCCGTGCGAGATGCACGTGATCGGCAAGATGAAGGGGCACATCCTCGACCTGCCGCAGCCGGGCAGCGTGAAGCACATCGTGGGCCATATCAGCCCCGAGGACCTGCTCAAGACCGTGCCGCGCGGCACGCACTGAGTGCCGCCCGGGCGGTCATGCGCCCTGCATGACCGCCCGCACCCGGCGGCGCAGGCCTATCCCCTGCCCGCCAGCCGGCCTTGCCTGGCCAGGGTCAGTTCCTCGATGCTGATCTCGCGCATGCGAAACTTCTGCACCTTGCCGGTGACCGTCATGGGGAACTCGTCCACCAGGCGAAAGTGCCGCGGCACCTTGAAGTGGGCGATCTGCGCCCTGGCCCATTCGCGCAGTTCGTCTTCGCTGGCACTGTGTCCGGGGTGGAACTTGACCCAGGCCACGATCTCCTCGCCATAACGGCTGCACGGAATGCCGATCACCTGCACGTCGGCGATGGCCGGGTGGGTGAAGAAGAACTCCTCCAGCTCCCGCGGGTAGATGTTCTCGCCCCCGCGAATGATCATGTCCTTGCTGCGCCCGACGATGCGCACATAGCCCTGCTCGTCCATCACCGCCAGGTCGCCGGTGTGCATCCAGCCCTCGTGGTCGATGCTCGCGGTGGTGGCCTCGGGGTTTTCCCAGTAGCCGAGCATGACACTGTAGCCACGGGTGCACAGCTCGCCGATCTGCCCGCGGGGTACCGTGAGCCCGTCGCTGTCCACCAGCTTGCTCTCCAGGCGCGGCTGGGTACGCCCCACGGAGGTGACGCGCAGCTCCAGGTCGTCCTCGGCGGCGGTCTGCAGCGACACCGGGCTGGTCTCGGTCATGCCATAGGCGATCTGCACCTCGCTCATGTGCATCTCGTCGATCACCCGGCGCATCACCTCGATCGGGCAGGTAGCGCCGGCCATGATCCCGGTGCGCAGGCTCGACAGGTCGAATTCATGCCGCTGCGGGTGGTCCAGTTCGGCGATGAACATGGTCGGCACACCGTAGAGCGCGGTGGCGCGCTCCTCGGCAACGGCGCGCAGGGTGCTCAGCGGGTCGAAGGCATCCCCGGGGTAGATCATGGTCGAGCCATGGGTCAGGCAGCCCAGGTTGCCCATGACCATGCCGAAGCAGTGGTACAGCGGCACCGGGATCACCAGCCGGTCGTGCTCGGTCAGGCCCAGGCTCTCGCCGACCATGTAGCCGTTGTTGAGGATGTTGTGGTGGCTGAGGGTTGCCCCCTTGGGAAAACCCGTGGTGCCGGAGGTGTACTGGATATTGATCGGGTCGTGCCAGTGCAGGCCGGCCTGGCGCTCGGCCAGGGCCTGCACGGTCACCGCCTCGGCCATGCCTTGCAGGCCCGCCCAGGGCAGAAAGCCTGGGGGTGGTTGCTCGGCCAGGCTCACCACGCCGCGCAGGGCCGGCAGGCGCTGGCAGTTCAGGCTGCCGGGGGCGACGCTGGCCAGCTCCGGCACCAGGCCGAGGAGCATCGCGTGGTAGTCGCTGGTCTTGAACGCGTCGGCGCAGATAACCCAGTTGCAGCCGGACTGCTTGAGCGCGTATTCCAGCTCGCTGCTGCGATAGGCCGGGTTGATGTTGACCAGGATCACGCCGACCTTGGCGCTGGCGAACTGGGTGATGCACCACTGCGCGCAGTTGGGCGCCCAGATGCCCAGGCGATCGCCGCGCTGCAGCCCCAGGGCCAGCAAGGCCCGGGCGTGGCGCTCGACCTCCTCGGCCAGTTGCTGCCAGCTGTAGCGCAGGCCCTGGTGGCGCACCACCAGCGCTTCACGCGCGGCGAACCTGGCCGCGGTGGCGTCGAACGCCGCGCCGATGGTCATGGCGAGCAGGTCCTTGTCCTGACGCCCCTGGGTATAGCTCGGTTGATTCATGGTTGCCCCTTGTGCTGGTAGCTGATGCGGCTCAGGGCATCGTTGCCCTCAGGGGTATGGCAGGCCATGCACTTGGCATTGAGAATCGCCTTGCCATCTTCGGCCACGGCGGGGGGCAGAACAGCACAGGCCAGCATGGCCAGCGTGCCGGCAGTCAGGGAATGCCGGAGTCGTGTTGTCTTCAAGGTCGGGCCTCCACGGTATTGTTTTTATAAATCGTCCGCGCCCGGCGAGGGGCTGTAGGGCACATCTGATTCACACCAAGCAGAGTGCATGCCAACAAAAACAAATCTTTGTTTAACAGTTAGTTATCAGACATTCCTGATAAACAAGATTGATTCAAGCGGTGCCCGGACGTGCAATTTCGCGATGACTGTCTAACTCTGAGACAGCTGAGACCACTACCTGGCCCGCCGCCTGCAATGCCGAGGTCCACCCACCGGGTCGGTATTGACCAGGCGCAGCAGCACTCGACCCAGGCGGTTCAACTGCGCAGCTGCTTGATCTTGCGGTACAGCGTGGCGCGGCTGATGCCCAGGGCATCGGCTGCCGCGGTGATGTTGCCGTGATGACGCGCCAGGGCGCCACGGATCAGCTCCTCCTCGTTTTCGCGGATGCTGCCCGGCTGCTGGGTGCTGCCCCTGAGGTCTTCAAGCAGGCAGTCGGTCAGGTGTTCCAGGCCCAGCAGTGGCTCACCCGGCTCGCGCATGGCCACCGCCGAGCGCAGCACCATCTCCAGCTGGCGGATGTTGCCGGGCCAGTCGTAGTTGTTCAGCAACGCGGCCAGCTCCTTGCTCAGGCGCACGCCGTGGGCGCCGAACTTGTGCAGCAGGCTGTCGATCAGGGCGCCCAGGTCGTCGCGCTCGCGCAGTGCCGGCAGGCGCAGGCTCACGCCGTTGATGCGGTAGTAGAGGTCTTCGCGAAACTGCTGCTCGAGCACGTGGCGCTTGAGGTCGCGGTGGGTGGCGCAGATCACCGCCACGTCGATGTCCTGCTCTTCGCCGGCGCCCAGCGGCGCCACCCGGCGCTCCTGCAATACCCGCAGCAGGCGTGCCTGCAGGGCCAGCGGCATGTCACCCACCTCGTCGAGAAACAGGGTGCCGCCGTGGGCCTGCATCAGGCGCCCGACCATGCCGCCACGGCGCGAGCCGGTGAAGGCACCTTCGCGGTAGCCGAACAGTTCGGACTCGATCAGCCCCTCGGGTATGGCCGCACAGTTGACCGCCACGAACGGCTTGCCGGCACGCGGGCTGGCCTGGTGCAGGGCGCGCGCCACCACTTCCTTGCCGGTGCCCGTTTCGCCCAGCAGCAGCACCGGCAGTTCGTTCTTCAGGCCCTGCAGGGCCATGCGCAAGGTGCGCGCAAGGCTGCTGTCGCGCCCGGCCAGGGCCTCGAGGTCGACGCTCTTCTGCGCGGCCACCGGGGCAGCGGGTGCAGGTGTCGCGGCAATCACGGGCTGGCGCGGCAGGTGCTGGGAGCGGAAGTAGAACTCGCCCTTGGCGGTCTGCACGCTGCTGATGCCGCCCTGCCATACCCGGCTGATGAAGGCGCTGGAGCGTTCGCCGATCAGGTCGCTGCAGCTGCGCCCCACCAGGGCGGCGCGCGATACCTGCAGCAAGGCGCAGGCCTGGTCGTTGGCGGCCAGCACCTCGCCGTCCAGGCTCAGGGCAAGCAGGCCGTGCCAGGCGCTGCCCAGGTACTGCGGGCGGTTGTGGAAGGCCACCACCAGTTGCTCGGGGTAGCACAGGCCGAACATGCGGCTTTCGATGTTGCCGGCCGCCAGCAGCAGCGTCGAGAGGTTGTCCTGGGGCTGGGCCATGACGCCTTCGCGGGTCAGGTCGAGCACCCCGATGATCTCGCCGCGCGGGTCGCGCAGCGGTACCGAGGTGCAGGAGAACGGGCTCAGGCGGTCCAGGTAGTGTTCGCCGCAGTTGATCAGCGTGGGGCGCCCTTCCACCACGGCGGTGCCGATGGCATTGGTGCCGCGCACCGACTCGCTCCAGCAACTGCCCGGGTGCAGGTCGCGCAACCCGGTCTGGCGCAGTGGCTCGGTGTTGCCCTCGATGGCCAGCACGTTGGCCTGGGCGTCGCCGAGGATGATGATGCCGCCCTTGCCCTGGCGCGACACCAGGTACTCCAGCTCCGGCGTGGCGGCGTCGATCAGCAGCCGGTTGCTTTCCAGCAGGCGCTTGAGCTCACCGCGCTGCGGGGCGGCCAGCTCGTGCCGCTCGCCTTCGAGGCAACTCAGGCCATGGCCGAGGCTGCGCCGCCACGAGGCATCGATCTCGTCGCGCAACATGCCCAGCGGCAACTCCCCGTCATGGACCAGTTTCATGCGTGCCTGGCGTGACTCCTGCAAAGGGTCAGCGGCGTTTTTTATTAGAATGGTGCGTGCCATCGCTTACTCCAGCGCCCGTCGAACGTTGTGCACTTAAGGCAATGTAACTCAAGGGAGTGTGCTTGAGATTTGCAGGGCCGTCACCCGCAGGCGCCGACAACCTGATCGGCAGAGTGGCACAAGGTTACGTTTACGTAAAGGTGATGAATCGCGACGTGTCGTCCTCCTTTCAGGCGCGCCGATTGCGCGCCAGCACCCACAGCAGGTACACCCCGCCCAGCAGGCCGGTGGTCAGCCCGATGGGCAGGTTGAGGTTGGCCACAAAACGCTGGCTGAGCAGGTCGGCGGCCAACAGCAGTACCGCCCCCATCAGCGCTGCGCTCACCAGCGGCACCTGCGCCGAGGTGGTCAGGCGCCGTGCCAGCTGCGGCGCGGCCAGGGCGATGAAACTGATCGGGCCGGCCGCCGCGGTGGCGATCGCGGTCAGGCCCACCGCCGCCATCACCATCAGCAAGCGGGTACGCTCCACCGCCACACCCAGCTGGGCGGCGCTGTCGTCACCCAGTTCGAGGATGTTCAGGCGCCGTGCGTGGTACACCGCCACCGGCACCACCAGCAGCAGGCCCAGCGCCGCCGGCAGCACATGCGACCAGGTGCGGGTGTTGAGCGAGCCGGCCAGCCAGATCTGCGCCGACATGGCCTGGTCGAGGTTGCCCATCACCAGCAGCACGGTGTTGAGCCCCGAGAGCATCGCGCCCACGCCGATGCCCACCAGCACCAGGCGATAGCCGCCGGTGGTGCGGCCCTTCATCGACAGCACGAACACCAGCGCAGCGGTGCCCACGCCGGCGAACACCGCCGCCAGCGACGCCCCCAGCGGGCCGGCATCGAACAGGATGATCTGCACGATCGCCCCGCTCGCCGCCCCGGTGGTGAAGCCGATGATGTCGGGCGAGCCCAGCGCGTTGCGCGAGATGGACTGGAAGATCGAGCCGGCCATGCCCAATGCAGCGCCCACGCACAACGCGGTGAGCACCCGGGGCAGGCGCACGCGCAGCACGATGCGCTCGGTGGTCGGGCTCGGCCCTGCCCCCAGCAGGCTGGCCAGCACCTGGCCCGGCGTCAACGGCAAGGTGCCGATGCCCAGCAGCAGCACCCCCAGCCCCAGGGCCAGCAGCACCAGCACGGCACACACCAGCACCCCCCGTGGCTGCCAGCGAAACGACAGGGCGGCCAGGCGGACGACCCGTGTAGCGGTAGTGTTCATAGCTTGCTCAACCGGAATGTGCGCACCAGCGCGATAAAGAACGGCCCGCCGATCAGCAGCGCGACGATACCCGCCGCCACTTCCGCCGGCGCCGCCACGACCCGGCCCAGCACATCGGCCCCCAACAGCAGCACGCCGGCAAACAGTGCCGAGTACGGCAGGATCCAGCGGTAGTCCGGGCCCACCAGCAGGCGCGCCAGGTGCGGCGCCACCAGCCCCACAAAGCCGATCGGCCCGGCAGCGGCGGTGGCAGCGCCGGCCAGCAGCATCACCGCCAGGCAGGCCAGCAGCCAGGTGAGGCGCACGTTCACCCCCAGCGCCAGGCCCAGGTCCTTGCCCAGGGCCATGGCATTGAGGCTGCCGGCCAGCGCCAGCACCGTGACAGCGCCCGGCACCACGGCCATCGCCAGCACGCCCACCGCCTCGAAGCCGCTCTTTTCCAGCGACCCCGATGCCCAGTGGCGAAACTGGTCGAACACCTGCGCCGGCGCATTGAGGATGATGATGCCGGTGACCGAGGCCAGCATCACCGACAGACCGGCGCCGGCCAGCACCAGGCGCACCGGGTTGGTGCCGGTCTCCTGGGCACGGCCCAGCATGAACACGGCCACCCCGGCCAGCCCGGCGCCGACGAAGGCGCACCACACGTAGCCGCTCATGCTGCTCAGGCCCAGCACGGCCACACCGACGATCACCCCTACCCCGGCCCCGGCGTTGATGCCCAGCAGGCCCGGTTCGGCCAGCGGATTGCGGGTGACCGCCTGCATGATCGCACCGGCCAGGCCCAGCGCCAGCCCGGCCAGTATCGCCACCAGCGTGCGCGGCACCCGCAGTTCGCGCACGATCAGGTGCTGGTCGTCGAGCCGGTCGTAGGCCGACAGCGCCTCGAACACCTGGGCCACGCCGATGCTGCGCGACCCCACCACCAGGCTCGCCAGCACCGCCACGACCAGCAACAGCAGCCCCAGCAGCAGGCCCTGACAACGTCTTGATCGCACCATGGCTCAGCGGTACGCCCGCGCCACGGCGTCGATCATCTCGCGCCCGGAGTAGTAGTCGATGCGAAACGAACTGGGGCCCAGTGCATACACCCGCTTGTGCACCACCGCCGGCAGGTTGGCCAGCACCGGGTCGGCGAGAAACGCCTGCACGTCGGCGTCGCTGCCGCCCAGCAGGAACACCGTGTCGCCGGTGATGGCCGCCGAGAGGTTTTCACGGGAGATGAAGTCCACGTCGGAGCTGCGCTTGACCTGCCCTTGCAACCCTTGCGGCAAGCCGGCCACCGCGAACCCGAGAGCTGCCAGCAGCTGCGCATGGGGGCTGTCCAGGCGCGCTACCGAATAGCTGCCACCCAGGTTGTAACCCACCACGCTGACCGCGCCGGCAGGTGGCGTGATGCGCGCTGCAACCTGCGCGGCGTAGGCGTCGAAGCGCTCGATGGCCGCCTCGGCCTGGGCCTGCAGGCCGCTGGCCTGCCCCAGTTGGCGCGCCAGCTCCTGCCAGCTGTGGTTGGCGTAGTTGACCACCACCGTGTCGATACCCTGGGCCTGCAGCTCGGCCTGGTGGGGCAGCACACTGTCGGCCCCGGTGGCCGACACCACCAGCAGGTCGGGTGCCTGCCCGACCACCGCTTCGAGGTCGAACACCAGGTTCTTGTACAGCACCTGCACGCCGCGCTGGTCGGCCACCTCGGCCCACTGGGTGAAGAAGCCCTTGGCATCGGAGATGCGGCTGGGCGTGGTCGCGGCACTGGCCACCAACGGCGCGTCCATGGCCAGCAGGATGCCGGTCACGCTCGGCGAGGTGGACACGATGCGCTTGGGCGAGGCCTGCGCCGACGCCGTCGGCGCCTCGTCCGCAAGCTCGGCGGGCTGCCGGGCCAGCCACAGGGCGACGCTGGCCACAGCGACGATGGCCAGCACGGCCACCACAATCTTTTTCATCGTCTAGCCCTGCTCGTCAAGGTGGTGGGCGAAGGTCGAGCCGCTGTAGCCCTTGCGGAACAGGCCGGCCTGCACCAGGCGTGGCATCAACTGGTCGAGAAACAGGTTCAGCGACTCGACCGAGCCACCGGGCGCGGCAATGAAGCCGTCGATGGCGCCACTGGCAGCCCAGTCCGCGATCTGCTCGAAGGCCTCGTCGACGGTGCCGACCACCTGCCAGTGCGCCGCCGAGATCACCTCGGGGCGCAGCAGCAGTTGGTCGATGCTCAGCGACTCGCGCTCGATCAGCCGGCGCAGCAGGCTGCTGTGGGTACGGCTGGAGGCGTCCGGCGCAACCACCGGCAGGTCGGCGCGGGTCACCGGGTGGTCGAGGGGCCAGTCGGCCAGGTCCAGCCCGGTCATTTCCTTGATCGAGGCCAGCTTGCGCGCGCGGTTCATGCGCCCGTGGGTCTGCATGAACACCGCCCGGGCCTGCTCGCGGGTGTCGGCCAGGTACAGGCTCAGGCCCGGCAGCAGGCGGATCGCCTGCGCCGAGCGGCCATGGCGTTCGGCGCGCCGGCCCAGGTCACGGCGCAGTTCAAGCGCCGCTTCCTTGTCGGGCGTGGGTGCGAACACCAGGTCGGCCACCGAGGCGGCGAAATCCCGCCCCGACTCCGAGGCACCGGCCTGGATCAGCGGAATGCGCGTGCCGGGGAAGGCTGGCAGGTTCAGCGGGCCCTTGACCTTGAGGTAGGTGCCCTCATGGTTGACCGGGCGCACCTGGGTGGTGTCGGCATAGCAGCCATTGGCACGGTCGATGGTCAGCGCCTCGAACGGGAAGCTGCCCCACAGCTGGTGCACCAGCTCGGTGAACTCGGCCGCCCGCGCATAGCGCTCGTCGGCGTCGGGCATCTGCTCAAGGCCGAAGTTCTCGTGCCCCTGCAAGGCGGTGACGATGTTCCAGCCCACGCGCCCGTTGCTGATCCAGTTCAGCGATTGCAGCTGGCGCGCCACCACATACGGCGGATAGAAGGTGGTCGACACCGTCGACACCAGGCCGATGTGGGAGGTCTGCTGGGCCACGGCTGCCAGCAGGATGGTGGGGTCGAGGCTGGTGAAGCCAGGGCCGCTTTCGAGCATTTCCACCGGCAGGCAACTGACGTCGGGGCGGAACACGAAGTCCAGGTGCGCGGCTTCGGCGCGCTGCGCCAGATCGATGGCGAAGGCGCTGGTGAACAGGCCCTCGACGTTGCTGTCGGCGCGCCGCCAGGCGTCGCCGCTGAGCCAGGTGGGGGCCAGTGAAAGGCCGATATGGAGTCGCTTGGGCGAGGTCATCAAAGCTCCGGGTGCAAGTGATCGAGTACGGCGGCCCCAGGGCCGCCGTTGACAGTGGGTTGATTCAGAACGAGCCCTTGACGCCCACGCCGAACATGCGTGGCGTGGTCATGCTCGCCTCGGTGCCGCCGATGCCGCGGTTCTGCTGCAGGTAGGTGGCCGAGCGGTCGTCGAACACGTTCTTGACGTAGCCGTACAGTTCCACCGCCGGGGTGAACTGGTAGCTGGCGCGGGCATCGGTCAGTGTGTAGGAGTCGACCGAATACGACGAGTTGTTGGCCGTGTCGGAGTAGTAGCCGTCGATATGCCGCACCTGGGCCGACAGGTTGAGCTTGTCGGTCACGTCCCAGCTGGGCCCGAAGCTCAGGGTGTAGCCGGGCGACTTGGCAAACTCGTTGGCCTGGTAGCTGTCGTTGCTGGTGATGCGGTCGATGCGCGTGCGCAGGGTGCCGGCGCTGGCCTTGAGGGTCAGGCTGTCGAGCAGCTGGTAGTCGGCGCTCAGTTCCATGCCGTAGGCGTGGGCCTTCTCGGCATTGATGGTGTAGGACTGGCTGATTCCGGTGGAGATCACCACCGGAATGTTGTACTGCGAATCCTTCATGTCCATGTAGAACAGGTTGCCGCTCAGGCGCAGGCGGTCATCGAGCAGGCTGGCGCGGGTGAACAGCTCGTAGTTCCACACCGACTCTTCCTTGAAGTACTGCCATTGGCGCGTCGACAGGTTGAGCGAGACACCGCCCGGGTTGTAGCCGCGGCTGACCATCGCGCCCACGGTCCAGTCCGGGGTCGCGGCGTAGGCCAGCGATACCTTGGGCAGCACGGCGGTGAAGGTCTTCTGGTAGTCCAGCGCAGTGGGCGCCAGCACCGAGTTGCCGTCGCGCTCGATACGGTCCTGCTGGAAGCGCAGGCCCGTGCTCAGGGTCCACAGGTCGCTCAGGCGGTAGTTCAGCTCGCCGAAGAGGCCGAGGTTTTCCTTGGTGTCGTCGAACGCCGACAGCCCGGCCAGGTTGAGGGTTTCGTCGGTCCTGGTGCGCGCCACGTAGAGGCCGGTGGCGCCGCTGAGCACGCTGTGCTGGTCACCGAACACCAGGCGGGTTTCGTTGGACAGGTTCTTCTGCTTGATGTCGGCGTCGCCCTGCCCCGGGATGCCGGTGTAGCGCTGCACGCTGGACAACGAATACTGCGCCTGGTTGATCAGCTTGAGGCCGTTGTCGAAGTCGTAGCTCACGTCCAGCACGCTGGTGTTGGTGCTCTGCTCCCAGCTGGGCATGGTCGTGGTGGTGTGATCGAGCTTGTGGTACGGCGCCGAAGCGGCTTCCTGGGTGGGGCGGTTGCTCTCGTTGTGCGAGAAGGTGAACTTGGCCTCCAGCCCCTGGATGTCGGTGGGCAGCCATAGCAGCTTGGCGCGGGTGGTGAGCGCGCTGAAGTCGTGGTCGGTCTTGCCCTTCTGGAAGTTGGGGTTGGTGTAGTCGATGAAGGTATCGCGCGCCGAGTAGTCCACCGCCAGGCGCCCGGCCAGGTCGGTACCCATCAGCGGCCCGGACAGCGCGATGGAGGTGCGCTTGGCGTTGTAGTTGCCGATCTCGGCCTGGTAGGCGGCCTCGGGGGTGAAGGTCGGGTCCTTGGTGTTGACGATGATCGCGCCGCCGATGGCGTTGGCGCCTTGCGAGGTGGTCTGCGGGCCGCGGAACACCTCGATGCTGTCCACGTCCCACACCGAGGTGGCGCCGAAGAACATCTCGTTGTAGTTCAGGTAGTGGCCGTCCAGGTTGATGGTGGCCCGTGGCACGGTGCCGCCCCAGAACTGGTTCTGCCCGTTATTCGGGCCCTGGGTGTCCTGGCCGCGGATGATCGGCGCGCCTACCGAGTCGGTGTAGATCACGTTGGGCACGTCGTTGAGCACTTCATGCACGCTGGCGTTGCCGGTGTTCTGGCGCTCGATGTCGCGGGCAGTCTTGACCGACACCGAGGAGGCGGTGTTCTTCAGGTCACGCTCGAGCTTTTCCCCGGTGATCATGATCGGTTCGAAGGTGACTGCGCCTTTGCCCGGGGCAGCAACGGCATCATCGGCCATCGCAGGCGCCATGCCGAGCACGGTCGCCAGGGTCAGCACGCTGAAACCGCAGGTGAGTTCAAGGGGTGAATAGGCCTTCAAGATACGCTCCAAATGATAATCATAATCGTTTGTGCGAAAGGTATCATGTGGCCACTTCATTCCTCAATAGAGAATTGATTCTGCAATGTGGTAAATCCAGGGGCCCGGCCAGCGCTCGGAAAAGTCGGTATCATGCGCACCGACGCCGCGCACAAGCGGCGCGCACTTGATGCCTGATGAGGACCAGCCGCCAGCCGGCGATGAGGAGAGGCCCGTTGAAAAAAACCATTCCAGCTGCGGATGACGCCCCGCACGCGCCGGGCGAAAAACGTTCGGGCACCATTCAGTCCGTCGCCATCGCCGCCCGCTTTCTCAACGTGCTGGCCAGCGCCGAGCACGAACTGGCCCTGGGGGAAGTGGCGCGGCGCACCCAGACCGGCGCGTCAACCGCGCACCGCTACCTGCAGAGTCTGGTCAAGGAGGGCCTGGCCAGGCAGGACCCGGCCAGCAGCCTGTACGACCTGGGCCCGGCGGCGCTGAGCATCGGTATCGGTGCGCTCAAGCGGGTGGATGCAGTGGAGGTCGCCGCCCAGCACATGAAGGCGCTGGCCCACCAGCATGCGGCCAGCGGCGGCGTGGCGATCTGGACCGACCGTGGCCCGACGCTGGTGCGCTGGTACCGCAGCGCGTTCTTCTCGATCAACCCGCTGGCCCTGGGCGACGTGCTGCCCATCGACAACACCGCCTGCGGGCTGGTGTTCCAGGCCTTCCTGCCCAAGGCCACCATCGATGCGGCGCGCAAGCTGCAACCGGCGCACTTTCGCGGCACGGCGCCGGCCAAGGCTGTGCTGGACGAGGTGCGCAGCAGCCGCTGGGCCGAGAAGACCAGCCACCTGCTGTCGAATGTCACCGGGCAGGCCGCGCCGGTGTTCGACGCCCAGGGCGAGATCGTGTGTGTGGTGACCACGGTGACCGACCTGGGTCAGCTCAAGACGCCCGAAGACCGCGATGCGCTGTTCCGGGCGGCCAGCCGGGTCAACCAGTCAACCGGCGGCCTGCCGTGGCAAGGCGCCTGACACCACCGCCCGCTCGCGCGACAAGGGCACCAGCAGCGGCGTGCCGCTGACCGGGTCGGCGATGATCATCGAGGCCACGCCGAACACCTCCTGCACCAGGGCCTCGGTGAAGATGCGCGCCGGGTCGCCCTGGGCGACGATGGCGCCGGCCTTCATGGCGATCAGGTGCGAGGCATAGCGGCACGCCTGGTTGAGGTCATGCAGCACCGCAACGATGGTGCGGCCCTGGCGATTGAGCTCGGCCAGCAGCTCCAGCAGTTCGATCTGGTGCGCGATATCGAGGTAGGTGGTGGGCTCGTCGAGCAGCAGTACCGGCGTCTGCTGCGCCAGCACCATGGCGATCCATACCCGCTGGCGCTGGCCGCCGGACAACTCCTGCAGCAGGCGCTCCGACAGCTCGCTGACCTGCGCCGCCTGCATGGCTGCGGTCACGGCCTGTTCGTCGGCCTGCGACCATTGGCGCAGGAACGACTGGTGCGGGTAGCGCCCGCGGGCCACCAGGTCGGCCACGGTGATGCCGTCGGGCGCAACCGCGCTCTGGGGCAGCAGGCCGAGCCGCCGGGCCACGTCCTTGGCCGCGAGCGTGTGAATATCGACCTGATCGAGCAGCACCGTGCCGCTCGAAGGCACCAGCAGGCGCGACAAGGCCCGCAGCAAGGTGGATTTGCCACAGGCATTGGGGCCGACGATGACGGTAAAGGACCCTTCGGTGATAGCCACCGAAAGGTCCGTGGAGATCGTGCGCTGGTCGTAGCGAAGCGTCACGGCGTCAGCCTGCAGGCGATACGTCATGGAGAGGGTGTTCCGGTGAAGGGATTCGGCGCCAGTATTGCAGATGAGGAATTTATTCCGCAATCCGGAACGCCGGCGCCCTGCCCTCAGCCCGCGGCCATCAACGGCTGGCACTGCGCGTAGTGCCGCGCCAGGCCCTTGAGCGAATGCCCCAGGGTGATACGGGTGTGCCGGTCGTACTGGTGCAGCAGGTCCAGACGGCCCTGCTGCAACCTGGCCAGGATGGCGCGGGCAGCCAGGTCGGTGGCACCCAGGGCGTGGGTCAGCCCCTGGGACGACACCGGGTCGAAGGCAATGGCCGCCTCGCCCACCGCCAGCCAGTGCGCCGATGCACAGCGCTGCAGTGCACTGCAGCCGGCATCCAGCACCTGAACCTGCGCTGCGGCCAGTTCGTCGGCACCTGCATAGCGCTGCATCAGGCGCGTGCGCTGCAGTTGCTCGGCCAACTGCGGCGCGGAGCGCTGACCGTCACCGCCGGGAAAGAAGCGCACCAGGGGACGCTGGCCGCTGGCGGTGGTGGCCCCAGACCACCAGCCCTGGGCATCCGCCTCGATCAGCAGCCACTCGGTGTCGGCCAGTTCCGAGCCACCTCGGGGCAGGCGCGCCGCGACGGCCACCTGACGACTCAGGCGCTGGCGTCGTGCCCCGCCGAGCCGGGCGATGCAACTGGCCTTGCCGGTGGCATCCACCACGAAACGTGCCTGCCCGCGCCAGGGGTGTTCACCTCGCCGACCGCCCAGGGTAATGCTGTCGTCGGCAAAATCGGCATGGGTCACCCGCACGTCGTCTTCACGGGTGATCCCAAGCGCCGCCGCCCTTTCCCGCAGCCGGGCGTCGAACACCCGTCGTTCCAGGAACGCGCCATGGGCGGCGCGCTCGCAGAAGTAGTCGCGCAATACCGGCTCGCTGGTCAGCCAGATCGACTGCACGCCGCAGCAGCGTCGCGCCACGGTGCTGTCGTCGAGCAGGTCGGCGTGCCCCAGTGCGGCAAGTGCAGGCAACGCCTCGGGGGACAGGCACTCGCCGGGGCGCAGCGCAGCCTCGGGTTCACGCTCCACCAGCCCCACCTGCAACCCGGCCTGCGCCAGGCGGATGGCCAGCGCCGTGCCGGCCGGCCCGGCGCCCACCACCAGCACGTCGTGCACGGGGTTCAAATCTCGTCCCTGCGCAGCCGACGACGTGGCGGTACCTTCTGCCTGGGCGGCTCCAGTTCGGTCTCGCCCAGCAACGGTGGCGGCGAATCCAGGGCCTCGATCACCGCCAGCAGGTCGAGCTTGGCATTGGAGCCGGTGACCCGCTCGGGCCGCCCGCTTTCGATCCAGGCCCGCGCCGGCAACCCCAGTGCGGTCGCCTCGGGGGTGGCGTCATGGGCCAGCAGAATGCCCAACTCCCACCAGTGGCTCACCATCAGGTTGATGCGCGTGAAGTAACTGCCCTTCAGGTCGCGCAGCCAGTCCTCGCGGTAGGAAAAATGCTTGAGCTGCTGCGCCGGCGTGGTACGTCTTGCGCCCACACGCTCCCACGCCTCGCTGCTCAGTACCTGGTTGGGCACGCGGGCCCCCCAGTAGCTGGGGAACGACAGGTAGGTACTGGGCTCGTACTCGGCATCCGACAGGCACGAGGCCTCGTCGGTCTGCCACGGCACGCCCAGCGCGCGGGTCAGCGAACCCGGGCCCACGCCGTCCAGCGGGCCCTGGGGTGCCAGGCACACCTGTGGCGTGAGTTCGTCCCCGAAATCCTGGCGCACCGCCTGCCCCTGGGGCAGTACCGCCAGGCGATAAGGGCTGCGCCACACGCTGGGCACGCGCATGAACCAGGTCAGTTCGATGCCCGGGTGGAACGGGCCGCCCAGGCATTCATGCAGGCCGGCGCGGTCCAGCGCCTGGGCCTGGGCGCGCGGTTCGAGCGTGTCGAAGTCTGCCGGCACCGGCGCGCCCTGCCAGTCGGCGACGAATTCGCCTTGCGCCCACTGGCTCAAGGCCTGGTACATCAGCGGGGTGACCGCGAGCCCGACCGCGGATGGCGGCTGGGGGTCGAGGTCATAGTCGCCGTAATAGTCGCCGTACACGGGCAACAGCGCCGGTGCGAACTCGGCGGTGCTGGCGGGGTCGCGAAACAGCGCGAAGACCTTGCGCCGAAAGTCCGCACTGGCCTCACCGGGGTCGGCCAGCCGGGCCACCACGTCGGGGTTCTGGGTATCGAGTGGCGAACCGTGGCCGCTGAGCATGAACAGGCCCTGGTTGGTCCACTGCATGTGGGTCATGCGCTCGAAGATCGGCCAGATATCGCGGGTGAACGAACAGCTCGGCTCGGCCGGCAGCTGACCCTGGCGCACGAACAGGTCGCGCACCACCTCTTCCATGGTGACCACGCCGAACAGCCCTGGCGCGTAGTTGGGGGGCGTCACCACCAGGTAGCCGGGCTCGGCATCCAGGCGCTGGCCGTTGTTGAACGTCACCCGTGCGTACACCGGGCCGTCCGACACGTCGTCGTGCCAGTCGTCGTTGTTGGCGAAGGTTGTCGGTGGGGTCTTGTCCACCCGCGGTGCGCTGTGGCCGTGCCCGCCGAGGGCGATCAGGCGCCCGGCCTCGTCGGTGCGCAGTTCGCCTAGGTACACGGGTTTGCCGTGGAAGGTGCCGGTGTCGAAATGAAAGGGCTTGCCTTGCTGGCGGCGGCCGCTGATGGTCCTGGGGCCGGGGCGGATGTCCAGGGCCTGGCGCTGCGCGCCGGTCACGTGCGGGTTGCGTCGTTTTTCGGCGATGGCGTACTGGCCGGGCAGGTCCATGGCATTTTCGAAGGCGTACCAGCCGGCCTTGAGGTTGGCGACTTCCACGGTCCATTCGATCTGCACGCCGTCGTCCAGGCTCAGCTCCTGTACGGTGCCGTCGTGCAGTTCGGCATAGAGGCGAAAGCGCACGGCCTGGCGCCGCACCTGGCCCCTGGCATCGCGAAATTGCCCGTCGGCGCTGCTGGCCAGTGCCCCTGGCACTTGCGCGGCGAGTACGTACTCCTCATCGCCATCGGCGTTGCCGACACGGGCAACGCCGAGCCCTGGGTGCACACGAATGGATTTGATCGATGCCGGGCTGATCATGGCCGTCTAGCCTCCTTGCCAGTGGGGTCTGCGCGAATGCGCAATTTCGCGCTCAACGCTAGATGGCGAATGGAGGGGTGTCAAATGGCCATGTCAGCCAGCAATCCGAAGCTCAATTTGCGCCGTTGAGTCAGCCGTTGCGAGAGGCCGCGTTGTTGTCGATCGCCTTGGGCCCCGCCACGCCCCACACGATCAGGCCGACCAGCGGCACGAACACCACCAGCACGATCCACAACATCTTGCGGTCGGCCTTGCTCTTGCTGCCGATGATGCTCTTGATGGCCCACAGTTCCACCAGGGCCAGGATTACCGCCAATGTGATCCAGATATAACCGTTGTTTTGCATGCGTCATCTCCCGAATGGTATTGCGTTAGGTCAGGCGACGCCGCGATGGTTCAGTGAATCTGCGCCCAAAGGCGCCAGGCAGACACCTCACTGCACCGGCAGAAAGTTCATCAGCAACAGGCTCTGCGCATAGTTCAGGCCGATGCGCCGGTAGCGCTCGTCGAGCATCTGGGTCAGCAGGTCCAGGCGCGCGACGATCTTGCCGAACTCCACGGCAAAGCTCAGGTTGCTGCCCGCCTCGGAGATTTCGTTGGAGAACAGCAACAGCACGCCATTGGCATCCTGGCGCTGGCTCAGCAGCCAGGTGGCTTTCTCGATGTTGCGCGCTGCGTTGCTGACGAACTGCGGGTCGATGGTGTCGGTGATGAAGAATTCGGTACGCCCGCCATGGGCGGTCACCAGCATGCTGCCGATGGCGTAGATGAACGCGCCAACGCGATCGCCCCTGAACTCCGGGCTCAGGGCATAGCTCAGTGCCGCCAGGTCGCGGCGCTCGCCCAGCTGCGGCAAGGCCTGGCGCTGCTCGATGGCCTGGCGGATCTGCCGCTCGGCACTGGCAGCATCGAGAAAGCCCGATTCGCGCCACTGGTTGGGGTTGCGCAGGTACAGCTTGCTCATCAACAGGTACAGGCTCTGCAGGTTGTCCTGCATCGACAGCGTGGCCATGCGATCGACGCTGGTCTGGAACAGTTCCTGGGGCCGGCCGTTGCCCAGCTGGGTGGCGATATCGCGCCCCTGCTGCTGGGTACAGCCAGCGGCGCAGGCCATCAGCGTACCCGCCAGCAACAGCCGGCGCAGCACGCGCTGGGGTGGAACGCAAAGCGGATAAACCATCGGCACCGGGGTCTGGATTCACGGGCCGCGTCGGGGATCGACGCGGCCTGGCGATGAATAGAGCCGAAAAAACGCAAAAAGTGCGATAACCGCCAGACCGCAGTGGCGCCACGCCGCACTATTGGAGCACCGCGCCCCGCTCCTCCAGCAGTTTCACGAACATCGCCAGGCTGCGCGATACCGTGCCGCTGCGCCATACCAGCCAGGTACGCAGGTAGCGAAAACGTTGCGACATCGGCCACACGCTGACCGTGGCGCACCCCGGCATGCTCTCGAGCATGCTGCGTGGCATCAGCGCCAGCCCCGCCCCTGCGCTCACGCAGGCGAGCATGCCGTGGTAGCTCTCCAGTTCGAAGATCTTGCCCGGCACGGCGGCATCCTGGGTGAACCAGCGCCCGAAATGATGGCGGTACGAACAGTTGGCCCGGAACGCATAGATGCTCTGCCCGTTGACGTCCTGGCCACGGTGGATCGGCGCATGGTTGAGCGGCGCGATGATGACCATCTCCTCCTCGAACACCGGCACGCCCTCCAGCGAGGGGTGCAGCACCGGGCCGTCGACGAAGGCCGCCGCCAGGCGTCCCGACAGCACGCCCTCGATCATGGTGCCCGACGGCCCGGTGGAGAGGTCCAGCTCGACCTTGGCGTACTGCTGGTTGTAGGCCGCCAGCAACGCGGGGATGCGCACCGCTGCGGTACTTTCCAGCGAGCCCAGCGAGAACGCCCCCTGGGGTTCCTCCCCCGCCACGGTCAGGCGGGCCTCCTCCACCAAGGCCAGGATGCGCTTGGCGTATTCCAGGAAGGTCCAGCCGGCCGGCGAGAGGCGCAGGCGCAGCTTTTCACGAATGAACAGCTCCACCCCCAGGTCGGCTTCCAGCTGCTTGATCCGCGTGGTCAGGTTCGACGGCACGCGGTGGATGTGCTGGGCGGCTGCGCTGATGCTGCCGTGCTCGGCCACGGCGGTGAAGATCTCAAGCTGTACCAGGTCCAAAAACATTCTCCAAACGTGAAAGAAACCGTTTTTATTATTCAGTTTTCGAAAGATTAGCACGGCATTACGCTGGGCCCCTGTTTCCCTTCTGACAGGAACGCCCGCCATGACCGACATAACCAGCCACACCCATGCCCTCTCGATCAACCCGGCCACCGGTGAACGCATCGGCCACTACGCCTATGAAACCGACGCACTGATGGACGCCGCCCTGGGCCGCGCCGCTGCCGGGTTTGCCGGCTGGCGGCGTACCCCGCTGGCCACCCGCTCGGCCCTGCTGGTGAAACTGGCCGGCGTGCTGCGCGACAACGCCCAGGCCATGGCGCGGATGATTACCCTGGAAATGGGCAAGCCTGCGGCCCAGGCCCGCGGCGAAGTGGAAAAGTGCGCCCAGCTGTGCGAGTGGTACGCCGAGAACGGGCCGGCCATGCTGGCCCCCGAGCCAACCCAGGTACCCGACGCCAAGGCCCACATCGAATACCGCCCACTGGGCCCGATCCTGGCGGTGATGCCGTGGAACTTCCCGCTGTGGCAAGTGCTGCGCGGTGCGGTACCCGCGCTGATCGCCGGCAACACCTACGTGCTCAAGCACGCGCCCAATGTGATGGGCTCGGCCTACCTGCTGCGCGATGCGTTCCAGCAGGCCGAATTCCCCGAAGGCGTGTTCGAGGTGCTCAACGTGACGCCTGAGGGCGTATCCAGGGCCATCGTCGACCCGCGCATCGTCGCCGTGACCCTTACCGGCAGTGTGCGTGCCGGTGCCGCCATCGGTGCCCAGGCCGGTGCCGCGCTGAAAAAATGCGTACTGGAACTGGGCGGCTCCGACCCGTTCATCGTGTTGAACGATGCCGACCTGGATGCCGCCGTGCAGGCTGCCGTGATCGGCCGCTACCAGAACACCGGCCAGGTGTGCGCGGCAGCCAAGCGGCTGATCGTCGAAGCCGGCGTGGTCGAGGCATTCACCCGCAAGTTCGTCGAGAAAACCCGCGCGCTGGTGATGGGCGACCCGTTGCTGGCCGACACCTACCTGGGGCCGATGGCGCGTCATGACCTGCGCGACGAGCTCGACCAGCAGGTCCAGGCCACCCTGGCCGAAGGCGCCACGCTGCTGCTGGGCGGGCACAAGGTCGAAGGCCCGGGCAACTACTACGCGCCCACGGTACTGGCCGACGTCACCGACCAGATGACCTCGTTCCGCCAGGAGCTGTTCGGCCCGGTGGCCACGATCATCACTGCCCGGGATGCGCGCCACGCCCTGCAGCTGGCCAACGACAGCGAATTCGGCCTGACCTCGACCGTGTACACCCGCGATGCGGCACTGGCCCGACAACTGGCCGACGAACTGGAGTGCGGCGGCGTGTTCATCAACGGCTACAGCGCCAGTGACCCGCGCGTGACCTTCGGTGGGGTGAAGAAGAGCGGCTTTGGCCGCGAACTCTCGCACTTCGGCGTTCGCGAGTTCTGCAACGCGCAGACCGTATGGTTCGATCGCCACTAAAGTACGAAGCACCTTCCTATAAAGCGCAGGATAAAAAAATAGGCTTATCCTGCGTTTAATAGATACCCATGGCAGCGCTTATCCATTAGCCTCAACTCACTCTCAAACACAGCAGGCACCTTGCCACTATAAAAATCAGCACCTTTCATCTATTTTGCGCCCGCTTGCAACTGCCAAACATAACTCGAAATAACAGTCTTGATTGGAGCGTTCGAATGTCGAAAAAACTCTTCACCCTCACCGTGCTCGGTGGCCTGATGCTGGCCAACAGTGCCTTTGCCGGCAAGCTCACGGTGATCTCCTATGGTGGCGCGAGCAAGGCCGCGCAGGTCACCGCGTTCTACAAGCCCTACGAACAAAAGACCAAGACCCAGGTGATCGCTGGCGAGTGGAACGGTGAAATCTCCAAGCTCATCGCCATGAACGACACCAAGACCGTGACCTGGGACGTGCTCGATACCGAAGACACCGACCGTGCCCGTGGCTGTGAAGAAGGTCTGTTCGAAAAACTCGACTACGAACGCCTCGGCACGCCGGGCGACTGGATCGAAGGCACCAAGAGTGACGACGGCTGTGGCGTCGGTATCTTCGTGTGGTCCAACGTGCTGGCCTACAACGCCGACAAACTGAAAGTCGCCCCTACCGGCTGGGCCGACTTCTGGGACGTGAAGAAATTCCCGGGCAAGCGCAGCCTGCGCAAATCTGCCCGCGGCTCGCTGGAATTCGCCCTGATGGCCGACGGCGTGCCGCCTGCCGAAGTCTACAAGCTGCTCAGCACCAAAGAAGGTGTGGACCGCGCCTTCAAGAAACTGGACGAGATCAAGCCGTACATCCAGTGGTGGGAAGCCGGTGCACAGCCGCCGCAGTACCTGGTGGCTGGCGATGTGGTGATGGCGTCCTCGTACAACGGCCGCATCCACGCTGCACAGCAGAGCGGCAGCAACCTGAAGATCGTCTGGA
Source organism: Pseudomonas sp. MF6396 (assembly GCF_002018915.1). NCBI lineage: Bacteria > Pseudomonadati > Pseudomonadota > Gammaproteobacteria > Pseudomonadales > Pseudomonadaceae > Pseudomonas > Pseudomonas sp. MF6396. Next base: position 12,447 of record NZ_MVOK01000015.1, on the reverse strand, counting down.
ACCAGAACCTGTACCAGTTCGACGAGTGGGCCATCCCGCGCGGCACCAAGAACCTGGACAAGGCCTACGACTTCATCAAGTTCGCCATGCAGCCTGAGCAGCAGAAGCTCTACACCGAGCAGATGGCCTACGGCCCGTCCAACACCAAGGCCGCCGAAATGCTCGACAAGTCGCTGGCTGACGACCTGCCCACCGCGGCAGAGAACCAGAAGAATGCACTGCGGGTAAACGTCGAGTTCTGGCTCGAGAACGCAGAAACGCTTGAACAGAAGTTCAACGCCTGGGCTAGCAAGTCCTGATTTCCCCTCCCTGTGCGCCTCATGGATGATCAGCGCACAGGTTCTATTCTCCTGTCCAGGGCCCTCCCCGCAGCCATGTCCAGTCCGCTAGACTGCGATCCTCTATCGTGTCTGGATCGTGGATTGCACATGAAACTCGCCACCGCCCTGGAACAGACCTCCCTCAGCCAGGCCACAGTGGTCGCGGGCAGGCAATGCCTGGACCGCGACCTGGCGTGGGTGCATATCGTCGATCACCCCGACATCTTCAACTGGCTGAAAAAGGGCGACCTGCTGCTGACCACCGGCTACAACTGGCCGCAAGACCCGCAAAAATGCCGCGACATGGTTCGCCGCCTGGCCGAGCTGGGCCTGGCCGGGGTCGTGATGGCAGTCCCGCACTTTCACGAACACTTCCCCCAGGCGGCCATCGAAGAGGCCGACCGCTGCTGTTTCCCTTTGCTGGAACTGCCCTGGGAAGTCGCCTTCAGCGACATCACCCAGCAGGTTCTCGAACAGATCATCAACTTCCAGACCCGCATCATCCGTCGCTCCGACCTTATCCACCGCATGCTCACCCGCGCTGCCATCGAGGCCGACAACCTGCAGAGCCTGGCCAGCGCACTCACCAGCGCCCTGGAACTGCCGGCGCTGATCGTGGCCAGCTCCGGCAGCGTGCTGGGGGCCAGCGGGCCGGCCAATGACGCCGTGGAGCTTGCCGTGATGCGCCACCTGAACGAGCAGGCCAACCTGCTGCAGGGGGTCGGGCCGCAGGTGCTGGAGCTGGACGCCGATGCCGGCACGTTTCGCCTGGGCTGCCCCATCCGCCTGCAGGGCGAGCGGGTCGGGGTGGTGTGGCTCAAGGGCCAGCGGGACAGCTTCGAGGAGCTGCACTGCCGCGCAGTGGAACATGCTGCGCTGATCGCCGCCCTGCAGCTGTCCCATCAACGCGAATTGCTGGACCAGGAAAACCGCCTGGGCCATGCCCTGGTGGCAGGGCTACTGGAAGGCAAGTTCCCCGAAACGCCACGCGCCATCGAACGTGCGCTGGTGTCCGGCTGGTGTCATACCCGCGACTACCGCGTGTGCCTGGTGTTGCTGGACGAGCCGATTCCCCTCAGCCGCGAGGGCTTCCAGCGGCGCAAGGAACAGGCCGAGCGCATCACCGAGATCATGCAGGGGCTGGGAATCGCGCCCCTGCTGTCGGTGTCGCTGAACCAGATCAGCCTGATCGTGCCGGCCGATGTGGTGCCCGAGTCGATCTGGAAGCATATTCGACTGGACGGCGGCGCCATGGCCGCCAGTCGCGTGCACCGGGGCGTGGCAGGCATGGCCCAGGGCGCCGGAGATGTGGCCACCCTGCTGCCGCTGCTGCGCCCGGGCAAGCTGCATGGGTTTGACGAAGTGCTGTTTCCGCGGGCGCTGATGGGCGACGACGATGCACGGCGCATGCTGCTGGAGCGCCTGGTGACCCCGCTGACCCGGCACAAGAACGGTGCCATGCTCATGGAAACCCTGTGCACCCTGGCCAGCGAAGGCTTTCAGCTGGCCAGCAGCGCCCGCTGCCTGGACATCCACATCAGCACATTACGCTACCGCGTGGAGCGCATCGAAGAGCTGCTGCAGCTGTCGATGGAGAACCCGCAGGCGCGCTTTCAGCTGCAGGTGGCGACCGAGATGTACCGCCTGCAGAACGACGCCTGACAAACAATCTGCTGCCTGTACCGCCAGGTGGCGGGCCAGGCCCGCTCCAGCAGGCCGTCAGTGGCCTTGCGGGAGCGGGCTTGACCGGCGCTGGAGACACCTCGACCACCCCCGCAGCATAGTGTGCTGCCAACCCCCTCAATACGGCATTTATGCCTGGCCCAAGCGGCCATCTCGGCATCGGTCACTGCGTGCCTGTTCTTACAATCGTGCCATTCACCGGACCCGTAGAAGGCACCCTCTCCATGTTGAAAAGCACACTGCGTGACCCCTCGCTGCTTGTCGAACGCGCTTACGTCAATGGCAGCTGGATCGATGCCGACAACGGCGAAACGATTGCCGTGATCAACCCCGCCGACGGCAGCGAAATCGCCCGGGTCCCGGCCCTCGGCGCCGCCGAGACGCGACGCGCCATCGAGGCCGCCCAGGCCCGTTTCGAAAGCTGGCGCGAAGTCCCCGCCGCCACCCGCGCACGTCACCTGGAAGCCTGGTACAGCCTGATCCTGGAAAACCAGGAAGACCTGGCGCTGATCATGACCGCCGAACAAGGCAAGCCCCTGAGCGAGTCGCGCGGCGAAATCGGCTACGGCGCCAGCTTCGTCAAATGGTTTGCCGAAGAGGCCCGTCGCATCTACGGCGACACCATCCCCGCGCCCACCAACGACCGCCGCATCCTGGTGCTCAAGCAGCCGATCGGCGTGGTGGCGGCCATCACCCCGTGGAACTTCCCCAACGCGATGATCACGCGCAAATGCGCGCCGGCCCTGGCCGCCGGCTGCACCGTGCTGGTCAAGCCGTCCGAGATGACCCCGCTGTCGGCCCTGGCCCTGGCGGTACTGGCAGATCGTGCCGGCATCCCGGCCGGGGTGTTCAACGTGCTCACCGGCCTGCCTGCCGGCATCGGCAGCGAAGTGACCGCCAACCAGGCCGTGCGCAAGTTGTCGTTCACCGGCTCCACGCGCATCGGCAAGCTGCTGATGAGCCAGTGCGCCGACACCCTCAAGCGCCTGAGCCTGGAGCTGGGTGGCAACGCGCCGTTCATCGTGTTCGACGACGCCGACCTCGACCTGGCGATTGCCGGGGTGATGCTGAGCAAGTTCCGCAACGCCGGGCAGACCTGCGTGTGCGCCAACCGCATTCTGGTGCAGGACGGCATCTACGACCGCTTCGCCGAGCGCCTGCGGGCTGCAGTGGCCGAGCTGAAGGTGGGTGATGGCCTGGGCGAGAACGTGACCATCGGCCCGCTGATCAACGCCGCCGCCGTCGCAAAAGTCGCCAGCCACATCGGCGATGCGGTGGAAAAAGGCGCCAGCATCTCGATTGGCGGCATGCCTGACGACACCGGCCTGTTCGTGCAGCCGACCGTGCTGCTGGACGCCACCACCGACATGCTGCTGGCCACCGAAGAGACCTTCGGCCCGGTGGCCCCGCTGTTCCGTTTCAAGGACGAAGCCGAGGCCCTGGCCATCGCCAACGCTACCCCGTTCGGCCTGGGCGCCTACTACTTCACCCAGGACATGCGCCGCGCCTGGCGTGTGGGCGAGCGCCTGGAGTTCGGCATGGTCGGCCTGAACACCGGGATCATCTCCATGGAAGTGGCCCCGTTCGGCGGCATGAAACAGTCCGGTACCGGCCGTGAAGGCTCCAAGTACGGCCTGGACGAGTTCCTCGAAATCAAGGCCTGGCACATGGGCGGCCTCGACTGAATACCTGCGTTCCCGAACCCCTGACACCATCGTTAGTTAATGGAGCTGCACCATGAATTCTGCACTGACTGAAAATCAACGCCTGCTGGCCCTGCGCGAGCAGCACGTACCCCGCGGCATCGCCACCGCCCACCCGATCGTGGTCAGCCACGCCCAGGGTTCGGAGCTGTGGGACGTGGACGGCAAGCGCTACCTGGACTTCGTCGGCGGCATCGGCGTGCTCAACGTCGGCCACAACCACCCGCGTGTGGTCGAGGCCGTACGCCGCCAGGTGGGCGAGATCTCCCATGCCAGCTTCCAGGTGGTGGCCTATGCGTCGTACATCGACGTGGCAGCGCGCCTGAACGCCATGGTCGGTGGCGGCGAAGCCTACAAGAGCGTGCTGTTCACCTCCGGCGCCGAAGCGGTGGAGAACGCCATCAAGATCGCCCGTGGCTACACCAACCGCCCGGCGGTGATTTCGTTTCGCGGCGGCTTCCACGGGCGCACCCTGCTGGGCGTCACCCTGACCGGCATGAGCCAGCCGTACAAGCAGAACTTCGGCCCGTTCCCGGCCGAGATCTACCACGCCACCTACCCCAACGAATACCGTGGCGTGAGCAGTGACGACGCCCTGGCCGAACTCGACCACCTGTTCGCCACCGACGTGGCCCCCGACCGCGTGGCGGCCATCCTGATCGAGCCGGTGCAAGGCGATGGCGGCTTCCTGCGCGCCCCCGATGCCTTCCTGCGTGCCCTGCGCGAACGCTGCACGCGCCACGGCATCGTGCTGATCCTGGACGAGATCCAGGCCGGCTTCGGGCGTACCGGCAAGCCGTTCGGCTTCCAGCACTCGGGCATCCAGCCTGACCTGGTGACCGTGGCCAAGAGCCTGGCCGGCGGCATGCCGCTGTCGGGTGTGGTGGGGCGTGCCGAGATCATGGACGCGCCGACCCCGGGCGGCCTGGGCGGCACCTACGGCGGCAACGCCGTGGCCTGCGCGGCTGCACTGGCGGTGATGGACCTGTTCGAGGAAGAAGACCTGCTGGCCCAGGGCGAGCAGCGTGCGGTGCAACTGCGTGAAGGCCTGCTGGCCCTGCAGAACCGCTACCCGTGCATCGGCGACGTGCGTGGCCTGGGCTTCATGCAGGCCATCGAGATCGTGGCCGACGACGCCGCGCAGACCCCGGACGCGAACCTGGCCCAGGCCATCATCGACCAGGCCCGTGAAGCCGGCCTGCTGGTGATCAAGTGCGGCGTGTACCGCAACGTGGTGCGCTTCCTGGCACCGCTGGTGACCACCGAGGCGCAGATCTCCGAAGCGCTGCGCATGCTCGACCAGGCGTTGACCCGCGCTACGGCGTAATCCGCCCCCTCTGCGGCGCCACCTTCGCTGGCAATGCCGGCTCCCGCCGGGAGCGGCCTTGCCAGCGAAGGCCCCGTGGGTGAAAGTGTGTTTTTTTGTCATCCCGCATTTCAGGAGTCAGGAATGGAAGCGGCAACCAAGCTCGATCGGATCGATATCAACATCCTGGTCCAGTTGCAGAAAGACGGCCGCATGACCAACGTCAGCCTGGCCGAAGCCGTGGGGCTGTCGCCCAGCCCGTGCCTGCAACGGGTCAAGCGACTCGAGGCGGCAGGCTATATCAGCGGCTACGAAGCCCACCTGAACCTGGCCAAGTTCGCCAACTCGGTAACCATCTTCACCGAAGTCACACTGAGCGACCACAAACGCTCCGACTTTCAGAAATTCGAATCGAGCATCCGCAACATCGACGAAGTGCTCGAATGCCACCTGATCAGCGGTGGCTATGACTACCTGGTGCGCTTTCTGACCAGCAGCATCCAGCATTACCAGGAGCTGATGGAAACCATCCTCGACCAGAACATCGGCATCGAGAAGTACTTCAGCTACATCGTGATCAAGTCGCCGGTGATGAAAAACAAGGTGCCCCTGCGCAGCCTGCTCGCCGCCGTCTAGCGCCTGGCCTCGGCCTGCTGTTCATGCAGGCTGTCGAACAACGCCTGGGCCGCAGCCGACAGTTCGTGGCCCGGCTTGCTCAGCACCCCGATGGCACGTTCCACCGGGTCGCGCAGGGTGATGCAGCGCGCGCCCAGCTCGTGCATCTGGCCGGCGCACAGGGCCGGCACCGCGCTGACCCCAAGCCCGCTGGCCACCATGCGACCCACTGTCACCAGTTGATGGCTCTCGAACTCCACCGCCAGCTTCATGCCGCGCGCCTTGAGGTGCTCTTCGAGCATCACGCGCACGTTCGAGGGCCGTTGCAAGGTGATGAACGGCTGCTGCAGCAAGGTCTGCCAGTCGATTTCATCCAGCGCGGCCAGGGGCGAATCCAGCGGCACCACGGCAGTGAACCGGTCGACGTACAGGGGCGAGAACACCAGCGACGAGCCTTCGAACGGTTCGAACGCCACCCCCAGCTCCACCTGGCGGTCACGCACCATCTCCAGCACCTGTTCGTTGATCACGTCGTTCACCGTGACCCCGATGTTCGGGTAGCGGGTGCGAAAGTTCTTCAGGATGGGCGGCAGCAGGTTGCCTGCGAACGACGGCATCGCCGCAATGGTCACGCGCCCGCGCTGCAGGGTGAAGCGCTGGCGGATCTCGTCCTCGGCGTTGTCCCAGTCGGCAAGCAGGCGGCGCACCAGGGGCAGCAGCGATTCGCCTTCCGGGGTCAGCGTGACGTTGCGCGTGGTGCGCGTGAACAGCCGCCCGCCCAGGCCCTCCTCCAGCGACTTGATGGTCAGGCTCAGTGCCGACTGCGACAGGTGCAGACGCTCGCAGGCCACCGCGAAACTCAGGCTCTGGGCCACTGCCCAGAAGGCACGCAGCTGCTTGACGGTCATGCTGACTCCGGCAAAACGGGGAATTGTTGAGGTTTATCGATCAATCCATCTCAAAAATCAACTTAACAAATATATGTAATGGCGCAACACTCACGCCACTGGACCACTAACAAGGAGAATATTCCATGCAAGACGTCGTCATTGTCGCGGCCACTCGTACCGCCATCGGCAGTTTCCAGGGTTCGCTGGCCGCCATCCCGGCCCCGGAGCTGGGCGCAGCGGTGATCCGCCGCCTGCTGGAGCAGACCGGGCTGGCCGGCAGCGAAGTGGATGAGGTGATTCTGGGCCAGGTGCTCACCGCCGGCAGCGGCCAGAACCCGGCGCGCCAGGCCGCGATCAAGGCCGGCCTGCCCCATGCGGTGCCGGCCCTGACCCTGAACAAGGTCTGCGGCTCGGGCCTCAAGGCCCTGCACCTGGGCGCCCAGGCGATCCGCTGTGGCGACGCCGAGGTGATCATCGCCGGCGGTATGGAGAACATGAGCCTGGCCCCCTACGTGCTGCCTGCCGCGCGCACCGGCCTGCGCATGGGCCATGCCAGCATGATCGACAGCATGATCAGCGACGGCCTGTGGGATGCCTTCAACGACTACCACATGGGCATCACCGCCGAGAACCTGGTGGACAAGTACGCCATCACCCGTGAGGCCCAGGACGCCTTTGCCGCCGCCTCGCAGCAAAAGGCCTGCGCGGCCATCGAGGCCGGCCGCTTTGCCGACGAGATCACCCCGATCCAGATCCCGCAGCGCAAGGGTGAGCCGCTGGTGTTCGCCACCGACGAACAGCCCCGCGCCGGCACCACCGCCGAGTCGCTGGCCAAGCTCAAGCCGGCGTTCAAGAAGGACGGCAGCGTGACGGCGGGCAACGCCTCGAGCCTCAACGACGGCGCAGCGGCGGTGCTGCTGATGAGCGCGGCCAAGGCCAAGGCCCTGGGCCTGCCGGTACTGGCGCGCATTGCGGCCTATGCCAATGCGGGCGTGGACCCGGCGATCATGGGTATCGGCCCGGTCAGCGCGACCCGTCGCTGCCTGCAGAAGGCCGACTGGTCGCTGGATCAGCTGGACCTGATCGAAGCCAACGAAGCCTTCGCGGCCCAGGCGTTGTCGGTGGGCCAGGAGCTGGGCTGGGACGCGAGCAAGGTCAACGTCAACGGCGGCGCGATTGCCCTGGGCCACCCGATCGGTGCCTCGGGTTGCCGTGTGCTGGTGTCGTTGCTGCACGAGATGATCAAGCGTGATGCGAAGAAGGGCCTGGCAACCCTGTGCATCGGTGGTGGGCAGGGTGTGGCGTTGGCCATCGAGCGCGCCTGACCCTCGATCTGCAGCGCCTCGTCGCGGGTCAAGCCCGCTCCCACAGGATTGCCGTGGCACCTGTGGGAGCGGGCTTGACCCGCGATGGCGTCGACACCTTGCATCGCCTGGCTACTGCACCTGCACCATCAGTTCCACCTGCACCTTGGCCAGCATGTGCTCCATCCCCCCGCCCCGGCGCATTCCGCGCACCGGGCACGCATCCAGGTAATCCAGCCCCACCGCCAGCTTCAGGTGGCGCTCGGGCCTGGCCAGCCGATTGGTGATATCGAAACTGTACCAGCCCTCCCCCAGCCAGGCTTCGGCCCAGGCATGGCTGGCCAGGTGCGTGGCGTCCTCGGTGCACAGGTAGCCCGACACATAGCGCGCCGGGATACCCAGGCTGCGCACACAGGCCAGAAACGCATGGGTATGGTCCTGGCAAACCCCCGCCTGCCTGGCGAACGACTCGGCCGCGGTAGTGCCCACCTCGGTCGCGCCGGGGCTGTAGGGCATGTGCTCGGCCAGCGCATTCATCAGCTCGATCAGCGCCGCCCTGTCGCGCCGCTCGCCGCAATGCTGCGCGGCAAACGTCAGCAGCGCCTCGTCGGCGGCGGTCAGCGGGCTGCTGCGCAGAAACGGCAGCGGCGACTGCAGGTCCGGCTCCACCTCGCGGGTGGGGTCGATCTCCACCTGGCCGTGGGCGCACAGCACGATCTCGCCGTGGGGCTCGTCCAGGGTCAGTACATGCAGCACGTTGCCATAGGGGTCGAGCTGGCTGCGCACCTTGCGCGGCATGTCCACCTGCCAGTCGATGACCCGCTGGCGCTCGCTGTCCTGGGGCGTGAGGCGCAGGAACTGGATGCTGGTGCACACCTCGTTGGCATAGCTGTAGGTGGTGTCGTGGCGAATGGACAGTTTCATACCACCTCCAGGTAGGCGTCGTGAATGGCCTGGCCCAGGTCGCGTACCTGATCGATGAACTCGATCAGCCAGGCGTGCAGGCCTGCATCGAGGATCTCGTCGATGCCGGTGTAGCGCAGGCGAGCGTTGAGGCCGGCGGCCAGGCGCTGCGCCGGGCGGCCGTTGATGCCGGGCAGGTTGGACAGTTCAAGGTCCAGCTCCTGGATGCAGGCATGCAGCGAGCGCGGCACCTCGGCGCGCAACAGCAGCATTTCCGAAACCTGCTCGGCGTTCGGTGCGTTGCGGTAGATCTCGTTGAAAGCCTCGAACGACGACAGGGCGCGCAGCAAGGCGCTCCACTGGTAGTAGCCACGGGCCGACTTGTCGCTGACCTCCTCCGACTCCTCGCCAAACATCTCGTAGCGCGCATCCAGCAGGCGCAAGGTGTTGTCGGCACGTTCGATGAAGGTGCCCAGGCGAATGAAGCCATAGGCCTCGTTGCGCATGATGGTGCCCGAGGTGGCCCCGCGAAACAGGTGCGAACGCTCCCGCACCCATTCGCAGAACTGGCTGATGCCGTAGCGGCCCAGGCCGTTGCCGGCAATGGCGCGCATCTCCAGCCAGGTGGCATTGATGTTCTCCCACATGTCGGCGGTGATGCGCCCGCGCACGGCGTGGGCATTGCTGCGCGCCGCACGCAGGCAGCAGTAGATGCTGCCGGGGTTGGCCTCGTCCAGGGCAAAGAAGTGCAGCATGTGCTCGGTGTCGAGCGCGCCGTGGCGGGCCTTGTAGTCTTCCAGCGTGCCGGCCGCCAGCAGCGACATGGCCAGCTCCGCGTGGCCGTCGCTGCGCCCGGCCTGGGGCATCAGCGACAGCGAATAGCTCACTTCGAGCATGCGCGCGAGGTTTTCCGCGCGCTCCAGGTAACGCGACATCCAGTAGAGGTCTGCAGCGGTTCTTGAAAGCATGGTTCAGTCCTCCACCACCCAGGTGTCCTTGGTACCGCCGCCCTGCGACGAGTTGACCACCAGCGAGCCTTCGCGCAGCGCCACCCGCGTGAGGCCGCCGGGCACCAGGCGGGTCTGGCTGCCCGACAGCACGAACGGGCGCAGGTCGATATGGCGCGGGGCAATGCCGCTTTCGACAAAGGTCGGGCAGGTGGACAGGCACAAGGTGGGCTGGGCGATGTAGTCCTGCGGCCGGGCCTTGAGGCGCAGGCGGAATGCTTCGATCTGCGCTGCCGTCGACGCCGGCCCCACCAGCATGCCGTAGCCCCCGGAGCCCTGGGTTTCCTTGACCACCAGGTGCTCCAGGTTGGCCAGCACATGGGACAGCTCGGCCGGCTTGCGGCACTGCCAGGTGGGCACGTTCTTCAGAATCGGCGCTTCGTCCAGGTAGAAGCGGATCATCTCGCCCACGTAGGGGTAGATCGACTTGTCGTCCGCCACCCCGGTGCCGACCGCATTGGCCAGCACCACGTTGCCCAGGCGGTAGGCGGCAATCAGGCCGGGCACCCCGAGCATCGACTCGGGGTTGAAGGTCAGCGGGTCGAGGAAGGCGTCATCCAGCCGGCGGTAGATCACGTCCACCGGCTGCGGGCCGCAGGTGGTGCGCATGAACACGCGGTCGTCACGCACGAACAGGTCGGCGCCTTCCACCAGTTCCACCCCCATTTCGCGGGCCAGGAACGCATGCTCGAAGTACGCGCTGTTGAAGCGCCCCGGGGTCAGCACCACCACCGTGGGGTTGTCCAGCGGGCTGGCGCTCCTGAGCGTGTCGAGCAGCAGGTTGGGGTAATGGTCGATGGGCGCGATGCGCTGGGCGGCGAACAGCTCGGGGAACAGGCGCATCATCATCTTGCGGTCTTCGAGCATGTAGCTCACGCCGCTGGGGGTGCGCAGGTTGTCCTCGAGCACGTAGTAGCTGCCGTCGCCATCGCGCACCAGGTCCACCCCCGCGATATGCGCATAGAGGCCCCGGTGCAGCCCCAGGCCACGCATGGCCACCTGGTAGCCCTCGTTGGCCAGCACCTGCTCGGCCGGGATGATGCCGGCCTTGAGGATGCGCTGTTCATGGTAGATATCGGCCAGGAACATGTTCAGTGCCTGCACCCGCTGGATGCAGCCACGCTCGATGACCTGCCATTCGCTGGCCTTGATGCTGCGCGGAATGATGTCGAACGGGATCAGGCGTTCGGTGCCCTGCTCGTCACCGTAGAGCGTGAAGGTGATGCCTGCGCGGTGGAACAGCAGGTCGGCTTCGCGGCGGCGCTGCGCCAGCAGTTCCAGCGGCGTGTCCGCCAGCCAGCGGGCAAACTCGCGGTAATGCGGGCGACACTGGCCCCCTGCGGCATACATTTCGTCAAAAAAAGCTCCGGACATACCCCACTCCTCGCCGTGTTCGTAACGGCTTCTTCTAATTGGCTGCTGTCTTCCAGTACCCGGGCCTTTCAACAGACTTTAGCAAGGGCTGTGCCCAACGCCCGGGAATCGCTCTGCCACGCCCCTTGAGCGCGGCGGGCGACCCGAGCGGTGCATGCATTTGCCCCATAACGGTGCGCGCAACCTGCCCGGTGCACGCTGCGCACCTTTTCGTAAAGACTTGTATCTACGGGGCCTCCCCAGCAGCACATGGCGATCTGGTGGCCTAGAATGCCGACACCTCTTTTCTGCGAGTTGCTGCCATGACCGCTTCGCCATTGCTGACCGCCTTCCTGCCCGTTGCGCTGGGCATCATCATGTTCGGCCTGGGGCTTTCGCTGACCCTGGCCGACTTCGCCCGGGTGGTGAAATACCCCAAGCCGGTGGTCATCGGCCTGGTGTGCCAGATCCTGCTGCTGCCCTTCATCTGCTTTCTGATTGCCAACGGTTTTGGCCTGGCACCGGCCCTGGCGGTCGGCCTGATGCTGCTGGCGGCCTCACCCGGTGGCACCACCGCCAACCTGTTCAGCCACCTGGCGCACGGTGACGTGGCGCTAAACATCACGCTGACGGCGGTGAACTCGCTGATCGCGATCCTGACCATGCCGCTGCTGGTCAACCTGTCGCTGAGCTACTTCATGAGCGCCGACCAGGCCATCCCGCTGCAGTTCGCCAAGGTGCTGCAGGTGTTTGCCATCGTGCTGGTGCCGGTGGCACTGGGCATGCTGGTGCGGCGCCTGACCCCGGCCTTCGCGGCGCGCATGGAGAAACCGATGAAGCTGGTGGCGGCGCTGTTCCTGGCCGGCACGGTGATGCTGGCGCTGATGAAAGACTGGGCCACCGTGGTCGAGTACGCGCCCCTGGTAGGCGCAGCCGCGCTGTTGTTCAACCTGGTGAGCCTGGGGCTGGGCTACTATGTGCCGCGGATGCTGAAGATTCCGAAGCGCCAGGCCATCGCCATCGGCATGGAGATCGGCATCCACAACGGTACGCTGGCGATTGCACTGGCGCTGAGCCCGACCCTGCTCAACAACTCGACCATGGCCATTCCGGCGGCGCTGTACAGCCTGATCATGTTCTTTACCGCCGCCGGGTTTGGCTGGTGGGTGAGCCGCAACCCGGAACCGGTGGCAGTGCTCGACTGACTGCACGGCAAGGCCGGCTGCTACGGGGTTCTGTGAACGGCGCAACCCCCTGTAGGAGCCGGCCTTGCCGGCGAAGCAAGCCAACACCGTTCAATTGCGTTGCTCCAATCGCCGCTGCCGTCTACCCAGCCAGCCCCCGGTAGCCGCCCACCCCAGCG
>NZ_MVOK01000014.1:0-160256 GCF_002018915.1 Pseudomonas sp. MF6396 | reverse complement strand
TTCCTCAGAGTCTGTCAAGCGTTTATTTTGAAGTTTTTCGTTTCACTTCAAACACTTGACTCGCTTCGATCTCTCGTAGCGGGAGGCGAATTCTACAGCGTTACAACCTGCTGTCAACCACCTTTTTTCACCGCTGCCGATCTTTCGCTCGAAGCACTTCCAGCCTGACCTGAAACGTCCAACTCATTGATATTCAAGGAGTTTTTCGTTCCGACTGCGCCGGAAGTGGGGCGAATTATAGAGAGATTAAATCGTGCGTCAAGGGCTAATTTGAAACTTTCGCAAAACAAAGCAAACCAGCCCTTCTCTATATAGGAAGGGCGGCTTACGCCGCCCTCTCTTTATTCAGCCTTCAGACTGATACATGCAAACGCCTTCTTGCCCGCCTGACACACATGGGTGGAGCCCAGCTCGAAGACGAAGCCACGATCAACGACCTCACCATCGACCTTCACGCTTCCTGCCGCCAGCAGATCACGGGCTGCCGCCGAGTTCTTGACCAGGCCCGCCTTGTTCAGCACAGCAGAAATCGGCATGGCCTCGGCAGCCAGCACGTCGATCTGCGGCAGGTCCTCCGGCAGCTCGCCATCCTTCATGCGATTACCCGCTGCGCGGTGGGCATTGGCCGCAGCCTCCTCACCATGGAAGCGTGCCACGATCTCTTCAGCCAGCTTGATCTTGATATCCCGCGGGTTGGCACCAGCAGCCACTTCAGCACGGAACCCATCAATCTCTTCCATGGAGCGAAAGCTCAGCAGCTCGAAGTAACGCCACATCAACGTATCAGGGATCGACACCAGCTTGCTGTACATCACCCCTGGTGCTTCCTGGATACCTACATAGTTACCCAGCGACTTGGACATCTTCTTCACGCCATCCAGCCCTTCGAGCAATGGCATGGTGACGATGTTCTGCGCCTCCTGGCCATAGCCACGCTGCAGCTCGCGCCCCATCAGGAGGTTGAACTTCTGGTCGGTACCGCCCAGCTCGACATCGGCCTTCAGCGCCACCGAGTCATAGCCCTGCACAAGCGGATAGAGGAACTCGTGAATCGCGATCGGCTGGTTGCTGGTATAGCGCTTGTCGAAGTCGTCGCGCTCGAGCATGCGCGCCACGGTGTACTGTGAAGCCAGGCGAATGAAGTCGGCCGGGGTCAGCGCGTCCATCCAGGTAGAGTTGAACGCGACCTCGGTCTTGGCCGGATCAAGAATCTTGAACACCTGCTGCTTGTAGGTCTCGGCGTTCTCCAGCACCTGCTCGCGGGTCAGCGGCGGGCGTGTGGCGCTCTTGCCGCTCGGGTCACCGATCATGCCGGTGAAGTCGCCGATCAGGAAGATCACCTGATGCCCCAGTTCCTGGAACTGGCGCAGCTTGTTAATAAGGACGGTGTGCCCCAGGTGCAGATCCGGCGCAGTCGGGTCGAAACCCGCCTTGATCCGCAGCGGTTGCCCGCGCTTGAGCTTCTCGACCAGTTCGGCCTCGACCAGTACCTCTTCCGCACCACGCTTGATCAGCGCTAGCTGCTCTTCAACCGACTTCATAACAGACCCGCAAGGCTCAGATTCAAAGGGCCCCAACCATACAAGATCAGCCATCAAATACAAGTTTTTGCCCCGGATGTGACCGCACACCCGACTGATGACGTCTGCGCGCTTGCGCTGAAGGGGATTTGGTTATATTTTATACAGTTATTTCATCTTCATCATGTCATTCATCTTTTCCAATCCATCTTTTTCAAAGTCAATCTACCTATGACCAACGAACCGACTAAAGCGCCTCCGCTTTATCCGAAGAGCCACCTGTTGGCCGCCAGCGGTATCGCCGCCCTGCTCAGCCTGGCCTTGCTGGTGTTCCCCTCCAGCGAGGTCGAAGCCAAGAAAACCACCCTTAACCTCGAGCTGGAATCCCCTGCCGAGCAGCTGAAGCAACAGGAAACCACCCAGGCCGACGTCCGCGAAGAAACCACCGCCTCGCCGTTCGCCCAGATTGACACTGCCCCCGCGCCCACCGAAGAAACCGCCAAGACCGAAGCCACCCCAACTGCCGAACCCGCCAAGGATCCAAGCCACCGCGAAGTCACCGTGGCCCGTGGCGACACCCTGTCGACACTGTTCGCCAAGGTCGGCCTGCCGGCCAATGTGGTGCACGAGGTGCTTGCCAGCAACAAGCAGGCCAAGCAATTCAGCCAGCTCAAGCATGGCCAGGTACTGGAAATCGAACTGGACAAGGACGGCCAACTGGCCAGCCTGCACAGCAAGGTCAGCGATCTCGAGACCATCCGCCTGACCAAGGGCGACAAGGGCTATGCCTTCAACCGTGAAATCACCAAGCCTGTGGTTCGCTCGGCCTACGTGCACGGCGTCATCAAGAGTTCGCTGTCGGCTTCCGCGCAGCGTGCCGGCCTGAACCATTCGCTGACCATGGACATGGCCCGCATCTTCGGCTACGACATCGACTTCGCCCAGGACATCCGCCAGGGTGACGAATTCGACGTGATCTACGAACAGAAAGTGGTCAATGGCAAGGTGGTCGGCAACGGCAACATCCTGTCGGCACGCTTCACCAACCGCGGCAAGAGCTTCACTGCGGTGCGCTATACCAACAAGCAGGGCAACACCAGCTACTACACCGCCGACGGCAATAGCATGCGCAAGGCGTTCATTCGTACCCCGGTGGACTTCGCCCGCATCAGCTCGCGCTTCTCGGCAGGTCGCAAGCACCCTATCCTGAACAAGATCCGCGCCCACAAGGGCGTCGACTATGCAGCGCCGCGCGGCACGCCGATCAAGGCCGCCGGTGACGGCAAGGTACTGCTGGCCGGTCGTCGTGGAGGCTACGGCAACACCGTGATCATCAAGCACGGCAATACCTACCAGACCCTGTACGGGCACATGCAGGGCTTCGCCAAGGGCATCAAGACCGGCGGCACGGTCAAGCAGGGCCAGGTGATCGGCTACATCGGCACCACGGGGCTGTCCACCGGGCCGCACCTGCACTACGAGTTCCAGGTCAATGGCGTGCACGTCGACCCGCTCGGACAGAAGCTGCCAATGGCCGATCCGATCGCCAAGGCTGAACGCCAGCGCTTCCTGCAGCAAAGCCAGCCGCTGATGGCGCGCATGGAACAAGAGAAGGCCACCATGCTGGCCTCGGCCAAGCGCTAAGCCATGGCCCTGTATCTGGGAGTGATGTCCGGCACCAGCCTCGATGGCCTGGACATCGCCTTGATCAGACAGGAGCAGCGTCTCACGCTGCTCGCTACTCATTACATTCCGATGCCCCAGGCGCTGCGCGACGACTTGCTCGCGCTGTGCGCCAGCGGCCCCGACGAAATTGCCCGCGCCGCCTTGGCCGAGGCTGCCTGGGTGAGACTGGCCGCCGAGGGCATTCAGCAATTGCTGGCCGAACAGCACCTGCAGCCTGCAGATATCCGCGCTATTGGCAGCCACGGACAGACCATTCGCCACGAGCCTGCCCAGGGCTTCACCGTGCAGATCGGCAACCCGGCGTTGCTGGCAGAGCTGACCGGGATTACAGTGGTCAGCGATTTTCGCCGCCGCGACGTGGCTGCCGGCGGCCAGGGGGCGCCCTTGGTGCCGGCCTTTCACGAAGCGCTGTTCGACAATCAGGGCGAGCGCCTGGCAGTACTCAACGTCGGCGGCTTCAGCAACCTGAGCCTGATCGAAACCGGCAAACCGGTCAGCGGCTTCGACTGTGGCCCGGGCAACGTACTGCTGGATGCCTGGATCAACGAAAAACTAGGTCACGGCTATGATGCCAACGGCGCCTGGGCGGCCACAGGCCACGTCATCCCCAGTCTGCTTGCCAGCCTGCTCAGCGATCCGTTCTTTGCCGGCACCGGTCCCAAGAGTACCGGCCGCGAGGTGTTCAACCTGACATGGCTGCGCAAGCACCTGGCCGGCCAGCCCCCCGGCAGCGATGCCGACGTGCAGGCCACCCTGCTCGAACTTACCGCCCACAGCATCGTCAGCTCGCTGCAGGCGGCGCAGACAGCCACCCAGGCGCTGCTGGTCTGTGGCGGCGGCGCCCACAACGGCACACTGATGAAGCGTCTGGCCTGCCTGCTGCCCAACGCCCGGGTCAGCAGCACTGCCATCAACGGCGTCGATCCAGACTGGGTGGAAGCCATGGCCTTCGCCTGGCTGGCACACTGCTGCCTGGAGGGCATCGCCGCCAACCGCCCCAGTGTCACTGGCGCCAAGGGCCTGCGCGTTCTGGGCGCGATCTACCCCGCCTGAACGCACACAGCAAAACGCCGCGCAGAGGCGCGGCGTCAGCAGTACTGCCTGTAACTCAGATCGAGAACGAAGAGCCGCAACCGCAGGTGGTGGTGGCGTTCGGGTTCTTGATGACGAAACGCGAACCTTCCAGACCTTCCTGGTAGTCCACTTCCGCGCCCGCCAGGTACTGGAAGCTCATCGGGTCGACCACCAGGGCAACACCCTCGCGCTCGACGATGGTGTCGTCTTCAGCCACATCTTCGTCGAAGGTGAAGCCGTACTGGAAGCCCGAGCAACCGCCACCGGTCACGAACACGCGCAACTTGAGGCGATCATTGCCCTCTTCATCGACCAGGGTCTTCACCTTGTGCGCGGCACCCTGCGTGAATTGCAAAATCGTGGGGGTGAAGGATTCGACGCTCATGCTGACTTTCTCCCGGCGCTGTTGCCGCCTTAATGCGTGATGACGCGCATTATCCGCTTCTCCGAGAAAATCGGTCAACAATAGAAGCAGCGGCAGGCCGCAAGCGACAAGCGGCAAATGCCGCCCTATGCCCGCTTGCAGCCCGCCAGTTGCGCCTTAAGGCAGCAGCCCGGCGTGGGACAGGCCCATACGCTCGTCCAGACCGAACAGAATGTTCAGGTTCTGTACCGCCTGGCCCGAGGCCCCCTTCACGAGGTTGTCGATTACCGACAACACCACCACCAGATCACCCCCTTGCGGGCGATGCACGGCAATGCGGCATACGTTGGCCCCGCGCACGCTGCGGGTTTCCGGGTGGCTGCCGGCTGGCATCACGTCGACGAACGGCTCATTGGCGTAGCGTTTTTCGAACAGCGCCTGCAGGTCGACCGAGGTGTCGGCGACGGTGGCATACAAGGTCGAATGAATACCGCGGATCATCGGCGTCAGGTGAGGCACGAACGTCAGGCCGACATCACCACCGGCTGCCCGGCGCAGGCCCTGGCGGATCTCGGGCAGATGGCGGTGGCCTTTCACCGCGTAGGCCTTCATGCTTTCACCGGCTTCACAGAACAGCGAGCCAACGCTGGCACCGCGGCCCGCACCACTGACCCCAGACTTGCAGTCGGCAATCAGACGCGAGGCATCAGCAATGCCCGCTTCCAGCAACGGCAGGAACCCCAGCTGGGTCGCGGTGGGGTAGCAACCCGGCACGGCGATCAGGCGGGCGCTGCGGATCTGCTCGCGGTTCACTTCCGGCAGGCCATACACCGCATCCTTGAGCAGCTCTGGCGCGCCGTGGGGCTGGCCGTACCACTGCGCCCACTCATCGGCGTCCTGCAGTCGGAAGTCGGCCGACAGGTCGATGACCTTGGTGCCGGCTGCCAGCAACTCGCCGGCCAGTGCATGGGCCACGCCGTGCGGGGTGGCGAAGAACACCACGTCACAGGCCGCCAGGGTCTTGGTGTCCGGCACGCTGAAAGCCAGGTTGTCGTAGTGGCCACGCAGGTTCGGGTACATCTCGGCCACCGGCAGGCCCGCTTCGGAACGCGAGGTGATGACTGCCACTTCAGCCTGTGGATGCTGTGCCAACAGACGCAGCAGCTCGACACCGGTGTAACCCGTGCCGCCGACGATACCGACCTTGACCATATACCTGCCCCTTTCAACGAACCGACTGGAAAACCACGGATAATATGGGCCCACAGCCTTGGTAACAACCGTTCGGGTGACGCCTGCACACACAAGCCACTACTATCTGACGACCGTGAACCTGAAGGACTACCTAAAAATGCTGTTTCTCTGGATTAAAGCCCTGCACATCGTCAGTGTCGTCTGCTGGTTTGCCGGCCTGTTCTACCTCCCTCGCCTGTTCGTCTATCACGCCCAGAGCCAGGACACCATCAGCCAGGAACGCTTCGTCACCATGGAGCGCAAGCTGTACCGCGGCATCATGGGCCCGGCAATGATCGCGACTTTCGTGTTCGGCATCTGGCTGCTCAGCCTCAACCCCGACTTCCTCAAGCAGGGCTGGATGCACGCCAAGCTGACCCTGATCATTCTGCTGACCGGCTACCATCACATGTGCGGCGCCAACGTGAAGCGCTTCGCGCGCGGCGAAAACACCCGCAGCCATGTGTACTTCCGCTGGTTCAATGAAGTGCCTGTGGTCATCCTGTTGCTCATCGTCATCCTGGTCGTGGTCAAACCGTTCTGATCCTCCACTCCGAGAGCCCGCCATGTCATTGCCCGCCCTGCTTGAACAACGCCTGCGCCTGCCCGTGGTGGTAGCGCCGATGTTCCTGATTTCCAATCCACAGCTGGTCCTGGCCTGCTGCAGCAATGGCGTGGTGGGCAGCTTCCCGGCGCTCAACCAGCGTGACAGTGCCGGCTTCAGGGCCTGGCTGGAGCAGGTAGAGGCGGGCCTGGCCGGGCTCGACAACCCCGCGCCCTATGCGGTGAACCTCATCGTGCACCCCAGCAACCCGCGCCTGCAGGCCGATCTTGCGATCTGCATCGAGCACCGCGTGCCCATCGTCATCACCAGCCTGGGTGCGGCAAAGGAAGTGGTCGATGCCGTCCACGGCTATGGCGGCCTGGTGTTCCATGACGTGACCACCCGGCGCCATGCCGAGAAAGCCGCCGAGGCCGGCGTGGACGGCCTGATCGCCGTGGCGGCGGGTGCCGGTGGTCACGCCGGTACGTGGAGCCCTTTTGCCCTGATTGCCGAAATTCGCCAGTTCTTCGACAAGACGCTGCTGCTGGCAGGCTGCCTGAACCGCGGCCACGAAGTTCTGGCCGCGCAACTGCTGGGCGCGGATCTCGCGTACATGGGCACCCACTTCATTGGCAGTACCGAAAGCCAGGCGCCTGACGCCTACAAACAAATGCTGCTGGATGCCAAGGCAGCCGATATCATCCACACCGCCGCAGTGTCCGGGGTGCCAGCCAGCTTCATGCGTCAGAGCCTGGAAAATGCCGGGTTCGACCTCAACGCTCTGGGCAAGTCGGGCGAAAGCCGGCTCAAGCCACTGGATGACGAGGCCAAGGCCTGGAAGACCGTATGGTCCGCCGGCCAGGGCGTCGGCGCCATCGACAGCCTGGGCACGGTTGATCAACTGATCGCTCGACTCGACCACGAATACCGCCAGGCCCAGGCCGCGGCGATCCAGCTGGGCCAGCACCGGCCTGGCTGAACCACTCTCAACGGCAAAGGAAGCTCGATGCGCGACACCTACATCAACCCCCTTCAACTGAACAACGAAAAGCTCAGGGTCATGAGCGTGCGCGGCCGCATTGGCAGGGTGCGGCTACTGGCCTGGAGCCTGGTGCTGATTGGCGCAGTGTTCGGGACGGTGCTACTGGTCGCACTGATGTCCTCGCTCTCCAAAGACCTGGCCGCCGCCATCGTGCCGATGTTGCTGGCCGCCAAGATCTTCAGCCTGGTGTTCATCGCCCGGCGCATGAACGACCTGGGCTTCAATGGCTGGTACAGCCTGTTGACCCTGATCCCCTACTACATCGGCAACCTGGTTTTCCTGGCCCTGCTGTTGATTCCCGGCAACCCCGCCAGTAATCGTTACGGGCCGCCACCGCCCCCCAACACCAAGGCGGTTATCGTGGTGGCCTCGCTGTGGATACCGTTCATGGCGTGGGGTATCTACATGACTGCCCTCAACGGCTGACCGCAGCCTTTACCTGCTCCAGTCTGTAAACTAGGCGCCAGCCGCACCGCCCCCTGCCGATTGGAGAACTGCATGACCCGTTACGCCATGATCACCGGCGCCTCCAGTGGCCTGGGCCTGGCATTGGCCGAGGCCCTCGCGCGCCGGGGGCGCAACCTGATACTGGTGGCCCGGCAGCGCGACCTGCTGGAAAGCATCGCCCTGGAACTGACCCAGCGCTTCGGCGTGGAAGTGCTACTGCGCGCCTGCGACCTGGGCGAGCCATTGCGCCTGTCCGGCTTTCTGCTGGAGCTCGAGGAAGGCGACAGACAGATCGACCTGCTGGTCAACTGCGCCGGCATCCGCACCTACGGGCACTTCCTGGCCCAGGAATGGGGCGACGAGCAGGACATCATCGAGGTCAACATCCTCGCCCTCACCCGCCTGTGCCATGCGCTGGGCAACGCGATGGCGGTGCAGGGTGGCGGGCAGATCCTCAATGTCGCGTCGCTGGCCGCCTTCGCCCCCGGCCCCTGGATGACCACCTATGCGGCGAGCAAGGCTTATGTGCTGCATTTTTCCGAAGGCCTGCGCGAGGAGCTCAAGCAGACCGGTATCAAGGTTTCGGTGTTATGCCCCGGCCCGGTTCGATCGCCGCTGCGGCGCATCCCCCGGCTGGACAACGGCAACCGTTGCATGAGCCCCGAGGAAGTGGCCCTGTACACCGTGCGCGCACTGGAAAAGAACCGCGCACTGATCATCCCCGGTCGGCGTAACCGCTGGCTGGCCGCCAGCCCGCGTTGGCTGTCGCGCTGGCTTGCGCGCAAGCTGGCCGGTGCAATCAACCGGGCCTACTGCCCACGCTGAAGCGAATCGGCACTGGGCGAGCAAGCGGCGCCTGAGTACACTCAAGCCCGAACCCCACCATGGAGCAAGCGTTGTGGAAACTCTGTTCACCAAGATCATCAACCGGGAGATTCCGGCCAGGATCATCTACGAGGACGACCAGGTTCTGGCCTTCCACGATATCGCCCCCCAGGCGCCGGTGCACTTTCTGGTCATCCCGAAAAAGCCGATCCGCACCCTCAACGACCTCACCGAAGAAGACAAGGGTCTGGCCGGTCATATCCTGTTCACCGCCCAGCGACTGGCCAAGGAACTGGGTTGCGAGGACGGTTTCCGCGTGGTGATGAACTGCAACGAGCAGGGTGGACAGACCGTCTACCACATCCACATGCACGTGCTCGGCCAACGCCAGATGACCTGGCCGCCGGGCTGATCCAACGCAAGCCCTGTCATCTGGATTGGGTTAAACTGTCGGGCACATTCTTGCGGAGGTGCCCGATGGCTACCGAACGTCACTATTCGCCGCTCGACCGCTTGTTGCTGCAGGCCGATACCGCCATGCGCACCTTGCTCCCCTTCAGCGGCCAACCGTCCCGCCCGTCGCCTGCGATCATCCAGCCAGACGCCGACCTGAGCGACGACCAGACCCGCCACGTCGCCGGCCTGATGCGCATCAACCACACCGGTGAAGTCTGTGCCCAGGCGCTGTACCAGGGCCAGGCCCTGACTGCCAAGCTGCCGCAGGTACGCAAGGCCATGGAACATGCCGCCGAGGAAGAAATCGACCACCTGGCCTGGTGCGAGCAACGCATCCGCCAACTGGGCAGCCACCCGAGCGTTCTCAACCCGCTGTTCTATGGCATGTCGTTCGGCATCGGCGCTGTCGCCGGCCTGATCAGCGACAAGGTCAGCCTCGGTTTCGTCGCGGCCACCGAGCACCAGGTGTGCAAGCACCTGGACGAGCACCTGGAACAGATCCCGGCCGAGGACGAAAAGTCCCGCGCAATCCTCGAACAGATGCGCGTTGATGAAGAGCAGCACGCCGAGTCGGCACTGGATGCCGGCGGCTTTCGCTTCCCCGCACCGGTCAAGTTCGGCATGAGCCTGATGGCCAAGGTCATGACCAAGAGCACCTATCGAATCTGATGGAACACTTCGATGCCAGGGACCTGGCCCGCGCCGTCGATGCCGGCGTACTGAACCCGGGCCAGGACAAGGCCCTGCTTGAATTCCTCAAGCGCCAGCCCGCACAACGGCCCAGTTTCCAGCTGGCCCATGTCGCGTTCTACTTCGGCGCCCTGCTGATCATGGGGGCCATGGGCTGGCTGCTGAGCGAGGCCTGGATGCGCATCGGCGACAGCGCACTGTTGCTGATCGCGTTGGCCTACATGGCCGTGTTGACTGGCGGTGGCCTGGCACTTCAGCGCCGCGGCCAGCGTATTCCTGCCGGCCTGCTGGCAGCGGTGGCGGTCAGCATCGTACCGCTGGCGGTGTTCGCCCTCGAGCGCCTTACCGGCTTCTGGCCCCTGGACGATACCCAGACTCACTACCACAGCTACTACACCTACGTGCAGGGCGGCTGGCTGCTGATGGAAGCGGCCACCGTGATCGCCGGCCTGCTGATGCTGCGCCTGATCCCCTTCCCGTTCATCGTGATGCCCATCGCCGTGGCGCTGTGGTTCATGTCGATGGACCTGACCGAGTGGATCTACGGCGAGCCGTTCAACTGGGCGCAACGCCAGAAGGTTTCGCTTTGGTTCGGCCTCGGCCTGTTGCTGGTGTTCCTCGGCATCGATGGCCGAACCCGCGAGGACTATGCGTTCTGGGGTTATCTGGCCGGGCTGCTGGCCTTCTGGGGCGGGCTGACCTCGATGGACAGTGACAGCGAGTTCGGCAAGGCGCTGTACTGCCTGATCAACCTGGGGCTGATGGCGGTCGCCGTGCTGCTGCGCCGGCCATTGTTCATGGTGTTCGGGGCCATGGGCGTTTCGGCCTACCTTGGCTACCTGTCGTATGACGTATTCGCCGACTCGCTGCTGTTCCCGGTAGTGCTGAGCATGATCGGCCTGGGGGTCATCGGCCTTGGCCTGCTCTACCAGAAGCATCGCGAACGCCTGAGTACAAACCTTCGCGCACTGCTGCCGAACGGCCTGCTCGACCTGTTGCCGGGGCTTCGTCGATGAGGGTGCGCCTGCTGCTGATTCGAGCGCTGCAAAGCATGGGGTTGGTGCTGGTGGGCTACCTGTTCATCTTGGCGATGACCGCAAGCCTGCGCGAAACGCCCTTCAGCATGTCGCTGCCCTATCTGGGCGATTCCGACAACAGCGCGCTGGATCTGGCGCTGTTCTGTGTACCCGGAATGCTGCTGTTCGTGTTGCTGGGCAGCATCATCCGCCGGCGCCGCGTATTGGGCGGCGTGTTTGCTGCCGTTGCGGCCGTCAGTGCCTGGCTGCTGTGCGAGCTGTTCTCCACCGCGTTCGGCAATACCTGGAGCACAAGCGAAGTACTCGGGCTGCTGGTGCTGAACCTGCACTGGTGGTTGCTGGCGCTGGTACCGGGGCTGATGCTGCTGTTTGCGCTGGAGCGCTTCGCCAGCAAGGCTGGCTCCTACAAGGGAAGCGGCATCCGCCTGCAGCAGCCCGCGTTACCGGCGAATGGCCACGCGACGATCAACCCAGCTCGACAATCTCGTAGGCGTGGGTGATCTCGACCCCGGCGCGCCCCAGCATGATCGATGCCGAGCAGTACTTCTCGGCCGACAACTCCACCGCGCGCTTGACCTGGGCCTCCTTCAGGCCGCGGCCCTTGACCACAAAGCGCAGATGAATCTTTGTGAACACCTTGGGGTCCTCGTCGGCCCGCTCGGCCTCGAGAAACGCCTCGCAGCTCTCTACCGCCTGGCGCGATTTCTTCAGAATGCTCACCACGTCGAAATTGCTGCAGCCACCCAGGCCCAGCAGGAGCATCTCCATCGGCCGCACGCCCAGGTTGCGCCCACCACTCTCGGGTGGACCATCCATGACCACTACATGGCCACTGCCCGATTCGCCAAGAAACATGGCTTCGCCTGCCCACTGGATACGCGCCTTCATCACCCGGATTCCCTTGCTTTGAAAAAAGGCTGTCAGCTTAGACCTTGCGCGCACGTGCGAAAAGGCTAAGCGTTCGAGTAAATATGCCGATACACCTACAGGCGTCTGATAAGCTGGCGCCAAACTGCTGGCACCCGCGCCCAGCGGTCGACAAGAATGCCCACGCGTCGCGTCTTTCCAGGATTCAGCCATGGTTGCAACAACCCTTCCAGCCAAGATCAAGAACATCGACAAGTTGCTCGCCCACTGCCAGCGTCGCCGCTTTGCAGCCAAGAACAACATCATCTGCGCTGGTGATCGGGCCGATACCCTGTCGTTCATCGTCAAGGGCTCGGTGACCATCCTGATCGAGGACGAGGAAGGCCGCGAGATGATCATCGCCTACCTCAACAGTGGCGATTTTTTCGGTGAGCTGGGCCTGTTCGAACCTATCGGCAAGGAACACCAGCGCAGCGCCTGGGTACGCGCCAAGACCGAATGCGAAGTGGCTGAAATCAGCTACGAGAAATTCCGTGAACTGGCCCGCCAGGACCAGGACATCCTTTACGCCCTGGGCAGCCAGATGGCCCAGCGCCTGCGCAACACCACGCAGAAGGTCGGCGACCTGGCGTTTTTCGACGTGACCGGTCGGGTGGCCCGCTGCCTGCTGGAGCTGTGCAAGCAGCCCGATGCCATGACCCACCCCGACGGCATGCAGATCAAGATCACCCGCCAGGAAATCGGCCGCATCGTCGGCTGCTCGCGAGAGATGGTCGGCCGCGTGCTCAAGGACCTCGAAGAACGTAACCTGGTGCATGTCAAAGGCAAGACCATGGTGGTCTTCGGCACCCGTTAATCGCGCTCGATCGCCGCGATCACCTGCGAGTAGGCCTGCTCTAGGCGCGCCAGCAGCGGTGCCTGGGGCACCACTTCATGCAGGGCGATATGACTGTCGGCGCGGCAGCGCTGCTCAAGCTCGCAACATTCATTGAAGCGATTGACTGCCGCCACCATCGACTCGCGCTCGTTGTCCAGCAGCAGGGCGCCATGCACCAGCACCACCGGGCGCTTGCCGCCCAGGCCCTGACGCCAGCGCTGCGCCGTGCCGACCAGCTTGCGACCATTGAGGTTGACGTTGTAGCGCCCATCGCAGAACGCCCCCTCGATCTCCCCCACCGACGCCAGCCCGCCCCATTCGCGCAGCACCTCGCAAAGCGGCAGGCACAGCCGCTCGTAGGCCTTCTCGATACGACCGTGATCACCCTCGCTGCGCGGCGCCACATACACCAACGCGATATTGATTGTCGCAGCCGACTGCGGCACTGGCTCACCGCCGGTCTCGCGCAGCAGCACCGGCCAGCCGGCAACGGCCAATTCGGTGCAGGCGGCCTCGAAACCTTCCAGCCGGCTCATGCGCCGCGGCATCACCAGCGCGCGGTCCGTCGGCTGCCAGAACAGCAGGCCATGTTGCTTTTCGCCCTTGCACACAGCCGCCAGCAGATCCTGCTCGGCCTGCAGGCCCGCCTCCACCGTCACCGCAACAGCTTGATCAGTCATCACACCCACCTTGTCGATACAAAAAAGCCGGCAACGCCGGCTTCAGTGTGGATCAGTCCAGGCCTTGCGCCGGGTTGTGCACCACGCGCTCGGGGAAGAACAGGCGCTGCAGTTCCAGCCCCGGGTGCTCGGCACGCATGAACGCTTCGCCCACCAGGAACGAGTAGACCTCGTTGATCTCCATCAGCTCGACGTCTGCCCGATTGAAAATGCCACTTTCGGTGATTGCCAGGCGATCACGCGGGATGCGCGGCAGCAGGTCGAGGGTGGTTTCCAGGCTCACCTCGAAGGTGTGCAGGTTGCGGTTGTTCACGCCCACCAGCGGTGTATCCAGGGTTTTCAGCGCACGCTCCAGCTCGTCGCCGTCGTGCACTTCGACCAATACATCCAGCCCTACGCTCTTCGCCGTGGCCGCCAGCTCGGCCATCTTCACGTCATCCAGTGCCGAGACGATCAGCAGCACGCAATCGGCACCCAGCGCACGGGCCTCGACGATCTGATAAGGATCGATCATGAAGTCCTTGCGGATCACCGGCAACGTGCACGCGGCGCGCGCCTGCTGCAGGTATGCATCGGCGCCCTGGAAGTAATCGATATCGGTAAGCACCGACAGGCAGGTGGCCCCGCCCTTTTCATAACTGACGGCAATGTCGGCCGGCACGAAGTCTTCGCGAATCACGCCCTTGCTCGGCGATGCCTTCTTGATCTCGGCGATCACTGCCGGCTGCTTGCGCTTTGCCTGCTCGATCAGCGCATTGGCGAACCCGCGCGGCGCATCGGCGACGGCCGCCAGGCGCTCGAGTTCAGCCAGGCTGAGGCGGGCACTGCGCTCGGCCACTTCCTGAACCTTGCGCGCCAGGATGTTTTCCAGAACCGTCGGTACGCTCACTCTTCATTCTCCTGCTTGAATACCGCGGTAAAGGCGCCCAGCTCTTCGAGCTTTTCTCGCGCCAGCCCGGTGTGCAGTGCATCATGGGCCAGCTCGACGCCTTGCTTTAGGCTCATGGCATGGTCGGCGGCATACAGCGCAGCGCCGGCATTGAGCACGATCATTTCTGCCGCCTTCTGACCGTTTTCGGTCTTGCGGCGCCCCAGGGCATCGCGAATCAACTCCAGCGACGCGACCGGGCTGTCTACCGCCAGGCCGTGCAGGCTCTGGCTCTTCATGCCCAGGTCTTCGGGCTCTACCCAGTACTCGGTGATTTCGCCGTTCTTCAGTTCCGCAACGAAGGTCGGCGCGGCCAGGCTGAATTCGTCCAGGCCGTCCTTGGAGTGCACCACCAGCACATGCTTGCTGCCCAGGCGTTGCAGCACCTCGGCCAGCGGCCGGCACAATGCCTGGGTGAACACGCCGACCACCTGGTGCCTGACCCCGGCCGGATTCGTAAGCGGGCCGAGCATGTTGAACAGCGTGCGCAGCCCCAGGTCACGACGCGGGGCGGCGGCATATTTCATCGCCTTGTGGTGGGTCTGGGCGAACATGAAGCCGATACCGACACTGTCGATGCAACGCGCGACCTGCACCGGCGTCAGGTTCAGGTAGATACCGGCGGCCTCGAGCAGGTCGGCGCTGCCGCTCTTGCCCGATACCGCACGGTTGCCGTGCTTGGCCACAGTGCAGCCGGCAGCGGCCACGACAAATGCCGAGGCAGTGGAAACGTTGAAGATATTGGCGCCGTCGCCACCGGTACCGACCACATCGACCACCTGGTCCAGGGTCTGCAGTTGTACCTGGTCAGCCAGCTCGCGCATCACCGATACCGCACCGACGATCTCGTCGATGCTTTCGCTCTTCATGCGCATGCCCATCATGAAAGCGCCGATCTGCGCCTCGCTGCACTGGCCGGTCATGATCTCGCGCATCACATCGCGCATTTCCTCGGTGCTCAGGTCCAGGTGACCGACGATGCGGCCCAGCGCGCTCTTGATATCCATGGTGTCAAATCCTTAGCGGCGGCCGCCGGTCTGCTTGAGGAAGTTGGCGAACAGCTCGTGGCCCTGCTCGGTGAGGATCGACTCGGGGTGGAACTGCACCCCTTCGATGTTCATTGTCTTGTGACGCAGGCCCATGATCTCGTCGACCGAGCCGTCGTCCAGGGTGGTCCAGGCAGTCACTTCCAGGCACTCGGGCAGCGTTTCGCGCTTGACCACCAGGGAATGGTAGCGGGTCACCGTCAACGGGTTGTTCAAGCCTGCGAACACACCCTGGTCGATGTGCGACACGGGGCTGGTCTTGCCGTGCATCACCTGGCGCGCCCGTACCACATCACCGCCAAAGGCCTGGCCGATGGACTGGTGGCCCAGGCACACGCCCAGGATCGGCAGCTTGCCGGCAAAGTGCAGGATGGCTTGGAGCGATACACCGGCCTCGGTCGGGGTGCACGGGCCAGGGGACACCACAATGCGCTCGGGCTGCAGTGCCTCGATCTGGGCGATGGTCAGTTCGTCATTGCGAATGACCTTGACCTCTGCACCCAGCTCGCCGAAGTACTGCACGACGTTGTAGGTGAAGGAGTCGTAGTTGTCGATCATCAGTAACATCTGGGTCAACCTCTTGAGTCTGGCGACTCTGAATTCTGTGTTGCGCCGCAGCGGCGCCCTTCTCAGCTGAGCGGTGTCTGTTCAGCCAAGGCTACCGCGCGGAACATCGCCCGACGCTTGTTGATGGTTTCTTCCCACTCCAGCGCCGGCACCGAGTCGGCGACGATGCCGCCACCGGCCTGCACATGCAGCTCACCGTCCTTGATCACGGCGGTGCGGATGGCAATGGCGGTATCCATGTTGCCGTTCCAGGCCAGGTAGCCGACGGCGCCGCCGTAC
Organism: Pseudomonas sp. MF6396; assembly: GCF_002018915.1. Lineage (NCBI taxonomy): Bacteria > Pseudomonadati > Pseudomonadota > Gammaproteobacteria > Pseudomonadales > Pseudomonadaceae > Pseudomonas > Pseudomonas sp. MF6396. The sequence goes on along the minus strand of NZ_MVOK01000014.1, from coordinate 144,094 downwards.
ACGCCACGCTTGACCGGCTCCAGCTCGTCGATGATTTCCATGGCGCGGATCTTCGGCGCCCCCGACAGGGTGCCGGCGGGCAGAATGGCACGCAGCGCGTCCATCGCACTCAGGCCCTGCTTGAGCTGGCCGGTGACGTTGGACACGATGTGCATCACGTTGGAGTAACGCTCGATCACCATCTTCTCGGTGACCTTGACCGAGCCGGTTTCGGAAACGCGACCGGTGTCGTTGCGGCCCAGGTCGATCAGCATCAGGTGCTCGGCGATCTCCTTGGCGTCCGACAGCAGGTCCTGCTCCAGCGCTCGGTCGGCCTCCTCGTTGGCACCACGTGGCCGGGTGCCGGCGATCGGGCGCACGGTGACCAGGTTGTCTTCGACCCGCACCAGCACTTCCGGCGAGCTGCCCACCACATGGAAGTCGCCGAAGTTGAAGAAGTACATGTACGGCGTGGGGTTGAAGCAGCGCAACGCGCGGTACAGGTCGATGGGCGCGGCCTTGAAGTCGATGGACATGCGCTGCGAGGGCACCACCTGCATGCAGTCGCCGGCCAGGATGTACTCCTTGACGGTATCGACGGCGCGTTCGTAGTCGGCCTGGGTGAAGCTTGAACGAAACTCCGGCTCAGCAGCCAGAGGGCCGCCCAGGGCCAGGCCGCGACGCGGGGCGATCGGCTGGCGCAGTTGTTCGAGCAGTTCTTCAAGACGCGCCAGGCCATTCTCGTAGGCGTTGTCCTGGGCGGGATCGGCCAGCACGATGGCGTGCATCTTGCCGGCCAGGTTGTCGAACACCACCACGGCGTCCGACACCATCAGCAGGATGTCCGGCACGCCCAGGGGATCGGGATTAGGGCACTTGCCCAGGCGCTTCTCTACATAGCGCACGCAGTCGTAGCCGAAATACCCCACCAGGCCACCGTTGAAGCGCGGCAGGCCGTCGATGGTCGGTACGTTGTAGCGTTCCTTGAACGCCTCGACGAAGGCCAGCGGGTCTTCGACTTCATGCTGCTCGATCTCGACACCGTCATGGGTGATGCGCACCTGATGGTCATGTACGCGCAACACGGTGCGACATGGCAGGCCGATTATCGAATAACGCCCCCACTTCTCGCCGCCCTGCACCGATTCGAGCAGGTAGGAGTTGGGCTGGTCGGCCAGTTTCAGGTAGATCGACAGCGGCGTGTCGAAGTCGGCCAGGGTTTCGCAGGCCAGGGGAATGCGGTTGTAGCCGGCAGCGGCCAGGCGCAGGAATTCTTCGCGGGTCATGATAGCCTCGTGGCAATGGGGCAATAGGTCGTACAGGCAAACGCGCCGGATCAGGCCGGCCAGAAAAAAGTCAGGCGCGCCAACGCCAACGGGCCAGGGCCTTGATGACTTTCATCCAGAGTTTGCCGGGTGCCACCACGATGGAATCTCTATCAGGGGGGGATTGATCGTCCGACATTAGCTCAGTGGCCGAATCTAAGCAACCAGGCAGCAGCGCGCGCAGGTCATCGATCACCAGCGCGGGCGACTCCTCGCTGATCGGGCGGCCATGGTTGTAGCCGTAGCTGAGCGCCACGCATTGCACCCCTGCCGCCCGGGACGCCAGCACATCACTGCGCGAGTCGCCCACGAACAGCGCCTGGGCCGGCGCCACGTTGGCCATCTGCATCACGAACAGCAATGCGGCGGGGTCGGGTTTCTTCTGCGGCAGGGTGTCGCCGCCGATGATCCAGCGAAAGTATCGCCCGATCTTCATCTGGTCCAGCAAGGGAGCGACGAAGCGCTCCGGCTTGTTGGTGATCAGGGCCATTTCCACGCCCTGCTTGTGCAGCCACTTGAGGGTGTCACGCACGCCGGGGTAGACCACCGTCAATTCATGGTTGTCGGCATAGGCCTGCATGAACAGCTCGAGCCCGCGCGCGGCCTCATCGTCGTCCACCCCGGCATGCTCGATGCTGCCGGCCAGGGCGCGGCGCACCAGCACCTGCACGCCATTACCGACCCATTCGCGCACGGCGGCGACACCGGCGGGCTGGCGCCCCATTTCGAGCAGCATGTGATCCACGGCGGCCGCCAGGTCCGGCACCGAATCGATCAGGGTGCCATCCAGGTCGAACATCACCAGCTTGGGCAGGCCCCCGGGGAACAGCTGCTCGAAGCCGCTCATGGGCGGGCCAGGGCCAGTTCGGCGTGCATCCTGGCGATCACCTCTTTGTAGTCCGGGGCATTGAAGATCGCCGAGCCGGCCACGAAGGTGTCGGCGCCAGCAGCGGCGATTTCACGGATATTGTTGACGTTGACCCCACCGTCGATCTCCAGGCGGATATCACGCCCGCTGGCATCGATCAGTGCGCGGGCTTCGCGCAGCTTGTCGAGGGTGGCCGGAATGAACTTCTGGCCGCCAAAGCCCGGGTTGACGCTCATGAGCAGGATCATGTCGACCTTGTCCATCACGTACTTGAGCGCATCCAGCGAGGCAGCCGGGTTGAACACAAGGCCCGCCTTGCAGCCGCCGTCACGGATCAGCTGCAGCGAGCGATCGACGTGCAGGGTGGCGTCGGGGTGGAAGGTGATGTAGGTGGCGCCGGCTTCGATGAAGTCGCCGATGATGCGGTCCACCGGGGTGACCATCAGGTGTGCGTCGATCGGCGCGGTCACGCCGTACTTGCGCAGGGCGCTGCACACCATCGGACCGATGGTCAGGTTGGGAACGTAGTGGTTGTCCATCACGTCGAAGTGGACGATGTCGGCGCCGGCTTCGAGCACCTTGTCGACTTCTTCGCCCAGGCGGGCAAAGTCGGCTGAGAGGATGGAGGGGGCAATAGCGTAGGGCTGCATGGCGCACCTGTTGGGCAGAATCACGGTGGCGCGCATTGTACCTCAGGCAAACCGTCAGGGGCTGACTGGCATCAAGCCTGGATCAGGATCGGTGGTGCCCACTTCGCCGGCAAGGCTGGCTCCTACAGGAGCCAGCCTTGCCGGCGAAGGGTCATCTGTTTCAGCCCGGCTGTTGGGTACGCAGCTTCTCGCCACGCCCGCGCAGCCATTCCAGGGTCAGCAACAGCACCACCGAGAACGCGATCAGCAAGGTCGCCGCTGCAGCAATGGTCGGGCTCAGGTTCTCGCGGATACCGCTGAACATCTGGCGTGGCAGCGTGGCCTGCTCCGGCCCGGCGAGGAACAGCGTCACCACCACCTCGTCGAACGATGTCGCGAAGGCGAACAGGGCCCCCGAGATCACACCCGGGGCGATCAGCGGCAGGGTCACCCGGCGGAACGTGGTGACCGGCGAGGCGCCCAGGCTGGCCGCAGCCCGTACCAGGTTGTGGTTGAAGCCTTGCAGGGTGGCCGACACCGTGATGATCACGAACGGTACACCCAGCACCGCATGCACCAGAATCAGCGAGGTGAAGCTGTTGCCCAGGCCCAGCGGGGCGAAGAACAGGTAGCTGGCCACACCGATGATCACCACCGGTACTACCATCGGCGAGATCACCAGCGCCATCACCAGCGATTTGCCGGGGAAGTCGCCACGGGTCAAGCCGATCGAGGCCAGGGTGCCGAACACCATCGCCAGCAGCGTCGCGGCCGGGGCCACGATGATGCTGTTCTTGAGGGCGCGCATCCACTCGGCCGAACCGAAGAAGTCTTGGTACCACTGCAGCGAGAAGCCTTGCAGCGGATACACCAGGAAGCTCCCCGAGTTGAACGACAACGGGATGATCACCAGTACCGGCAACACCAGGAACAGCAGCACCAGCCCGCAAAGGATGCGCAAACTGTAGTACCAGACCCGTTCGACGGGCGACATGTAAGGGCTCAGCATGACAACGCTCCTCAGCTCAGACGCAGGCGGCTTGCGCCAACCAGCCAGCTATAGATCAGGTACAACAGCACGGTGGCCAGCAACAGCAACCCGCCCAGCGCGGTGGCCATGCCCCAGTTGATGCTGGTGTTGGTGTAGAAGGCGACAAAGTAGCTGACCATCTGGTCGTTCGGGCTACCCAGCAGTGCCGGGGTGATGTAGTAGCCGATCGCCAGGATGAACACCAGCAGGCAACCTGCGCCGACGCCGGCATAGGTCTGCGGCAGGTACACCCGCCAGAAGCTGGCGAACGGATGGCAACCCAGGGAGATCGCCGCACGCATGTAGGTCGGGGAAATGCCCTTCATCACGCTGTAGATCGGCAAAATCATGAACGGCAGCAGAATGTGGACCATCGAGATGTACACGCCGGTACGGTTGAACACCAGTTCCATCGGCTTGTCGATCAGCCCCAGCGCCATCAGGCCGCTGTTGATCAGCCCCCCGGACTGGAGCAGCACGATCCACGCCGCCACCCGCACCAGGATCGAGGTCCAGAACGGCAGCAACACCAGGATCATCAGCAGGTTGCTCTGCCGGGTCGGCAGGTTGGCCAGCAGGTAGGCCAGCGGGTACGCCAACGCCAGGCAGATGACGGTGATCACCAGGCCCATCCACAGGGTGCGGGCAAAGATGTCGAGGTAGATGGCCTGGTCCGGGGTGGTCGGCGCCAGCTCGCCCAGGTCATCGATACGGTGGTCCACCGAGGCCAGCAGGTAGAACGGCGTCACGCTGCTGGTGTTGCGGCGGATCGCCTGCCAGTAGGCCGGGTCGCCCCAACGCTCGTCCAGCTCCTGCAACGCATCCTTGTAGGATTGCGGCTCGGTCTTGAACGGCAGGGCCCGGGCAGTCTTGGCCAGCAGGCTGCGGTAGCCGGCCAGCTCCATGTTCAGACGCTTGGAAACATCGCCCAGGGTCTGGTTCTTGCGCGATTCGGCGAGGTCTTCGCTGAGGGCCTTGTACACGTCCTCGCCAGGCAGGCTCTTGCCGTCCCATTCAGCCACCGCGGCGACGGTGCGCGGCAAGCCGCCAACCACCTCGGGGTTGCCGACGCTCTTGTACAGCAGCGCGGCGATCGGCACGATGAAAACCAGCAGCAGAAACACTGCCAGCGGTGCGATCAATGCTTTTGCCTTCCAGCGGTTGACGCGTTCAGCACGCGCCAGGCGCTTCTTGAGGTTGGAACCTGCGCCTTCGTTCAGGGGCACTGCGATGGCCATAGCGAACTCCGAAAATCTTGGAAACAAGAGGCGTCAGCACGATGCCGACGCCCCATTGGCACGGCTTACTTGGCCGCCCAGGCGTTGAAGCGTTGTTCCAGCTGCTCGCTGTTGTCAGCCCAGAACACCACGTCGATCTGCACCTGATTGGCGATGTTCTCCGGCGTGGTCGGCATGTCCTTCTTGACCTCATCCGTCAGCAACGCCACGGCCTTGCTGTTGGCCGGACCGTAGGCGATGTTCGAGGAGAACACCTTCTGCTGCTCGGGCTGGATCGAGAAGGCGATGAACTTCTTGGCGTCCTCGAGGTTTTTCGCGCCCTTCGGAATGGCCCAGGCATCGAAGTCGTAGATACCGCCGTTCCATACCACCTTCAGGTTGCTTTCCTTCTGCACCGCAGCGATGCGACCGTTGTAGGCCGAGCTCATCACCACGTCGCCCGAGGCCAGGTACTGCGGCGGCTGTGCACCTGCTTCCCACCACTGGATGTTTGGCTTGAGGGCGTCGAGCTTCTTGAAGGCGCGGTCCTGGCCTTCCTTGGTGCCCAGCACCTTGTAGACGTCTTTAGGTGCCACACCGTCGGCCATCAGCGCGAATTCCAGGGTGTACTTGGCACCCTTGCGCAGGCCGCGCTTGCCCGGGAATTTCTGGGTATCCCAGAAATCCGCCCAGCTGGTGGGCGCAGTCTTGAGTTTGTCGGCGTTGTAGGCCATGACGGTCGACCACACGAAGAAGCCCACGCCACACGGCTGGATGGCGCCGGCCACATAGTCGGACTCATCGCCGAACAGGGCCGGGTCGAGCTGCTCGAACATGCCTTCGTCACAACCGCGGGCCAGTTCCGGCGACTCCACTTCCACCAGGTTCCAGCTCACGCTCTTGGTGTCGACCATGGCCTTGACCTTGGCCATTTCACCGTTGTAGTCGGCGGGGATGATCTTGCCGTTGCCGGCCTTTTCCCACGGCTCGTAGAACGCCTTGACCTGGGCGGCCTTGTTGGCCCCCCCGAATGCGACCACGGTCAGGTCGGCGGCGATGGCCTGGCTTGCTGCAAACAGGCCCAGGGTCAGAGCGGTCAGCTTCAAGTGTTTGTTCATTATTGTTCTCTCCGCGTTGCTGGGATGGGTGAGGCGATCCTCACTGGGCTTCCAGAATAGGATCGAGTGCGCGACCGTGCTCGACCTCCCAGCCCAGTGGCACCACATCGCCCACGGCCAGGGCCGGGTCGAGCTCGGCGATGGGTTGCTTCACGAAGAAGTCCGCCTTGCCGCACACTTCCAGACGCACCCGCACGTGGTCGCCCAGGTAGATGAATTCGGCCACCCGCCCAGAGAAGCGGTTGACGCAGCTTTCGCTGTGACCGTTCAGACGCACGCGCTCCGGACGGATCGACAGGGTGACCGGCTCGCCCGGCTGGCCGACGTTGACGGCCAGTGCCTCGACCTTCTCGCCACGGGGCAGCGCCACCAGGCAGCGATCGCCGGTCTGGCTGAGCAGACGCCCGTTGATACGGTTGTTCTCGCCGATGAAGTTGGCCACGAAGGTATTCTTCGGCTCTTCATACAGGGTGCGCGGGTCGGCGATCTGCTGGATCTCGCCCTGGTGGAACACGGCCACGCGGTCGGACATGGTCAGCGCTTCGCCCTGGTCGTGGGTCACGTAGACCACGGTCACGCCCAGACGCTGGTGCAGGTGCTTGATTTCCATCTGCATGTGTTCGCGCAGCTGCTTGTCGAGGGCGCCGAGGGGTTCGTCCATCAGTACCAGTTGCGGTTCGAACACCAGGGCGCGAGCCAGCGCTACACGCTGCTGCTGGCCGCCGGAAAGCTGGCCGGGGTAGCGCTGGGCGAAGGTTTCGAGCTGCACCATGTTCAGCACGCGCTTGACCCGCTCGCTGATGTCGGTCTTGCTCAGGTTGCGCACGCTCAGCGGGAAGGCCAGGTTCTCGGCCACGGTCATGTGCGGGAACAACGCATAGTTCTGGAACACCATGCCGATGTCGCGCTTGTGCGGCGGCACGTTGTTGATCGAACGCCCGTCCAGCAGGATCTCGCCGGCGGTAGGGGTTTCGAACCCTGCCAGCATCATCAGGCTGGTGGTCTTGCCCGAGCCCGAGGGGCCGAGCAGGGTCAGGAACTCGCCTTTGCGAATATCCAGATTCAGGTCTTTGACGATCAGCGACTCGCCGTCGTAGCTCTTCTGCACACCACGGAAGCTGACCAGCACTTCGCCGGTTGCAGCGTTCGAATTCACCTCACTCATACCTGCACCTTCTTGTTGGATGACTGCTGTGACCCAAGACTAGAGAAGGCAGAAGGTGGCGCAAATCGGGGGTGCTGAGAGAATGCCATCAGCCGGATGGAAACTTGCGGGTAGGGATTGCCCTACAAGGGTGGCGTTTTCAGACACGTTGATAGCCGTGCTGCCCCCTTCGATGGCAAGCCAGCCCCACAAGGTTTGTCGGTACACGCCGAACCTGTGGCGGCGGGCTTGCCAGCGAAGGGATCAACCCGATGTCGTTTTTGGAACACTCACACCAGCTTGTGCTCCATCGCATACTTCACCAGCTCGGCCAGCGAAGTCACATTCAGCTTCTGCATCAGGCGCGCCTTGTGGGTGCTGATGGTCTTGTTGCTCAGCGCCAGCTGCTGGGCAATGTCGTTGACGTTCGCCCCCTGGGCCAACCGTTCGAACACCGAGAACTCGCGCTCCGACAGCATCGAGTGCAGGGGGCGCGAATCCGTCAGCCCCACCTCGAACACCATGCGGTCGGCCAGGTCCGGATCGATGTAGCGCCCGCCCCCCGCCACCCGGCGAATTGCGGTCAGCAGCAGCGCCGGATCACTGTCCTTGGTCGCGTACCCCGCCGCGCCGATCTTCAGCGCCCGCGCCGCCATCTGCGCCTCGTCATGCATCGACAGCACCAGGATCGCCGGCGGCGCGCTCAACGCGCGAATTCGCGGTATCGCCTCCAGCCCGTTCACCCCCGGCATCGAGATATCCAGCAACACCACCTCGCATTCGGTGTGGCGCAAGGCTTCGAGCAACTGCTCGCCATTGCCGACCTCGCCCACCACCTGCATGTCCTTGGCCAGGCCGATCAACTGCTTGATGCCCTCGCGCACGATGGTGTGGTCTTCGGCAACCAATACTCGAATCACTGTCAGCTCCTGTCGTTGTTCAGGGGGATGCGTACGCTCAACGTGGTGCCCTCGCCCGGTTCGCTGTCCAGGCGCATGCTGCCGCCCAGCATCAGCACGCGCTCGCGCATGCCCACCAGGCCGAACGAGGTCGGGCGCTGGTCACTCTGCACGAAACCCACGCCGTCGTCGCTGATGGTCAGGCACAGCATCGCACCGTCCAGGCCCAGGTTGATCTGCACAGTATGCGCGTGGGCGTGGCGCATGACGTTGGTCAGGGCCTCCTGCAGAATGCGGAACAGGCTGGTGGCCTTGGCGTCGCTGAGCGGCGGCAGGTTGTCCGGTACCTCGACCAGGCACGGGATCTGCGTGCGGGCCTCGAAAGGCCGGGCCTGCCACTCGATGGCCGAGGCAATGCCGGCATCCAGAATCGGCGGGCGCAAGGCCGTGGCGACGTCGCGCACCAGCTGGAACAGCTGCGCGATCAGACGCTTCATGCTGCCCAGGCGTTCGTTCAGGCCCGGGTCCAGCCCGGCATAGGCCAGCTCGCACATCGAGGTTTCCAGCTTGAGCACGGTCAGCATCTGCCCGAGCTCATCATGCACCTCGCGGGCGATCCGCGCTTTCTCTTCCTCGCGCACGCTCTCCAGGTGCGCCGACAGTTCGCGCAGCTGCTCCTGGGAGCGCGCCAGTTCCAGCTCGGCGCGCTTGCTCTGGCTGATGTCCCATACCACCCCGTCCCACACCACGCGGCCGTCGCGCAGATTGCGGGTACTGGCCTTGATGTCGGCCCAGCGCTGCTCACCCTGGCGCGTGACGATGCGGCCCTGCCACGACCAGTCCTGGTCGGTGGCCAGCGCCTGGTCCTGCACGCGGTGATAGTCGGCGCGGTCTTCGCTGTGCACCAGGTTGCGCAAGCCCATGTCCGGGTGCTGCAGTTCGATGGGCGAGTAGCCGACCAGGGCCTCGCTGCCTTCGCTGATATAGGGGAACTCCAGGTCGCCGATCGCCGGGTTGCGTTCCAGCCGGAACACCAGCCCCGGCACGTTGCCGGCAATGCCCTTGAGCCGCGCCTCGCTCTCGCGCAGCGCCGCCAGGGCACGGCGGCGCTCGGTGACGTCATTGATGAACACCACCAGGTATTCGGCATCGCGAAAGCGCAAGAAGCTCAACGACACATCCACCGGTACCAGGCTGCCATCGGCGCGCAGGCACTGGGTCTCGAAGCGCTGCGCCGCCTCGTCGCTGGCCCGTGCACGCTTCCACAGGTCCAGCCAGCGGTCCATGTGCAGGTTGGGCTCGATATCGATCAGCGGGCGATCGTTCAGCGCCCCCGAGGTATAGCCGAGCATGTTTTCGACCGCGCGGTTGGCGTAGCGCACATGGCTGTCCCAATGCACCCACAGGATGCCCACGGTGCTCTGGTCGAGGGAGAACTGGCTCAGGCGCAGCGCCTCTTCGCGGGCCAGGCGCTTGGCGATGTTTTCCCGCGCAGCCAGCAGATTGAGTTCCAACTGCTGTTGCTGGCGCCGCTGCCAGATCACGATGAAGACGCAGCTGAAGAACAGCGCCGCGAACAGCAACGCCAGGTTCTGCCAGAACCCCGGTGACTCGCTCAGGCGCGGGTAGCGGGGTTGCAGCCAGCGGTTGTGCAATTGCTCCAGGTCCTTGGCCGGGATGGCCTGCAGGCCGACCTCGATGATGTCGGCCAGTATCGGCCAGTCACGCCGCGAGCCCACCCGCAGCAACTGCGGCAAACCGATGTCGCCCACCACCACCAGATCGCTGAATTCGTTCTCGCGCGACAACCGGCTCAACTGCGCTTCATCCAGCACCGCGTAGCGCACCTGCTCGCTGAGCAACAGCTGCAAGGCCTGGCGCTCGGCCGGCACGCCTTGAAGATTCAGGTTGGAATAGGTCGCGCGCAGATAGTCGGCCAGTGAACTGGGCATGCGCACTGCCACCCGCTCGTTTTCGGCGAGCCGCTCCAGGTCCACTGCCATCGAGCCGTTGCGCGGGCCCACGATCAACTGCGGTACGCGCATGTAGGGGTCGCTGAACAACCAGCGACGCAGGCTGGCCGGGGTCTGGGTCAGCCCTGGCGCCAGGTCGATCTCGCCGCCGGCCAGGGCATGCTCGAGCGCGGCCTGGTCGGGGAAGTTGCGCCACGTCAGGTCCAGGTCCAATGCCCTGCCCAGCCAGTTCATCAGCTCGACGTTGACACCTGACAGCTGCTGCAGGCGCCGGTCGAACTGCGCGAACGGAGCCTGCAACACCAGGCCCACCCGCAAGCTGCGGTGCTGGTCGAGCCATTGCTGTTGCGCCGGGGCCAGGCGTACCGCAGCCGGTACGGATGCCTGCTCCGCGTTCGCCATAAAGGGCCAGCACAAGCAGCCGATAAACAACAGGCAGCGCAAACGCATCATCTTGAATCTCGTCAATGAAGGGACCGCCATCGAACATGGCCGTCGTCGACAAATACCATTAGGCTGCCGGTATCACTCTGGCCTGGATCGATCAATGTTCGTACTCAAACGCACGGCGCTTTCGGCGCTATGCCTGTCCTTGATACTACCTTGTACCGCACAAGTTCTGGCGCAGGAAACGCCGGCCGCCGACGCCGATGCCGCGCCGGCCACGCGCCAGGCGCTGCCCGAGCGCAGCCAGGAAGACGCCCAGGCCCTGGAGCGGCAAGTGCCCAAGGACGAGCAGCAAACCCTGCAGGCCGGCAGCGACAGTTTCCTGGCCCTGTGGAAACCTGCCAACACCCCGGCACCCGAAGGCGTGGTGATCATCGTCCCGGGTGCCGGCGAGAGCGCCGACTGGCCACGCACCGTCGGCCCCCTGCGGCGCAAGTTCCCCGATGCAAAGTGGGCCAGTCTGAGCCTGAGCCTGCCGGATCTGCTGGCCGAGAGCCCGGTGGCCCGCAAGGAAACCCCGGCACCGCCCCCGCAACCGGACAAGGACGTGAAGGGCGCACCGGCCAAGGCCACGCCGGCCGATGCCAATGCCAACATCGCCCAGGCCACCGCAGCAGAAACCGAAAATAGCGAAAGCGCCGAAGCGCCCGCCAGTACCGATCCGGCGGCCAGTGAAAAGGCCGACGCCGAGCGCATCTTCGCCCGCCTGGATGCCGCCGTCGCCTACGCACAGCAGCAAAACGCACGCAGCGTGGTGCTGCTGGGCAGCGGCAGCGGTGCCTACTGGTCAGCCCGTTACATCAGCGAACGGCAACCGCCGCAGGTGCAAAAGCTGGTGATGGTCGCTGCGCAGAACCCGGCCCGCGTCGAACACAGCCTCGACAGCCTGGCCGCCACGCTCAAGCTGCCGACCGCCGACTTCTACTATGCCAACCAGGCCGGCGCCAGGCAGGCGGCCGTGAACCGCCTGCAGGCCAGCAAGCGACTCAAGGACAGCAGCTACCACCAGGTCGCCCTGACGGCCATGCCCGGCAACCAGGCTGCCGAGCAGGAGCAACTGTTCCGCCGCATTCGCGGCTGGCTGAGCCCGCAAGCGGTCGACTAGAAGCCGCGCCGCTTGCGTACCACCGCGTAGGCCTGATGCAGGTCACGGGTACGCTCGGTGGCGTCGCGCACCTGCGCCGGGCTCGCGCCGCTACCCACCAGTTTGTCCGGATGATGCCGGCTGAGCAGGCGCCGGTAGGCCTGCTTGACCTGTACAGGCTCGGTCTCGGGTAACACCCCCAGCAAGCGCAGGGCCTCGGGATAGCTGATGCCCTGATTGCCCAGGGCCGCCCGGTGCGGCTCGTAGTCGCTGGCCAGTGCCTGCACCCGGGTCGTCGACCAGCCCATCTGCTGCCCCCACTGCATCAGCAGTTCGCGCTCGTGACGCCCTACCCGGCCATCGGCCCAGACCATGCGCCAGCAGGCACGCAGCAAGCCTTCGGCAGCATGGGGTTGCTGCTTGAGGCGACGCAGGTGCGGGTGCAGGCGCTCGCTGCCGCTCTTGCCCCGGTTGAATGCGGCAATCGCGCGCAGACGTGCCGGTTCGCTCATCTCCAGGCGCTGCATTTCCTGACGCGCCTGCTGGATATGTCCGTCGACCACCCGCCCTTCACTCTTGGCCAGGCGCCCAAGCAGCACGAACAGCACTTCGTCGTCGCGCAGCACCGCGCGCCCGCCCAGACGCTCGCGCAGGTGCGCCCAACTGTGCAGTTGCAGACGGCGGTCCATCGCCTGACCGAGCAATGCCCCCAGCAACGCCCCTGGAATGCTGGCGATGGCAAAACCCGCTCCGGCACCAATCACTGTGCTCGGCCACAACATGTCAGCGGCGCTCGGCGAGCAGGCGCTCGACTTCGGCAAGGCGTTCGAGGGTACCGACATCCACCCACTGGCCAGTGAAATGCTCCCCACTGACCAGGCCCTTGGCCATCGCCTGGCGAAACAGCGGTGCCAGCTTGAAGGCGCCGGCCTGGCAACCGTCGAACAGTTCCGGGTGCAGCACGGCGATCCCGCTGTAGGTCAAGGTCGGCGAAACCGCGTCGGCATCCTTGATCTGCCCGGCCTGCAGGCGGAAGTCACCTTTGCCGTGATGGCCCGGGTTGTCCACCAGCACCAGGTGCGCCAGCCCGGACAGCGACGCAGGCAGGCGGCTGAAGTCGTACTCGGTCCAGATGTCGCCGTTGATCAGCGCAAAAGGCGCGTCGCCAAGCAGCGGCAGCGCCTTGTAGATCCCGCCACCGGTTTCCAGTGGTTCGCCTTCGGCGGAATAGCGGATGCTCAGGCTAAGTTGCGCGCCATCGCCCAGGTGCTCTTCGATCTGCTGTCCCAGCCAGGCATGATTGATCACCACCTCGGTGAAGCCCGCCCTCGCCAGGGCGCGCAGGTGATACTCGATCAACGGCACGCCGGCCACCGGCACCAGCGGCTTGGGTGTATGCAGGGTCAGCGGGCGCATGCGCTCGCCCTTGCCTGCGGCCAGAATCATCGCCTTCATGCGCGCGCCCCGCCTGCGGCCTGCAGGCTGTCGATCAGTTCATCCAGCTCGGCCAGCTCAGGGCGGCGGGCGATCACTTCATCTATATAAGCAAAGAACCGCGGCACATCGACCAGGTAGCGCGGCTTGCCGTCACGGTGGCAGATGCGCGCGAAGATGCCGATCACCTTGAGGTGGCGCTGCACGCCCATCAGGTCGCTGGCACGCTGGAAGTCCTCGAAATCGGCCTGCACCGGTACGCCCAGAGCCTGCGCCCGCTGCCAGTAGTCCTTGAGCCAGCCCTCTACCCGTGCCTGCGGCCAACTGAGAAAGGCGTCCTTGAACAGACAGGTGATGTCGTAGGTCACCGGGCCGTACACCGCATCCTGGAAATCCAGCACGCCCGGGTTGGGCACACTCTGCATCAGGTTGCGCGGCATATAGTCACGGTGCACCAGCACCTTGGGCTGGGCCAGGGCGCTGTCGATCAGCAGGCTGCTGATGCGTTGCCAGGCCGCCTGCTGCTCATTATTCATCTGCAGGCCCAGTTCACGGCCCACGTACCACTCTGGGAACAGCTCCAGCTCGCGGCGCAGCAGGGCCACGTCATAACTGGGCAACGGCGCCTGCATCGGCAGTTGCTGGAAGGCCAGCAGCGCCTGGATGGCATCGTCGAACAGGCCATCGGCGTTGTCGCTGGTGATCACATCGAGGTAGGTGTGGTTGCCCAGATCACTCAGCAGCAGGAAGCCGCGCTCGAGATCCTGAGCGTGAATTTGCGGCACATTGACCTCGGCGCTGGCCAATAAATGAGCAATTTCCACAAAAGGCCGGCAGTTTTCCTGCGGCGGCGGGGCATCCATCACAATAAAACTGCGTCCTTCGGCGGCCCAGCGGAAGTAGCGGCGAAAGCTCGCGTCGCTGCTGGCAGCGGTCAGGCAGCCCGCTGGAACCGGACCCCAGCCCTGTTTATGGAAAAGATTTGCCAGCTGTTCGGCCAGCCATACATTCAGGTGTTGCAGGCGTACATCATGTTCGGGCATTACATGGGTCTCCGACGGCCCTAGCCGTCAAGCGGGTCATGCTTTATTATCCAGCATCTTTTTCAGACCATCGAGAGGCGTGCGGCCCCACACGCGGGCAGATGGCACGCAGGAAGCCCGGACTAATAAGATGGCATTGAAATCCCCCGCGTTTCGTAAAAAATTCCCGTTGCTCGTCACCGGCGGTCTGCTGGCGATGCAACCCCTGGCCACGTCGTACGTGGTGGCTGCCGAGCAGTTCGACTGCCAAGTTTCCGCTGCCGGAGGTTGGGACTGCAAGCCCAAGACCAGCACCGCGAACCTGCCACCACGCCCTGTGCATGACGGTGCGGCGGTCAGCTCGGCCGGCGAAACGCCTGCCCAGAGCGCCGACGGCAGTGCCGAAGCGGCGGGCAAGGGCCCAGCACTCGTCACCGAAACCAAGGGGCGCGGCCTGAAGGCACGCAGCGCCGACTACAGCCATCTGGACTGGGTACCACGCGATCAGCTGACCCCTGCCCAGCTCGCCGAAGCCGGCCCGTATTGCTCCGGGGCCTACATCGAGCCAACCCGTCCGGGCATGGATGACACCACGCCCAAGGACGAGGCGCCGACCTTCATCGGTGCCAAGGTATCGCGTTACCAGCAGGAGCAGCAGATCGCCACCCTCGCCGGTGACGTGGTGATGCGCCAGGGCAGCATGCAGGTCGAGGCCGACGAGGCCAATCTGTATCAGGCCGAGAACCGTGGCGAACTGAGCGGCAACGTGAAGATCCGCGACAACGGTTCGCTGGTGGTTGGCGATCACGCCGACATCCAACTCGCCACCGGTGAAGCCAAGGTCGACAACGCCGAGTACGTGATGCACAAATCGCGTATCCGCGGTAACGCGCTGTACGCCAAGCGTGCCGAAAACGCGATCATTCGCCTCAAGGACGGTACCTACACCACCTGCGAGCCGAACAGCAACGCCTGGCAGCTCAAGGGCAACAACATCACGCTGAACCCGGCCACCGGTTTCGGTACCGCGACCAACGTCACCTTGCGGGTCAAGGATGTACCGGTGTTCTACACCCCGTACATCTACTTCCCGATCGATGACCGTCGCCAGTCCGGCTTCCTGCCGCCATCGTTCAGTACCAGCAGCGACACCGGCTTCATGCTGGTCACTCCGTACTACTTCAACCTGGCACCGAACTACGACGCCACCTTGTATCCACGCTACATGGCCAAGCGCGGCCTGTTGATGGAAGGCGAGTTCCGCTACCTGACCAAGTCCAGCGAAGGGCAGTTCGGTGGTGCGTGGCTGAATGACGAGGAGGACGAGCGCAAGCGCCAGTCCGACTACAAGGAAAAACGCTGGCTGATCAACTGGCAGCACAAGGGTGGCCTGGACGAGCGCCTGATGACCGAGGTCGATTACACCGACATCAGCGATCCGTACTATTTCCAGGATCTGGAATCGGATCAGATCGGCGTACAGAGCCAGGACTACATCAACCAGCAAGGTGCGTTGACCTATCGAGGCGACGATTACACTGCGCGGTTGAATGTGCAGGACTACAAGCTGGCGACCATCAGCAAGATCACTCCTTACGGGCGCCTGCCGCAGGTTACGTTCAACGGCAAGCTGCCGTACAACCCTGGTGGCCTGGACTTCGCCTACAAGACCGAGTTCGTACGCTTCGAGCGTGATCTACGTAACGGCAATTTCATTGATAAAAATGGTAACCCAGAACTTCGTTATGACGAACGAGTCAGGGGCTTGGCTCGCTCCAACGGCAATCGAATCAACGCCGTACCTGAGGTCAGCCTTCCGATGGAATGGAGTTATGGCTTTATCAAGCCGTCCGTTAAGTATGCCTACACCCGGTACGACCTTGATCTAGACCAGCAAGGCAAAGACTTTCTGGCTAGTAACCAGAACCTGAACTCGAACACTCGAGAGTCGTTCAGCAGCTCACAAAGTCGTAACGTACCGATCTTCAGTGTCGACAGCGGCCTGTATTTCGACCGTGATACCCAGTGGTTCGGCAACAACTACCGTCAGTCTCTGGAACCACGTCTGTTCTACCTGAACGTGCCATACAGGGATCAGAACGACATCCCGGTATTTGATACCAGCGAAAGCACGTTCAGCTACTCATCCCTGTTCCGTGACAATCGCTTCAGTGGTTCAGACCGCATCGGCGACGAGAACAAGTTGTCGCTGGGCGTAACAAACCGCTGGATTGAAGAAAACGGCTTTGAACGTATGCGCGTCAGCATTGGTCAAGCTATGTACTTCAAGGACCGCAAGGTTCAGTTGCCTGGCATCTACTATAAAAACCGTGATGACGCGCAAGCCAATGTTTCGCCCTACGCGCTGGAACACGAGTATCGCTTTAACCGGGACTGGAGCTTGAGATCCGACTTCAACTGGGACCCGGACAGCCACAGCACACGCTCCGGCAGCACCATGTTCCACTACCAGCCGGAAGACAATGTCAACAAGATCGTCAACCTGGGTTATCGCTATCGTAACGACATAGTGCGTTACAACCAGAGCACCGGCCAATGGCAGGTGGGTGGTGGCGACTACGGCACCCCAGGCCAACCGGGCTACGTCAAGGACTACTACAAGATCCAGCAGCATGACTTCTCCGTCATGTGGCCGATCGTTCCGCAGTGGACCGCAATCGCCCGCTGGCAGCACGACTACAACCGCAACCGCACCCTGGAAGCCATGGGCGGTTTCGAATATGACAACTGCTGCTGGAAGCTGCGCCTGATCAACCGTTACTGGGTCGACTACGACGAGTTCAGTCAGGACGCACCCTCCAACGAAAAAGGCGACCATGGGATCTTCCTGCAGATCGTGCTGAAAGGCCTCGGTGGTGTAGTGGGTAAAAAGGTCGAAACTTTCCTCGACGAAGGCATTCAAGGTTACCGTGCACGTGAAGACCAAGCTTATTGACTGTCTGCGCCCGCTGATGCTGGGCGCTGTATTACTGAGCAGCACCGCGCACGCCGCGGTGCAGACCCTGGACAAGGTGGTGGCCATCGTCGACAACGACGTGGTCATGCAAAGCCAACTGGACCAGCGCGTGCGCGAGGTCGAACAGACCATCGCCAAGCGCGGCGGCGCCACACCTCCGCCCGGCGTGCTCGACCAGCAGGTGCTGGAGCGCCTGATCGTGGAAAACCTGCAACTGCAGATTGGCGATCGTTCCGGCATCCGCATCACCGACGAAGAACTCAACCAGGCCATGGACACCATTGCCCAGCGCAACGGCATGAACATGAGCCAGTTCCGTGCGGCCCTGGCCCATGACGGCCTGTCGTTCGATGACGCCCGCGAGCAGGTCCGTCGCGAGATGATCATCAGCCGCGTGCGCCAGCGCCGGGTAGCCGAACGCATCCAGGTTTCGGAACAGGAAGTGAAGAACTTCCTCGCCTCGGACCTGGGCAAGATGCAGTTGTCCGAAGAGTTCCGCCTGGCCAACATCCTGATCCCGACCCCGGAAAGCGCCAACTCGGCGGCTATCCAGGCGGCTGGCCAGCAAGCCGCCGCGATCTACCAGCAGCTCAAGCAAGGCGCCGACTTCGCCCAGCTGGCGACTGCCCGTTCGGCCAGCGAGAACGCACTGGAAGGTGGCGAGATGGGCTGGCGCAAGGCCGCCCAGCTGCCACCTCCTTTCGATCGCCTGCTCAGCACCATGGCTGTGGGTGACGTGACCGAGCCTGTACGCACACCAGGTGGCTTCATCATCCTGAAGCTGCAGGAAAAGCGCGGTGGCCAGACACAACTGCGCGACGAAGTGCATGTTCGCCACATCCTGATCAAGCCAAGCGAAGTGCGCAGCGAAGCCGCCACCCAGCAACTGGCGGAAAAGCTCTATGAACGCATCAGCGCCGGCGAAGATTTCGCCGAGCTGGCGAAGAGCTTCTCCGAAGATCCGGGTTCAGCGCTCAATGGCGGCGACCTCAACTGGGTCGATCCGAACGCACTGGTACCCGAGTTCCGCGAAGTCATGGCCAGCACCCCTCAGGGTCAGCTGTCCAAGCCGTTCCAGACCCAATACGGATGGCACGTACTGGAAGTCCTGGGTCGTCGCTCCACCGACAGCACCGAACAGGCACGCGAACAGCAAGCCATGAACGTGCTGCGCAACCGCAAGTACGACGAAGAGCTGCAAAGCTGGCTGCGTCAGATCCGCGACGAAGCCTATGTTGAAATCAAGCTTCCTGGCGCCGACCAGGCAGCCCAGTGAAACACCAGCGCTTCGCCCTGACACCCGGCGAGCCGGCCGGCATAGGACCTGACCTGTGCCTGCTGCTCGCCGAGCACGCCCAGCCCCACCCCCTGATCGCCATTACCAGTCGTGACCTGCTCGTCGAGCGGGCCGCGCAACTGGGCTTGGCCGTCACGCTGCTGCCTGTCAGCCCCGACGCCTTCCCGGATGCGCCTGCCCCTGCGGGCAGCCTGTACGTGTGGGACACGCCGCTGGCAAGCCGGGTAGTCGCCGGGCAGCTGGACAAACGCAACGCCGCCTTCGTACTGCAAACCCTGACCCGTGCGGGCCAGGGCTGCCTTCACGGGCACTTTGCCGGGATGATCACCGCGCCCGTGCACAAGGGCGTGATCAACGAAAGCGGCATTGCGTTTTCCGGGCATACCGAATTCCTCGCCGAGCTGACCCACACTGCGCAAGTGGTGATGATGCTTGCCACCCGCGGGCTGCGCGTGGCCCTGGTGACCACGCACCTGCCGCTGCGCGCAGTGGCCGACGCCATCACCGCCGAACGCCTGGAGCGGGTCACGCGGATCCTGCATGCCGACCTGCAGAGCAAGTTCGGCATCGCCCAGCCACGCATCCTGGTGTGCGGGCTCAACCCGCATGCGGGTGAAGGCGGCCACCTGGGCAGCGAAGAAATAGACATCATCGAACCGACATTGGCGCGCCTGCGCAGCGAAGGCATGGACCTGCGCGGCCCGTTGCCTGCCGACACCCTGTTTACCCCCAAATATCTGGAGCACTGCGACGCAGTGCTGGCGATGTACCACGACCAGGGCCTGCCGGTGCTCAAGTACAAGGGCTTCGGCGCCGCCTTGAACGTTACCCTGGGCCTGCCGATCATTCGCACATCGGTGGACCACGGCACCGCCCTGGACCTTGCCGGCACCGGCAGGATCGACACCGGCAGCCTGCAGGTAGCACTGGAAACCGCCTACCAGATGGCCGAGACCCATTTATGACCGAGCAATACCAACACAAGGCGCGCAAGCGCTTCGGCCAGAACTTTCTGCACGACGCCGGCGTCATCGACCGCATCCTGCGCTCGATCAGCGCCAAGGCAGGTGAGCGCCTGCTGGAAATCGGTCCGGGCCAGGGCGCCCTGACCCAGGGCCTGCTCAACAGCGGCGGCCAGCTGGATGTGGTGGAACTGGACAAGGACCTGGTACCGATCCTCAACCAGCAGTTCGCCGGCCGTGACAACTTCCGCCTGCATCAGGGCGATGCGCTCAAGTTCGACTTCACCAGCCTGGGCGCCGCGCCGCGCAGCCTGCGGGTGGTCGGCAACCTGCCGTACAACATCTCCACCCCACTGATCTTTCACCTGCTGGCCAACGCCGAGCTGATCCGCGACATGCACTTCATGCTGCAGAAGGAAGTGGTCGAGCGCCTGGCCGCCGGCCCGGGCGGTGGCGACTGGGGCCGCCTGTCGATCATGGTGCAGTACCACTGCCGCGTGGAACACCTGTTCAACGTCGGCCCGGGGGCGTTCAACCCACCGCCCAAGGTCGATTCGGCCATCGTGCGCCTGGTGCCCCACACCACCCTGCCGCACCCGGCAAAGGACCATCGCCTGCTCGAGCGCATCGTGCGCGAAGCGTTCAACCAGCGCCGCAAGACACTGCGCAACACCTTGAAGGCCCTGCTCAGCAGCGACGAGATCGCCGCCGCCGGTGTCGATGGCAGCCTGCGCCCCGAGCAACTGGACCTGGCCGCCTTCGTGCGCCTGGCCGACAAGCTGGCCGAACAGCCGCAGTAACACCTGATAACGGCCGGTCATGCCCGCATGACTGGCCGGCAACCCCGCCGATAGCCTAGACTGATGCCATTGCCGTATTCGCGTCTGTTGCCAAGGCCCTCTTGAATGTCCGATCCCCGCTATCAGGTCGACGTCGACGTCGTCACCCGCTTCCTCAAAGAACATTCCGATCCCGAAAACGACCGCTTTGCCTTTGCCTACACCATTACCGTGCACAACAACGGTTCGGTGGCGGCCAAGCTGATGTCGCGTCACTGGCTCATCACCAATGGCGATGGCCAGGTGGAAGAGGTCAAGGGCGCCGGGGTGATCGGTCAGCAGCCGCTGATCGAGCCTGGCCAGAGCCACACCTACAGCAGTGGTGCCGTGCTCAGCACCCAGGTGGGCACCATGGAAGGCAGCTATCAGATGTTCGCCGAGGATGGCATCCGTTTCGAGGCCCCGATCAAGGCGTTCCGCCTGGCCGTACCCGGGTCGCTGCACTGATGGCGGTGTATGCCGTCGGCGATCTCCAGGGCTGCCTGCAACCGCTCAAATGCCTGCTCGAGCGGGTGAACTTCAACCCGTCGGTCGACCGCCTGTGGCTGGTCGGCGACCTGGTCAACCGCGGCCCCGAGTCGCTGGAAACCCTGCGCTATCTGTACGCCATGCGCGACTCGCTGGTGTGCGTGCTGGGCAACCACGACCTGCACCTGCTGGCCGCCTGGCATAACATCGAGCGCCTGAAGAAAAGCGACACCCTGCGCGAGATTCTCGACGCCCCGGATGCCGACGAACTGCTCGACTGGCTGCGCCGGCAAAAGCTGCTGCATTACGACGAGCAGCGCGGCGTGGCGATGGTGCATGCCGGCATTCCACCGCAGTGGACCCTGGGCAAGGCGCTGGAGCTGGCTGGCGAGGTCGAAGAAGTGCTACGCGATGACAATCGGCTCAAGCTCTATCTGGACGGCATGTACGGCAACGAGCCGAACAAGTGGAGCAAGAACCTGGGCGGGGTCGAACGCCTGCGGGTCATCACCAATTATTTCACCCGCATGCGCTTCTGCACCGCCGAGGGCAAACTGGACCTCAAGGGCAAGGAAGGCGCCGACACCGCCCCACCCGGCTACAAACCGTGGTTCGCCCACAAGGGCCGTCGCTCGCGTCACGTGAAGATCATCTTTGGACACTGGGCAGCCCTCGAGGGCCGCTGCACCGAGCCAGGCGTGTACGCACTGGATACCGGCTGCGTGTGGGGCGGTGCGATGACCCTGTTCAATGTCGATACCGGCCAGTACCACCGCTGCGAGTGCACCGAAGAAGGCACCGTTCGCCCGCTGGCCAGCCCCGTGCAACCGGCTAGAATAGCCGATCAATCCTGAAGGACCCGCCCATGAGCGAATTCAAACGTATCCCTCCAGAGCAGGCTCAGGCGCTGCGTGCGCAAGGCGCCGTGGTGGTCGATATCCGCGACCAGCCCACCTTTGCCAACTGCCACATCACCGGCGCCCGCCACCTGGACAACCAGTCGGTCGCCGATTTCATCCGCGGCGCCGACCTCGACGCCCCCACCGTGGTGGTCTGCTACCACGGCAACTCCAGCCAGAGCGCGGCCGCGTATCTGGTCAGCCAGGGTTTTTCCGACGTCTACAGCCTCGACGGCGGCTTCGAGCTGTGGCGCGCCACCTTCCCGGCAGAAACCGCCCAGGGCTCTGCCGAATAATTTTTTTGTTGGCCTGCAGCCCGCGCCCTGCGCGGGCTCGCGCCAGACCAGACGAACGGTCGTGGCGAACTAATCGCCCAACCGCCCTTGACCTCGCCGATTACCAACTATCCTTAAGCCCAGGCCATCCAAAAAGGGGAGAGCCGGTACACCGGCGTGCGGGTCATCGGTAAGGTTCCAAGGGTGTTCTGGGGGGTATACAGCAGGCGGCAGTGCCGTCTGCATGCCAGCATCAACTGATCGATCCGACGTCGGCTCCACGTATCGAGCGAGGTGACGTCATGAGTATTTTTAGCCACTTCCAACAACGTTTCGAGTCCACCCGTCAGGAAGAGCTCTCGCTGCAGGAGTATCTTGAGCTCTGCAAGCAGGACCGTAGTGCCTATGCGTCGGCGGCCGAACGCCTGTTGATGGCTATTGGTGAGCCGGAACTGGTCGACACGTCGAACAATTCGCGGCTGTCGCGGATCTTCTCCAACAAGGTGATCCGGCGCTACCCCGCCTTCGAAGACTTCCATGGCATGGAAGAATGCATCGACCAGATCGTTTCCTACTTCCGCCATGCCGCACAGGGCCTGGAGGAAAAGAAACAGATCCTCTACCTGCTCGGCCCGGTGGGTGGCGGCAAGTCGTCCCTGGCTGAAAAACTCAAGCAACTGATGGAAAAGGTGCCCTTCTACGCCATCAAGGGCTCGCCGGTGTTCGAGTCCCCGCTGGGGCTGTTCAACGCCACCGAGGACGGCGCCATCCTCGAAGAGGACTTCGGCATCCCGCGCCGCTACCTGAACACCATCATGTCGCCCTGGGCGACCAAGCGCCTGGCCGAGTTCGGCGGCGACATCAGCCAGTTCAAGGTGGTCAAGCTCTACCCCTCGATCCTCAACCAGATCGCCGTGGCCAAGACCGAGCCGGGCGACGAGAACAACCAGGACATCTCGGCGCTGGTGGGCAAGGTCGATATCCGCAAGCTCGAGGAATTCCCGCAGAACGACGCCGACGCCTACAGCTATTCGGGCGCACTGTGCCGGGCCAACCAGGGCCTGATGGAATTCGTCGAGATGTTCAAGGCACCGATCAAGGTCCTGCACCCGCTGCTCACCGCCACCCAGGAGGGCAACTACAACAGCACCGAGGGCCTCGGCGCCATCCCCTACTCCGGGATTCTGCTGGCCCACTCCAACGAATCGGAATGGCACAGCTTTCGCAACAACAAGAACAACGAGGCGTTCATCGACCGGATCTACATCGTCAAGGTGCCGTACTGCCTGCGCGTGAGCGACGAGATCAAGATCTACGACAAGCTGCTGTTCAACAGCTCCCTGGCCAAGGCCCACTGCGCACCCGACACCCTGAAGATGCTGGCCCAGTTCACGGTGCTGTCGCGCCTCAAGGAGCCGGAGAACTCGAACATCTACTCCAAGATGCGCGTGTATGACGGCGAGAACCTCAAAGACACCGATCCGAAGGCCAAGTCGATCCAGGAGTACCGCGACTCGGCCGGTGTCGACGAAGGCATGAACGGCCTGTCGACCCGCTTCGCCTTCAAGATCCTGTCCAAGGTGTTCAACTTCGACCCCCATGAAATCGCGGCCAACCCGGTGCACCTGCTGTACGTGCTGGAGCAGCAGATCGAACAGGAACAGTTCCCGGCCGAGGTGCGCGAGCGCTACCTGCGCTACCTCAAGGAATACCTGGCACCGCGCTACATCGAGTTCATCGGCAAGGAAATCCAGACCGCCTACCTGGAGTCCTACAGCGAATACGGGCAGAACATCTTCGACCGTTATGTGCTGTACGCCGACTTCTGGATTCAGGACCAGGAGTACCGCGACCCCGAAACCGGCGAGATCCTCAACCGCATCGCCCTCAACGAGGAGCTGGAGAAGATCGAGAAACCGGCTGGCATCAGCAATCCGAAGGATTTCCGCAACGAGATCGTCAACTTCGTGCTGCGCGCGCGGGCCAACAACAACGGCAAGAACCCGACCTGGCTGAGCTACGAAAAACTGCGGGTGGTGATCGAGAAGAAAATGTTCTCCAATACCGAAGACCTGCTGCCGGTCATCAGCTTCAACGCCAAGGCGAGCAAGGAGGACCAGCAGAAGCACAACGACTTCGTTACGCGAATGGTCGAACGCGGCTACACGGACAAACAGGTCCGGCTGCTCTCGGAATGGTACCTGCGGGTCAGGAAATCGCAATAAGCGGCAAGCGTCAGGCTGTCAGCGGCAAGCCCGGAGTACGCGCCGGGCCTGCAGCGACAGCGCTGCCCATCTTGAAGCTAGAAGCTTGAAGCTTGCAGCTACTGCCTACTCCCGGAGGGGCCTATGAGCTATGTGATCGACCGACGCCTGAACGGCAAGAACAAGAGCACGGTCAACCGCCAGCGCTTTCTGCGGCGTTACCGTGACCACATCAAGAAGGCCGTCGAAGAGGCCGTGAGCCGTCGCTCCATCACCGACATGGAGCATGGCGAGCAGATCAGCATTCCTGGCCGGGATATCGACGAACCGGTACTGCACCATGGACGCGGCGGCAAGCAGACCGTCGTACACCCGGGCAACAAGGAGTTCACCGCCGGCGAGCATATCGCGCGTCCGCAGGGCGGCGGTGGAGGCGGCGGCAAGGGCAAGGCCGGCAATTCCGGCGAAGGCATGGACGAGTTCGTCTTCCAGATCACCCAGGAAGAATTCCTCGAGTTCATGTTCGAAGACCTCGAGCTGCCCAACCTGGTCAAGCGTCACCTGACCGGCACCGACACCTTCAAGACCGTGCGCGCGGGCATCAGCAATGAAGGCAACCCCTCGCGCATCAATATCATCCGCACCCTGCGCTCAGCCCATGCGCGGCGCATTGCGCTGTCGGGCAGCAGCCGCGCCAAACTGCGCGCCGCCCAGGAAGAACTTGCACGTCTGAAGCGCGAAGAGCCGGACAACTTCGGCGATATCCAGGAAATCGAAGGGGAAATAGAACGTCTGAGTGCACGTATCCACCGCGTACCCTTTCTCGACACCTTCGACCTCAAGTACAACCTGCTGGTCAAG
Source organism: Pseudomonas sp. MF6396 (assembly GCF_002018915.1). Lineage (NCBI taxonomy): Bacteria > Pseudomonadati > Pseudomonadota > Gammaproteobacteria > Pseudomonadales > Pseudomonadaceae > Pseudomonas > Pseudomonas sp. MF6396. The sequence continues at coordinate 119,143 of NZ_MVOK01000014.1, read as the reverse complement.
CAGCCCAACCCCAGTTCCAAGGCCGTGATGTTCTGTCTGATGGACGTGTCCGGCTCCATGACCCAGGCCACGAAGGACATCGCCAAGCGCTTCTTCATCCTGCTGTACCTGTTCCTGAAGCGAAACTACGACAAGATCGAGGTGGTGTTCATCCGCCATCACACCAGCGCGCGCGAAGTGGATGAGGAAGAGTTCTTCTATTCCCGCGAGACGGGCGGCACCATCGTCTCCAGCGCCCTGAAACTGATGCAGGAAATCATGGCCGAGCGCTATCAGGCCAGCGAATGGAACATCTACGCGGCCCAGGCTTCGGACGGTGACAACTGGAACGACGACTCGCCCATCTGCCGCGAGATCCTCACCAAGCAGATCATGCCGTTCGTGCAGTACTACACTTACGTCGAGATCACCCCTCGCGAGCACCAGGCCTTGTGGTTCGAATACGAACGCATCGGCGAAGCCTTCGCCGATACCTTCGCCCAGCAGCAGCTGGTGTCGGCCGGCGATATCTACCCGGTCTTCCGTGAACTCTTCCAGCGCAGGTTAGCCACATGACCGCCAGAGAGCAGAAGCGCCAACCCCTTTCCACCGGGTCCGAGTGGACGTTCGAGCTGATCCAGGCATACGACCGCGAAATCAGTCGCCTGGCCGAGCGCTACGCCCTGGACACCTACCCCAACCAGATCGAGGTGATTACCGCCGAGCAGATGATGGACGCCTATGCGTCGGTCGGCATGCCGCTGGGCTATCACCACTGGTCCTACGGCAAGCATTTCCTGAGCACAGAAAAATCGTACAGTCGCGGCCAGATGGGCCTGGCCTACGAAATCGTGATCAATTCCGACCCCTGCATCGCCTACCTGATGGAGGAGAACACCATCTGCATGCAGGCGCTGGTGGTAGCGCACGCGTGCTACGGGCACAACAGCTTCTTCAAGGGCAACTACCTGTTCCGCACCTGGACCGACGCCAGCTCGATCATCGACTACCTGGTGTTCGCCAAGCAGTACATCACCCAGTGCGAGGAGCGCCACGGCATCGACGCGGTGGAAGACCTGCTGGACTCCTGCCATGCCCTGATGAACTACGGCGTCGACCGCTACAAGCGGCCCTACCCGATCTCCGCCGAAGAAGAGCGTCGCCGCCAGAAGGACCGCGAAGAACACCTGCAAAAGCAGATCAACGACCTGTGGCGCACCATTCCCAAGGGCACCGACAAGTACAACGAGAAAGACAACGCGCGCTTCCCGGCCGAACCGCAGGAAAACATCCTGTACTTCATCGAGAAGCACGCCCCGCTGCTCGAACCCTGGCAACGCGAGATCGTGCGCATCGTGCGCAAGATCGCACAGTACTTCTACCCGCAACGCCAGACCCAGGTGATGAACGAAGGCTGGGCGACCTTCTGGCACTACACCCTGATGAACGACCTGTACGACGAGGGCCTCGTGACCGAGGGCTTCATGATGGAGTTTCTGCAGTCGCACACCAGCGTGGTGTTCCAGCCAGGCTTCGACAGCCCCTATTACAGCGGCATCAACCCCTATGCCCTGGGTTTTGCCATGTACCGCGACATCCGGCGCATGTGCGAGCACCCCACTGAGGAAGACCGCCGGTGGTTCCCCGAGATTGCCGGCAGCGACTGGCTGTCGACCATCAAGTTCGCCATGAGCAGCTTCAAGGACGAGAGCTTCATCCTGCAGTACCTGTCGCCCACGGTGATTCGCGACCTCAAGCTGTTCAGCATCCTGGACGACGACCAGAAGGACGACCTGCTGGTACCGGCCATCCACGACGAAGCAGGCTACCGCACCATCCGCGAGATCCTGGCCGCGCAATACAACCTGGGCAACCGCGAACCCAACGTGCAGATCTGGAGCATAGACCGGCGTGGCGACCGCTCGCTGACGCTGCGTCACCAGCAACATGACCGCAAACCGCTGGGCGACTCCACCGACGAGGTGCTCAAGCACCTGCACCGCCTGTGGGGCTTCGACATCCATCTGGAGACCCTGCAAGGCGACCAGGTGATGAAGACCCACCACGTCCCCCCAAAGGGCGAACACGGCGAAGGTGACTACGGACGGCTGGACCTGGCTGTCGTCCACCTGTAGCCGCCCGCGCCAACCTCCGTTGTGGCCAGACAGGGTATCCTGTGGCCTCAACGGAGGTTTTTTCATGCAGATCTATAAAGTCGGTGGTGCCGTGCGCGACCGCCTGCTGGGCAGGCCGGTCACCGATATCGACTGGGTGGTGGTGGGTGCGACGGTCGAGCAGATGCAGGCCCAGGGCTATCGTCCGGTGGGGGCCGACTTCCCCGTCTTCCTTCACCCTCACAGCGGTGAAGAATATGCACTGGCGCGTACGGAGCGCAAAAGCGGGCGCGGCTATGGCGGCTTCACCTTCCATGCCAGCCCCGAGGTCACACTGGAAGAAGACCTGGTGCGGCGCGACCTGACCATCAATGCAATGGCCGAGGACGAACAGGGCCGGATCACCGACCCGTACAAGGGCCAGCAGGATCTCCAAGACCGGATTTTACGCCACGTTTCCCCCGCGTTCGCCGAAGATCCCTTGCGTGTGCTGCGCGTAGCGCGTTTCGCTGCGCGCTATGCCGGGCTGGGTTTCCAGGTAGCCCCCGAAACCCTCGCACTGATGCGCGAGCTGAGCGAGTCGGGTGAACTGCAAGCCCTTACCGCCGAGCGCAGCTGGAAGGAAATCGCCCGCGCCCTGATGGAAGAGCAACCCCAGGTGTTCATTCAGGTGCTGCGTGATTGCGGGGCGCTGAAGCAGTTGATGCCCGAACTCGACGTGCTGTTCGGCGTTCCGCAACCTGCGGCGCATCATCCTGAAATCGACACCGGCGTGCATACCCTGTCGGTGCTGGAGCAGGCGGCCCGTCACAACCAGCCGCTGACGGTACGCTGGGCCTGCCTGCTGCATGACCTGGGCAAAGGCCTGACCCCCGAAGAGGAGTGGCCGCGGCATATCGCCCATGAGCACCGCGGGCTGAAGGCGATCAAGGCGGTCAACCAGCGCTTCAAGGCACCGCGCGACTGCCAGGAATTGGCCTTGCTGGTGGGCGAGTACCATACCCATGGCCACCGGGCCCTGGAGCTGAAGGCATCGACCTTGCTGGAGTTGCTGCAGCGCTTCGACGTGTACCGGCGCCCGCAACGCTTTGAAGAGTTCATCGCCGCGTGCGAAATGGACGCGCGCGGGCGACTGGGGTTGGAGGAGCGTGATTATCCACAGGCCGCCTACCTGCGTGGCGCAGCAGACGCCGCGCGGGCAGTGGCGGTGCAGCCACTGGTAGAGAAGGGCTTCACCGGCCAGGGCCTGGGCGAGGCGATCAAGCGCGAGCGGCTGAATGCGCTCAAGGCCTACAAGGAAAGCGCCAAACCCTGAATCGATAGGCCGGCAAGGGCAGCGATTCCTGATGCCGCCCCTGACCGTCAGTCCAGCGGCAGCGCCTTGCCATTCCAGGTGAATGGCACCGGTTCGAGTACCTGGTCGATCTGCGCCTGCTGCCACAGCTGGGCCATGCTCTTGCCTGCTCCAGGGTGCACCAGTTCCGGCGCGATCAGCGACAATGGCCACAAGACGAACGCATTCTTGAGAATTTCGGCCCTTGGCAACACCAGGCCGTCGAAACTGCCGTGCAGGTCACCATACATCAGCACGTCGATATCCAGCGGCAGCCCCTTGCGATCCGGAGCATAACGGCCGTTGTCGGCCTCGATGAACTTCAGGCGACGGTCCAGTTCAAGCAATGGCAGGTCGGTCAGGCCGGTGACCACCAGATTGAAAAACGGCCCGCTCTTGATGCCCACCGCCTGGCTTTCGAACACCGTCGAGCAGCGCATGTCCCTGAGCATCGCAGCCAGCGCATCGAGCCCGGCGCCGAGGTGCCGCTCGCGCTCGATGTTGCTGCCAAGGCCTAGGTATACCGGGGTCAGAGACATCCGCGCTCGATCTCCACGCCCACCCCGCTTGCCGCCGCGATGGCGCCAGGCTTGGTCAGCTTCAGTTGCAGCCAGGGAATCTGGAACTCGTCCATCAGCACCTTGGCCAGGCGTTCGGCGAACGTCTCGACCAGCTCATAGCTGGCCTGTTCGGCAAATGCCTGGATACGTGCCGTGACGCTGGCATAGTCCAGGGCCAGGCTCAGGTCGTCGCCGGCCGCTGCCGGGCGATTGTCCCAGGCGAACCGCAGGTCCAGGCGCAGGCACTGGCGAATACCGCGTTCCCAGTCATAGGCGCCGATCACGGTGTCGACTTCCAGCCCTTCGATGAACACTCTGTCCAAGCACTTCTCTCCACAGCACGACAAGGGCGCCTTGCGCCGCTAGAATCAGGGCGTCCTCGCCCGGAATAGTTAGCATGTTTTGGTTACTGGCGTCGCTCGCCTACCTGCTCGGCTCGCTGTCCTTCGCCATCGTTCTCAGCCGCCTGAGCGGCAGCCCCGACCCGCGTGCCTGCGGCTCAGGCAATGCCGGCGCCACCAACATGCTGCGTCTGGCAGGCCGCAAGCTGGCGATCCTGACCCTGCTTGGCGACCTGTGCAAGGGCCTGTTGCCCGTGCTCATCGCCAGCCTGGTCGGCCTCAACGAGCAGCAGCAGGCCTGGATAGGCCTGTGCGCGGTGGTCGGCCACCTGTTTCCGCTGTACTTCCGCTTTCGCGGCGGCAAGGGCGTGGCCACTGCCGCCGGCGTGCTGCTGGGGCTCTACCCCCCGGCCGCCCTGCTGGCCATCAGCGCATGGCTGCTGACCTTCTACCTGACCCGCACCAGCTCGCTGGCCGCCTTGATCGCAACGCCCCTGGCCCTGCCCCTGCTGGCCTGGCGCGAGCCCGAGGCGCTGCTGCCGATGAGCGTGCTGACCGTGCTCATCGTATGGCGCCATCGCGGCAATCTACGCGACCTTTTTGCCGGGCGCGAACGGCATTTCTGAGGCGTTCACATGAGCGGCGCTCATGCTCACAGCCCCTGCAACTGCTCCATCGGCCAGCGTGCCTGCACGCTGATCGCCAGGGTTTCCCGCTGCCCGGCCGCCAGACGCTGGCACCCGGCATAGGCGATCATCGCGCCGTTGTCGGTGCAGAACTCGGGGCGCGCGTAGTACACATTGCCCTTGAGCCCGGCCAGCATCTCCTCCAGCGAGGCACGCAGGGCCTTGTTGGCACTCACCCCACCTGCGATCACCAGGCGCTTGAGCCCGGCCTGCTTGAGGGCGCGCTTGCACTTGATGGTCAAAGTCTCCACCACCGCCTGCTGGAACGCCAGAGCGATGTCGCAACGGGTCTGCTCGGTGTCGTCCCCGGTACGCTGGCACTGCTGCCAGGTGTTCAGGGCAAAGGTCTTCAGGCCGCTGAAGCTGAAATCCAGGCCCGGACGATCGGTCATCGGCCGCGGGAACACGAACCGACCCGGCACGCCCTGCAGCGCCAGGCGCGCGATCTCCGGGCCACCGGGATAGTTCAGGCCCATCATCTTGGCCGTCTTGTCAAACGCTTCGCCGGCCGCATCGTCGAGGGACTCGCCAAGCAGTTCGTACTGGCCGATGCCATCCACACGTACCAACTGCGTATGGCCGCCCGACACCAGCAAGGCGACGAACGGAAATTCCGGCGGTTGCGCCTCGAGCATCGGTGCCAGCAGGTGGCCCTCCATGTGGTGCACGCCCAGGGCCGGGATGCCCCAGGCAAAGGCCAGCGCCTGGGCGCACGAAGCCCCCACCAGCAGCGCCCCGACCAGGCCAGGGCCTGCCGTGTAGGCGATGGCGTCGATCTCGGTGGCCACGCAGTCGGCCTCGGCCAGCACCTGGCGGATCAACGGCAGCATGCGCTTGACGTGATCACGCGAGGCCAGCTCCGGCACAACCCCGCCATACGCGCGGTGCAGGTCGATCTGACTGAACAGTGCATCGGCCAGCAGGCCGCGTTCGCTGTCGTATAATGCGACACCAGTTTCGTCGCAGGATGTTTCCAATCCCAGTACTAGCATGGGTTTGCGCCTTGTTGGGGCTGAATTCGAAGGCGCGCATGATAGTCCTCGCTCCCGGTGCCGACCAGCGGTTTTCGATCAGAGGCTTTGCATTCAGGCCAGCTAAGGGTTAACATCCGCAACCCTTAAAAACCGACGTTCTCCAGTGCACATATTTGCCACGAGTTCGTTGACCCCCGGTAATGAATGAAGGTAGCTCTGGATGCCAGCCGTCAAAGTTAAAGAGAACGAACCCTTCGACGTAGCTCTGCGTCGTTTCAAGCGCTCCTGCGAAAAAGCCGGTGTACTGGCTGAAGTTCGTAGCCGCGAATTTTACGAGAAGCCAACTTCCGAGCGTAAGCGCAAGGCAGCAGCCGCTGTCAAACGCCACGCCAAGAAAGTTCAGCGCGAACAGCGCCGCGCCGTTCGTCTGTACTGATACAGACGTTCGTCGCCAGCTTCTGCCATGCCCGGTGCAAGCCGGGCTGTCGGCAGTTGATGCTGTTTCCTCTGGCCTGGACCTTCGGGTCGAGCGCCTGAGATGCCCAAACTGCTATGCAGCAAGGGCAAGCCTGCCTCACACGTCAGACCTGGCCTAACCGCCAGCAGTGCACGTCACCCCTGACGAGCCTTCACCGGCTGCAGACGAGCACACCCCTTTCCTTTTTTGTGTCACGTCATTCGAGCTTGCATCGAATGCGTCGCTGTTCCCGCAGCATTAGCGATTACACTTGATTGTCGCCTGATGACGAGAGTGCCATGGCCGGGCTGATTCCCCAGAGTTTTATTGACGACCTCCTCAACCGCACCGACATCGTCGACGTGGTGAGTTCGCGTGTAAACCTGAAAAAGTCCGGCAAGAACCACACGGCCTGCTGCCCGTTCCACAAGGAGAAGACCCCCTCCTTCAGCGTCAGCCCCGACAAGCAGTTCTACTACTGCTTCGGTTGCGGCGCCGGCGGCAATGCCCTGGGCTTCATCATGGACCACGACAACCTGGACTTTCCCCAGGCTGTCGAAGAGCTGGCCAAGGCCGCCGGCATGGAAGTGCCGCGCGAAGAGAGCAGCCGCGGGCAAAAGCCCCGCCAGCCCACCGATTCGCCGCTGTACCCGCTGCTCGAAGCCGCTGCCGAGTTCTATCGCCAGGCCCTGAAGAACCACCCGACACGCCGCTCGGCCGTCGAATACCTCAAGGGCCGCGGCCTGTCCGGCGAAATCGCTCGCGACTTCGGCCTGGGCTTCGCGCCGCCGGGCTGGGACAACCTGTTCAAGCACCTGAGCAGCGACGCCCTGCAGCAAAAGGCCATGGTCGACGCCGGCCTGCTGATCGAGAATGCCGAGACCGGCAAGCGCTATGACCGCTTCCGCGACCGCGTGATGTTTCCCATCCGCGACAGCCGTGGTCGGGTCATCGCCTTCGGTGGGCGGGTGCTGGGCGACGACAAGCCCAAGTACCTGAACTCCCCCGAAACCCCTGTGTTCCACAAGGGCCAGGAGCTCTACGGGCTGTACGAGGCACGCAAGTTCAACCGCAACCTCGACGAGATCATCGTGGTCGAGGGCTACATGGACGTCATCGCCCTGGCCCAGCAAGGTTTGCGCAATGCCGTGGCCACCCTTGGCACCGCCACCAGCGAAGACCACCTCAAGCGCCTGTTCCGCGTGGTGCCCAGCGTGCTGTTCTGCTTCGACGGCGACCAGGCCGGCCGCAATGCCGCCTGGCGCGCCCTGGAAGCCACGCTGTCGAGCCTGCAGGACGGGCGCAAGGCGCGCTTTCTGTTCCTGCCCGAAGGCGAAGACCCGGACACCCTGGTGCGTGCCGAGGGCACCGACGCCTTCCGTGCGCGCATCAACCAGCATGCTCAGCCGCTGGCCGATTACTTCTTCCAGCAACTGACCGAAGAAGCCGACCCGCGGTCGCTCGAAGGCAAGGCGCACATGGTGACCCTGGCCGCGCCGTTGATCGACAAAGTGCCCGGTGCCAACCTCAAGGCCCTGATGCGCAACCGCCTGCGCGAAATAACCGGCCTGGACCTGCACCAGGTCGAACAACTGGCCCACAGCGCCCCCAGCGAGGCGCCACCGGCGTACGACCCGGGCATCGACTACGATGCGATTCCCGACTACAGCCCGGATTACAGCGACTTCCACCAGCCCGAGCATTTCCAGCCGCAGCAGCAACAATGGACGCCAAGCCAGGGCGGGCAGAAGAAGAAGTGGGAAGGCAAGCCCTGGGACAAGAAGGGCAAGCCGTGGGACAAGAACGGCAAACGCGACTTCCAGCCACCGCCGCGGGTGCCGACGTCGGTGGAACCGCCGACCTTGAGCGCCCTGCGCACCCTCATGCACCACCCACAACTGGCCAAGAAGGTCGAGGATGCCAGCCATTTCGCCGCTGAAGAGCATGTGTATGCCCAGCTGCTGGTGGCGTTGCTCGAAGCCTTGCAAAAGAATCCTGAGCTACGCTCCTTACAGCTGATCGCGCGTTGGCACGGCACCGAACAGGGCCGATTGTTGCGCGCATTGGCAGAAAAGGAATGGCTGATCGATGCCGACAACCTTGAACAACAGTTTTTCGACACCATAACTAGCTTGTCCGCTCGCCAACGCGAGCGCAGCCTGGAACATCTGCTCAGGAAAGCACGTCAAAGTGAGTTGAGCGCAGACGAGAAAAATCAGCTGCGTGACCTGTTAAGCCGGAATGTTCCCGCACAAACCCCGACCTCAACTGGCGCGTGAGGTCCTAGCTCGGGTATAATCCTCGGCTTGTTTTTTGCCCGCCAAGACCTTCAGTGGATAGGGTGTTATGTCCGGAAAAGCGCAACAGCAGTCTCGCATCAAAGAGTTGATCACCCGCGGTCGTGAGCAGGGCTACCTGACTTACGCGGAGGTCAACGACCACCTGCCAGAGGATATTTCAGATCCGGAACAGGTGGAAGACATCATCCGCATGATCAACGACATGGGGATCAACGTATTCGAGAGTGCTCCGGATGCGGATGCCCTTTTGTTGGCCGAGGCCGATACCGACGAAGCCGCCGCCGAAGAAGCTGCCGCAGCGTTGGCGGCCGTGGAGACCGATATCGGTCGCACGACAGACCCGGTGCGCATGTACATGCGTGAAATGGGTACCGTCGAGCTTCTGACCCGCGAAGGCGAAATCGAAATCGCCAAGCGTATCGAAGAAGGTATCCGTGAAGTGATGGGCGCCATTGCGCACTTCCCGGGCACCGTCGACTACATCCTCGGCGAATACGACCGCGTCACCACCGAAGGTGGCCGTCTGTCCGACGTGCTCAGTGGCTACATCGACCCGGATGACGGCATCGCGCCGCCGGCCGAAGTACCGCCGCCTGTCGATCCAAAAGCCCCGGCCAAGGCCGATGCGGACGACGACGAGGAAGAAGAGAAGGAAGGCGCCAGCGATGAAGAGGACGAGGTCGAAAGCGGCCCCGATCCGGTCGTCGCCCAGCAGCGTTTCGGCGCTGTCGCCGACCAGCTGGAAGCAACCGCCAAGGTCCTGAAGAAGCACGGTCGCCACAGCAAGCAAGGCATTGCCGAGCTGCTGCAACTGGCCGAGCTGTTCATGCCGATCAAGCTGGTACCCAAGCAGTTCGAAGTACTGGTGGAGCGCGTGCGCAGCGCCCTGGAGCGCCTGCGCGCCCAGGAACGCGCCATCATGCAACTGTGTGTGCGTGATGCCCGCATGCCACGTGCCGACTTCCTGCGTCTGTTCCCGAGCAACGAAGTGGACACCACCTGGAGCGGCGATCTGTCCAAGCGCAGCGCCAAGTGGGCCGAAGCACTGGGCCGCCTGGACGCCGATATCGTGCGTTGCCAGCAAAAGCTGATCGACCTGCAGGAAGAGACCGGCCTGACGATCGCCGAGATCAAGGACATCAACCGTCGCATGTCGATCGGTGAGGCCAAGGCCCGCCGCGCGAAGAAAGAGATGGTCGAAGCCAACTTGCGTCTGGTGATCTCCATCGCCAAGAAGTACACCAACCGTGGCCTGCAATTCCTCGACCTGATCCAGGAAGGCAACATCGGCTTGATGAAAGCGGTGGACAAGTTCGAATACCGTCGTGGCTACAAGTTCTCGACCTATGCCACCTGGTGGATCCGTCAGGCGATCACTCGCTCGATCGCCGACCAGGCCCGCACCATCCGTATTCCGGTGCACATGATCGAGACGATCAACAAGCTCAACCGCATTTCCCGGCAGATGCTGCAGGAAATGGGTCGTGAACCGACCCCGGAAGAGCTGGGTGAGCGCATGGAGATGCCTGAGGACAAGATCCGCAAGGTACTCAAGATCGCCAAAGAGCCGATCTCCATGGAAACCCCGATCGGTGACGACGAAGATTCGCACCTGGGTGACTTCATCGAGGACTCGACCATGCAGTCGCCAATCGATGTGGCCACGGTCGAAAGCCTGAAGGAAGCGACCCGGGACGTGCTCTCCGGCCTGACCGCACGTGAAGCCAAGGTGCTGCGCATGCGTTTCGGTATCGACATGAACACCGACCACACCCTCGAAGAGGTAGGCAAGCAGTTTGACGTGACCCGCGAGCGGATCCGTCAGATCGAGGCCAAGGCGTTGCGCAAGCTGCGCCACCCGACGCGAAGCGAGCATCTGCGCTCCTTCCTCGACGAGTAATGACGAACCCCGGCAAATGCCGGGGTTTTTCTTTTTCAGGCCCTGACGTTTTAACCCCTGCGTTCTTCGCCCTTCGGTCAAACCCCCGTCTACACTCGAATCTATCCACTTGAGTGACGAGGCCGCTATGCCCAGACTGCCGGCCCTCGTGCTGCCCCTCCTGCTGATGTGGAGTGCAGCGGCCGGCGCCTTGACCCTGAACGACGAAGAGAAAGCCTGGCTCAGTGCGCATCCGCAGCTGCGCCTGGGCGTCGACGCATCCTGGCCACCCTTCGAATACCGTGACCAGGACGGCAAGTACCAGGGATTGGCCGCCGACTACATTGCGTTGATCCAGGAGCGCCTGGGTGTTGTGTTCACGCCAATCGAGCCGAGCAGTTGGTCGGCCGTGCTCCAACAGGCCCGGCAGGGCCAGCTGGACCTGCTGCCCGGCATCATGTCCACCCCCGAACGCCAGGGCTACCTGGCCTTCACCCGCCCTTACCTCGACTTCCCCATCGTGATCCTGGCCCACGAAGGCGGGCCCAGGCCCCGTGACCTCAAGGAGCTGTACGGCCTGAAAGTCGCCGTGGTGGAGAACTACGCCCCACACGAACTGCTGCGTACCCACCACCCCGACCTCAACCTGGTGGCGCTGCCCAATGTCAGCTCGGCGCTTCAGGCCCTGGCCACCGACGAAGTCGATGCTGTGGTCGGCGACCTCGCCTCCAGCGTCTGGAGCCTGCGCCAGCTAAAGCTCGAAGGGCTCTACGTCAGCGGCGAAACCCCTTACCGCTACCAGCTGGCCATGGCGGCCCCGCGCCAACAGAAGATGCTGATCGGCATCCTCGACAAGGTGATTGCCGACATGAGCCCGGCCGAGCTCAGTCATATCCAGGAGCGCTGGGTCGGCAAAGTGCTGGAAAACAGCAACCGCTGGCGCGACCTGCTGCTCTACGGCCTGCCCGGCATCCTGCTGCTGGTGGCGATACTGGCGGCGGTGATGCGCGTCAACCGCCGGCTAAGCTCGGAAATTTCCCGGCGCATAGCCCTGGAACAGGAGCTGCGCAGCAGCGAGTACCACTACCGCGGCCTGGTCGAGAGCCTCTCGGCGATTGCCTGGGAAGCCGATGCCAACAACTTCACCTACAGCTATGTCTCGCCCCACGCCGAAGACCTGCTCGGCTACCCGATCAGCCAATGGCTCAAGCCCGGCTTCTGGCGCGACATCCTGCACCCGGACGACGCCCTCTGGGCACAGGCCTACTGCGACAGCGAAACCGCCGCCGGCCGGGACCACAGCCTGGACTACCGGGTGATCCGCGCCGATGGCAGGGTGCTGTGGGTACGCGACATCGTCAGCCTGATCGAGCATGGGCACACCCCGGTGATGCGCGGGCTGATGATCGACATCAGCGAAACCAAGAACACCGAGCAGGCCCTGCGTCTGTCGGAGCAGAAGTTCGCCTCGGTGTTCCAGCAATGCCCCGACATCCTGCTGATCGCCCGGGTCAGCGATGGCTGCCTGCTGGAGGTCAACGAAGCCTTCGAGGACCAGATCGGCCTGAGCCAGGACCAGGTGATCGGCCGCACCGCCGCCGAGCTCAACCTGTGGGGCATCGAAGACCAGGGGCCAGCCCCGCTGCAGCGCCTGCAGGGCGGCAATATCCGCAACCTCGAAATGCCTTTTCGGCGCAGCAACGGCCAGCTGTTCACCGGGCTCACCTCGGCGGAGATATTCGACCTGGACAGCACCCCGGCGCTGGTGGTGGCGGTGCGCGACATCAGCCAGCTCAAACAGACCCAGGAGCAACTGCAGACCTCCGAAGAAAAGTTCGCCAAGGCCTTCCACGCCTCGCCTGACGGCCTGCTGCTGTCGCGCCAGAGCGACGGGCTGCTGATCGAGGTCAACGACGGGTTCTGCCGCATCACCGGCTTCGATAGCCAGGTACTGGACCACAGCACCCTGGAGCTGGGCATCTGGGTAGACCTCAACGAGCGCCGGCAACTGCTCGAGCTGCTGAACCGAAACGGCTTCGTACGCGACTTCAGCTGCCACATCCGCCGCGCCGACGGGCAGATCCGCCTGTGCGAAGTCTCGGCGCGGCCGCTGCCGATTGCCGGCGTGGACTGCATGCTGACCATCGCCCGCGACATCACCGAGCGCCATCTGATGCAGGAAAAACTGCAACTGGCGGCCACTGTGTTCGAAAACACGGCCGAAGGCGTACTGATCACCGACATCGACCAGCACATCAGTGCGGTCAACCGCGCGTTCAGCGAAATCACCGGCTACAGCGAGTTCGAAGCGCTGGGCCAGACCCCGCGCCTGCTCGCCTCGGGCCAGCACGACAGCGCCTTCTACGCCGCCCTGTGGCATCAGCTGACCGCCGAGGGCCACTGGCAGGGCGAAATCCAGAACCGGCGCAAGAGCGGCGAGCTCTACCCTGCGTGGCTGACCATCAGCGCCGTGCGCAATCACGAGCGTGAGATCACCCACTTCGTCGCCGTGTTCGCCGACATCTCCAGCCTCAAGCATGCCCAGGCCGAGCTCGACTACCAGGCCCACCATGACCCCCTCACCGGCCTGCCCAACCGCACCCTGTTCGAAAGCCGGCTGCAGGCCGCACTCAGCAGCCCACAGCCTTCGGGTCGCCAGGGCGCGGTACTGTTCCTCGACCTGGACCGCTTCAAGCACATCAACGACAGCCTCGGCCACCCGGTCGGCGACCTGCTGCTCAAGGCAATCGCGCAGCGCCTGAAAGAACAGGTGCGCGACAACGACACCGTGGCACGCCTGGGCGGGGACGAATTCATCATCCTGCTGCCCGGCCTGCACCAGCCAAGCGATGCCGAGCATATCGCCAACAAGCTACTGGCCTGCTTTGGCGCACCGTTCCAGGCCGGCGAACACGAGTTCTTCACCAGTGCCAGTATCGGCACCAGCCTGTACCCCCAGGACGGCACCGACGTGGCCTCGTTGATCCGCAACGCCGATGCGGCCATGTACCGCTCCAAGGCCAAGGGGCGCAACCGGGTCGAGAGCTACACCCGCGACCTGACCGCCCAGGCCGCCGAGCGCATCGCGCTGGAGCACGAACTGCGCCGCGCCATCGAGCGCAAGGAACTGAGCCTGAGCTACCAGCCCAAGTTCAGCCTCAAGACCCAGAGCCTGGTGGGCGCCGAGGCACTGATTCGCTGGCGCCACCCGACCTTCGGCGACGTACCGCCGGAGCACTTCATCTCGCTGGCTGAAGAAAATGGCATGATTCTGCAGCTGGGCGACTGGGTGTTGGAGCAGGCGTGCCGGCAGATGCAAGCGTGGAAGCACAGCTACCTTGCGTTCGGGCCGCTGTCGGTCAACCTGGCGGGCGCGCAGTTGCGTCAGCCGTTGCTGGTACAGCGCATCGAGCAATTGCTGCGCACTCACCAGCTCAAGGCGGGTGACCTGCAGCTGGAGATCACCGAGAACTTCATCATGAGCCAGGCCGAGGAGGCGCTGGCCATCCTGCACCAGCTCAAGCGCATCGGTGTACAACTGGCCATCGACGACTTCGGCACCGGCTACTCCTCGCTCAGTTACCTCAAACGCCTGCCTCTGGACATCCTCAAGATCGACCAGTCGTTCATCCGCGGCCTGCCGGATGACCCGCACGATGCGGCAATTGCGCGGGCGATCATTGCGCTGGGGCGCAGCATGCAGCTGACCATCATCGCCGAGGGCGTGGAGAACCAGGCGCAGCAGCAATTTCTGGCGGCCGAAGGTTGCGAACAGATCCAGGGCTACATCGTCAGCCTGCCGCTGGCGGCGCCTGAATTCGCCGCGACCTTTCTACGCCGGGCAGTTTCGGATCTTTCGGATAGCACAGCCTCGAAACCCTCGCTATAATCCGCGACCACTGGGGCCTATAGCTCAGTTGGTTAGAGCAGAGGACTCATAATCCTTTGGTCCACGGTTCAAGTCCGTGTGGGCCCACCAATAAAATCAAAGGCTTACGTATGAATCCGTAGGCCTTTGTCTTTTCCGGTACAAAATCTTCCCCGTTCGTTCCCCGTTTCCTCTACACCGTCTCGCCGTCAATGCGGACTATGGCGGCGGCCTCTGCTGAGTTTGAGATATACACCTCGACCCGCTTACCGCTGTTGGTGGTCAACTCGATCGTAACGCTGGTAGGCGGTGGTCGCAGGTCGTCCCCGCATATCAAGCCAACCACCTCACCACAGTTGGTCTCGCCACCGAGAGGGTCCCACTGGTCTCCATTCACAATCCGTGCAGTAACTTTGATATTTGGCATGCTCTTTCTCCTCTAGCAGCCAATGCGGCTGAATCCGAAGCGTAGCCGCGTTTCACGAAACCTTCGTAAAACCTGCTGGGCGCCGGTTTTGAATACCCGGAATTACGGGTGTTTCCCGTATTACGAAAGTTTCGTAGTGACCCACTGCCGGACGCCAGGCGTACGCCTGGGTGTGCAGGAAATTTGCAGACCCTTCTGGATTTGAAATCGCGAAGTCGGGGCTGCTGGCAGGGC
The DNA here is from genome assembly GCF_002018915.1 of Pseudomonas sp. MF6396. Lineage (NCBI taxonomy): Bacteria > Pseudomonadati > Pseudomonadota > Gammaproteobacteria > Pseudomonadales > Pseudomonadaceae > Pseudomonas > Pseudomonas sp. MF6396. The sequence goes on along the minus strand of NZ_MVOK01000014.1, from coordinate 103,991 downwards.
ACAACATCAGGGCACAAGGAAATCGCTCCAGCCCATGAGCCACGCGGCTCACAGCCGAATTGAACTACGTGTGCCGCAAACCACCCGGATTTGAGATCGCGATGGCTCCAGATGGAGCGATGGGTAGATACGGGATTTCCCCGGGTGATGGTCCAGAACTGGGCCATCCAGAGATACGAGCAAAACTGCTCACATTCAGAGATGCCCTCAAATTTCAGGACATCTCATTCGGCTGGATGACATGCCGGAAAAATTTCCGGCATGTGCCTGGGCCGCCAGATCGGCGAGGAAGACTCCCCCCAGCGGGGAGAGTTGAGACTTCCTCCGATGGAGGGAGTTGGCGGCCAGTTCTGTCACGCTGCCAGAATTGTCTCCCCCCACTGGGGGATCACATCGGTTGTGACCCCTCCAGCCCCCAATGGGGGTTGGGGTGTCCTCAATTTTGAGGAGACGGGGTAACGGATCGTTAGGGCAGGGGGTCGTGAAACGCGACCCCCTTTGGAAATGCGGATTTTGCGGAAATGAAAAAAAAGCTGAGGGTGCGGTGTCCGGGCCAGAGGCCGTAGACTTTCACTAGGCCCCTCCCTACATTTTCGACAGTTAGCGATTACAGAGCAGGTTGGGGGCGGTCTAGGTAATGCCAGATTCTAGTGATTTTTGGCGTTATCAGGCGTGCTTGCACCTACAAAAAAGCCCGCGCAAGCAACTGAGCGGGCCTTTCACACTACTTTGGCAGTTAACCGCCAGAGGCTTCGGAGATATCCACAGACCGGACGGCGCCGGTCGAGAACACCGCCAGGCCGGCGCGCAGCTCAGCAAGGAGGGTCACCAGGTTGCTGGTGAAGTTGTTGCCGTCTTCACGGCTCAGCATCAGGGTGGGTTGCTCGCGGTCCAGCATGGCCACCTGGGTGGTATCCAGCAGCAGGACAGTGCCCGCCGGCATCGAGCCGGAGGTGATCACCGGAACACCCCACAGCACTGGCGGCGCAGGATCGCGCGGAGAGCCAAGGACATATTGGCCATCGGCGTCGCGCTCGCTGGAGATGCTGAACCAGTCATCAGGGTTCATGATGATCAGCCTGGCCTGCCAGCCGCTGGTCTTCATGGCGGTGACCGCCTGGCCGATAGCATCCACCGGCTTCAAGGTACCGACCACTACGTGAGGGACCGCGTAGCCGATCAGGCCTTTGATCTTGCCCTTGCCACCTGGGCCGGCGATCAGGCGGGACTCCAGTTTCTCCAGCAGGCCGTAGTTCAGCAGGTTGCCGATCTGCTGGCCGAGAGCCGGGGTGTCATCCAGAACCTGCTTGGAAGCACGGGTCCAGTGGGCGACGGTGGCGATGTTGGCGGTCTCCAGCTCGGCGTCGATGCTGGTCTGTGCCTTCTGCTGGCCTTCCTCCTCCTGCTCGGTCGCGTTGTTGGTGTAGTCCTTGATCTGCATGTACTCGAACGTGGCCGAAGAGGCCGGGAGCGAGGGCAGATAGTCCAGCAACGAGAGGTCGCGGCGAGGATCGTTGTAGAGGCCTGGCTGGCGTTGCGCGGTCGCGGAGTAGCTGGTGGACCCTGCTACGCCCTGGCCGGCGTTGGTCAGCGATTTGATGGCGACGTTTTCGACAGTGACACGCCCGGTAGTCGGGCTGCCGGACTTCAAGGCCTCAAACTGGCCCGATTTCGTGAACGCGTCAGCCATCTTGACGATTGCGTCATCACCGCCGCCATAACCGGATGGGGCACCCCGGCGGGCGCTCTTCTGCTCCAGATCCTGCAGACGATCCTTGAGGCCCTGGATGGTTTCTTTCGCATCATTGGCGAAGCGGTTGATCTCTTCGTCGCGGTCTTGCAGGTGCTTGAGTACCAGGGCCTCGGTCGAATCGCCGCCGGCGTTCTTGGTCTGCAGGGTGCGAGCAGAGTTGCTCATTGCGTTGTACATAGGTGTACCTTCAGTTCCGAATAGGGGGACGCGCCTTGCGCACGCCGGGGGCGTGGCTTCTGCGCTCTTGCTTGCTTTCGCGTCCCGCCGGACTCACTCCGGAACTGGCCTCTTCGGTCCTTCCACGGCCTCGCGCCATAGTGGACTCTTGAGTTGTCGCGTCGGTGGCAACCTGCCGAGCCGACAAGCCAATTCTACCCATCAGGCCGCGCAGTGCAAGCGCAAAGCGAAGGCGCAGGGGAAGCAGATTGCGGATCACGTGGTCGGGGATCATGCCGGTGAATTGCACCGCCAGAGAGCGTGGCACGCCGGCGGCACGTAGGTGCTGTTCGTAGGCCCGAAGGCGCTGGAAATCTCGTTTCATTACTGCTCCTTGGGGCGTCGTGGCGCCCATGGGCGGTTTGATATTTCGCGGGGTACTAAACTTTTAGTTTCGCGGGCGCGTAAAAACGACTGAGGGTGCGGTGTCCGTGCCAGAGGCCTCGGACTTTGCGTTGCCCCTACCCAATCTCCGCATCCGCCCACCGGCACCGAACATCGGCCAGGGCCTCTTCGCGGGTGATGGGTTCTGAAATCATCGTGAAGGGTCGGTATCCAGGCAGCAGCACCGACCAGTTGCAACGGCGTTCCTGGCCATCGTTGGCCACCAGCTCTGCCAGCAAGCTCAGGCGGTGAGCCTTCACGTAGTCGCGTATGTCGGAGGTGATAAGGGCCTTTGGACCAATGACGACCCGCATACCGCGCTTGCGAACGGAAAGGCCCTGCTCTCGGAGGTAGTCCACGGCAGCCATCAGACCTCCTCCTCTTCTGGCCCAGCGGCATACTCTTCCTCCACTCCCAGCGGATGGGGTGTTTTATCCGTCACACCGTCACACGCCTTATGGGGCGGGGCTTGTGGCGTTTTTCTATCCGTCACAGATGATGGTGATGTGACGGATGAGAAATCGCTGTATGCCGCGTCTTTAGTGGCTTGTGACGGTGTGACGCTTGTGACGGGGGTGTCGGTGGGAAGGTATCTACCGAACACGTCCAAGAACTGCTCACGGGAGTACCCTTTCTTCGTGACGGTGCCGATCCTGACTGTCCCTGATTTGATACCGAATTCGGCCAGCTTCGTTGCAAGCTGACGCGCCGTCATCGGTTTGCCACGGTTCCAGGTTGGCCACGGTGCCTCATCGTCGGCCATCAGTTCTTCCAGCAGGGTGGCGCTGAACATCTTGCTCGCCTGCTTGGTGTCGAGAATGGTCTTGATATCGGTCAGCAGCTCCACGCCCACGCTGGGGCTGTCGTCTTCCACGTCATGGAGTGTTCGGGCGGCCTGCCGGGCAATGGCGGGCCACTCACCCCCGGCTGCCTCGGCGATCGCCAGCAGAGGCTCCCAGCAGTCGTTGGCGCGGTCGTTCAGCCCCTTGATGGTGGCGGGCCTGGCCTTGGCGATCTGCTCGGCGTTGTCCTGAGCGAAGCGCATCATCCTGGAACGAAGGTTGGCCCACATATCAGGGGAGGAGTGGCGCAAAACCTCGGTTTCCTCGCCGGGAAGCTTGCGGCGCAGCCGGAGCGGAATACTCCGATCGGCCAGCGTGTCCGCGATCTTGCCGATGCCGCACAGCGCCTTCGCGCCCCACACCCGGAACGGGGTCGGCATGTGGTCGTCACCCACGCAGCGAATCACCACGGCGCTGTCGCGGGTGAACCCGGCGTTGAGGATGCCCCGTGCCTCTTCATTGTCACGAAGAAATGCGTCCACCTCATCGATCAGCAACGTGGGCGACCACAGCTCAATGGAGCGGAACAGGGCAGCAGGCGCGATGTTCGACACCTGCAGCTTGCGGTTAACCAGGTTGCCCAGGGTGGTGAGCATGATCGACTTGCCGCACCGCTTTTCAGGTGCCGTGATGTTTGCGATTGGCGCGACCTGCACAGAGTCAATCAGCCAGGTGAACGTCGCCCACAGTGCCGCCGCCTGGATCGTGGCGCCATCCGCAATCACGTAGCGCTTGATCGCCAGGGCGATATCATCCAGCAGCTCAGTGCCCACCACCGGTGTCGGCCACGGCTCGACCTCGGGGAAGATGCCGCCACCGGCTGAAACCTTCTCCTCATCGTCCTGGGCGGTCAGGCGGTCGAAGTCCACCATGGATAGAACCTTGACGTCCTTCACCTGCTGGCGAATCCTGGCCCAGGCCGCTGGGTCTTTCGCCCGGATGCGTTTCAGCTCGATCAGAATCACCGGCTCGTACAGGGCGCCAGCATCGACACCCAAGCGCTTGATGGCTTCCTGTACCGGGCTTTTGCTCGGCAGGGTAATGACCTTTCCGTCACTCATGGTCAGCACCCCACACATGCAGGTCGTTGAAGTCACTCAGCGAAAGCGGGGCATCGTCCGGCCACTCGGGGAAACTGACCTCGGCACCAACGGCAACAGCAGCATCCATTGCAGCCGTGCGCCCTGGGTTGCCCTCGGTCTCGCGGTCGTCGTCGCCAGCGATCACCAGTTGGGCGTCCGGGTACTTCGCCTTCATGGCAAGCGCTACGGGTTTGAGGTTGCCCGCGTTCATCGCAGCAGCGACCGGGCAGCCGGTGAGTTGGTAGACCGTACAGGCCGTGGCCCACCCCTCAGCCACGTACATCCGCCCACCGGCGACTGGCTTTCCAATCGGGCAGTACGCGCCCTTCACCCTGGCGCCAGCGAGGAAACGCTTTTGACCATCGAGGGCGATGCGCTGCAGGTTGACCATGAATCCATCGGCGTACAGCGGCACCAGCAGTTCACTGCCCCGCTGCCGGATCATCCACGGGGTGATCTGCTTGCGCACCAGGTAGGCGTGGTCAGGGTCAGGACGGCGGGCGCTACTCCACAACTGCGCCGCCTGCTCGGCCACCTCCTGCTGGCGGGCTTGCACCTGCCGAATGTAGTCCGCTGCCTTGGCCTCGGTTTCACGGGTGACGCGCTCGAGCTGCTTTTGCAAATCTGCCGGTGGCGGGCCTGCTCGACCGTCCAGGGCCGGGATATCCAGCCCCAGGCGGCGAGCAACCCAGGCAGCGGCATTGGACTGACTGACGTTCAGGACGAACGCGGCCAGGCTCACCAGGTCGCCGCCTCGATCACCACTGGCGAAGTCGTTCCACCGGCCATCCTTGAGGTTCACCGAGAAGCTACCGGCGCTTCTGTCAGCGCGGGCCGGGTTCTTCGCCCACCACTCGTTACCCTGGCGCTTACCCTCGGGCAGCAGTTCCGCGGCCATGGCAGGTGCATAGCGCTGGGCAAATGCTGCCACCTGGCGGATAGCATCCACTTTTTCCGGGCAAGCCGATCCCGCCAGCGCGGGGGTGCGCTGTTGAAAAGTCGTCATGGTCAGGCCCTCAGATCGGCGGCGGCGAGCTGGTCGCCCAGGCGCTGAATTTCGCAGTCCAGGATGTTGTGATAATCGCCAGCCAGGTAGCTGACTACGCCAGCCAGTTGCTTGGCGTGATTATCGTGCCCGGACTTGAGCGAGCTATTGATTGCCCAAGTCAGGGAGTCAACCCAGGCCATGTATTCGCGTGCGACCTGCAGTTGATCGAGCGATTCGTTGGCGACGTTAGAGAGGATTTGCTTGCTCATTTGCGGCGCTCCTCTTCAGCCAGACCATACAGCGCATAGCCGCGTTCGCGGATACCAGCACCCAGCGCTTGTACGGCATGAGCCAGCCCCAGCATCTGCTCGTCATTGAGATAGTGCTCAGCGCCATCACAGCCCAGCAATTCGGAGATGGTCTCCAGCGCAGCGCCAACCACGGTCATGTGGCTTGCCTGGGTTTCAACCTGGCTGATAAAGAGCCTCATTTTGCACCCCCGGCCAGCATGGCTTCGAAGAAACGGGCCTTGGCCATTTGTTCGTCGTAGCGGCGCTTGCGAACCGACAGGCTGGACTTGCTGCGCAGTTGGGCAATGGCCATAGCGCGGTGACGGGCGATCTTGTTGCGGATTTGCTCAGGGGTGAGCGCGAAGAGGTGCGAAAGCATGGGCCGAACTCCTTTTGCTTGATAGGAGCTGCCACGATCCTTTCCACGGGATTGGGTGGCAGCTATGCGTGGGGTGGAAATACCGGGGCAAAAGGAACCCGGCCAGACCGAAGTCTGCCCACGCACAGCCGCCATAAAGCAGGACTGCGGGCACAAAAAAAGCGCCTGCAATCGAAATGGGGCGCTATGCGCCTTTTGCTTGCTCGGGTTTCCACGCCCGGTCGCTGAATTTGCAGCGACAGACGGACGATACATTCCGAGCACGGATGAAACAAGCGCTTTTTTCAGGCCAGGCGATCCCATGCCCGCGCCTGCGCAGGTGTGATTGGTCATCATGGGGTTAGGCCTCCTGGCTGCGCAGGAAGCTTTCGACAGACTCCGGCTCCCAGCGGACGGAGCGACCGAAGCGGATCGGCTCCGGGAAACCAGGGGTCTTGGACCAGCGCCACCAGGTCGAGCGGCTGACCTGGTATTTGGCGCAGAGCTGGGCTGCGGTAGCGCGGGCGCCGGGGATCGGCAGGCTGGGTGCATCGATGTTGCTGATGGCGGTTTGGGCCATGGTCGATTTCTCCATTCGAGGAAAAGCTCGAGGAAAAACCGAGGGGATCGACCTGCAAATCATCGGAAACAGGGCAAATGTATGGATACCCAGTGTTGCGCAATATTCCCGTTGGTACTACAGTCCGCCCGAGTTTACCGTTATCGGTAAACCTCAGAAGCCGTCTCAAAAGCTTCTCCCCTCGGGGTTTGTGTGCTGGCCTAGCTGGCAGACAGAGGACGCGCCAACGTCCTTTCCCGAATCGGCCCTTGGTCTGACCACCAGGGGCTTTTCTTTGTCTGCTGCTCAGCAATCCAGTCTTCCAACAGTGGCGACGGCGTTTCAATATGTCGCTCCTGTGCGGATGGCCGAATGTTAATGTCGCCGCTCCCGAAATCGCAACCACTTTTTCCGCCAGAGTCTGAGTTACTTTAAGGTAACTTAACTTCGGGGGCAGCCTACCCCCGTCCGAAACATAGCTCAACACGTCCCAACACGTACCAACAGAGATCAATACGTACAAATCGTCCTTGGGGATGACGGCTAAATTCGTCCGACGAACGGTAGACCTCCCTCTCAAAACCCCCGGTTTCATTGGCCCTACTCCGGGCCTCTTGAGGCCCTCAATCGGTCAAGGGGCTTTGCCTTCGTGACAGGTAAGCGTGACGCCGCGCCACGAAAACTTGAATTAACATTTCGTGGCGCGAGAACTTTGTATGAGTGTCCAGGGGTCTCAGGGGCGTCCAGGGGTAACTAACAACGTAGAGTATTACGCAATGTTGTTAATTCGGCTTATTTGCTCTTATTTGCACTTATTCATGGTTATGGGTAGTTTTCGGCAGTTATTCCGGAAATGAGGCGTTTTTGGGCAGTTTAAGCGGAACTGAAATCGCCTACAGGCGGCACCGTTGGCGGAATCTCAGATGGACTCCCCTTGCCAGCGTACCCCCTACTCCAAGTGCTACAGCGCTACAAGCCAATAACGGCGCGGGTTCTAGCGATTTTCGTAGTGCTACAGAAGGCGGTCGTGTAGCAGATGAAAAAACGCCACAAGCCACTGGCCACAAGGGTTGTAGCGTTGTAGCGGATGAAACACCCCGTACGCTGTGTATGGACGTGAGCGACGGATCAGTCAGCCGATATTTTCTTCCTGCGCGACAGCAGCACCACATTGCCAGTGTCACCCTCACCGCTGGCGAGCCTGTCCAGGTAGCGGCCCCACTGCTCCAGGGCAGCACGCTTCTCGGGAAGGTAGCTGTATCGGTCATAGTGCTTGGCCTGCACACCACTGCGCCCGTGAGAGAGCAGCCAGGCCCGAACCTCGGCGGATACACCCTGATGCGCCAGCAGTGTCTCAGCGGTGACGCGCACGTTCTTCCAACTGAATGGTTGCGTCTTGCCCGATGCCGACAATGCCCGGCCTGCCTCTACGAACAGTCCGCTGAAGGTGTCAGGGCTAGCGGTGCTGCCAGGCGTCAGCGAGAACGGGCCGGGGCCGATCCTGTCGTCCAGCAGCGGCTGAATGACTTCCCGGATTCGATCAGTGATTGGCAGCAGGTGGTCCCATGCCTGAGCCTTGCGCCCCTTGGCATCGATCAAGCTGATTGTGCTGTCGGTTACGGCCTCCCAGGGCACAGCGCAGAACTGGGTGAGCCGCTGGCCACCAAAGTAGATCAGTGCCTTGGCGATGGACGCGTATCGAAGCGGGAGTGTGTCCAAGTAGCGCAGAAGCTCGCCAAGCTCATCAGGGGTCAGCGACTCGGTGTGGCCACCGCCAGTGCCTTGGGTGACGGGAATGTCGCGCACTGGGTTGCTGCTGATGGCAAACACCTTGCCGTCCTGCGCCAGCCGCTCGGGCGCCAGGTGGGCCTTGGCTGCGTAGCTGAATGCTGCACGCAGATACCGGCGAAGCTTGTCGCAGGTAGTCCGCATCCCATTGAACGAGCTGCCGGGCGCCTTGTTGCCAATACCACGGCCCTTTGGCTTGCGCCCCAGCACTCCGGCAAGGATCAACTGTATGTCTTCGGGCTGAATCTCTGCCGCTGGCCTGGCCACCAGGTCAGGGTGGTAGGTCTTCACATGGAGCTGGAACATTCGGCCGATCTCCTTTGCGCTCACCCGGCCAGCCTCGATCATGCTGGCGGTGTAGCTGTCCATCAGATCGGCAAAGGAGCCGCGTCGAGCAGCAGCCTCGGCTGCACGCTGCGCACGCTGGTCGGCTTCGGCCTGGGCGGCTTTCTGGCGCTCGGCCTGGGCCAGGTAGGCCGCAATACCGCCAGCGGCCTCGACCTCAATCGATAAGCTCATGGCGCGGTGCCGTAAGTCGCTCAGGGAAAACTCATCCGCCCCCGGTCTGGGGCGCTTGGCCAGGGCGCCCAGGGGGAGACGCTGGTCAGTGGTGGGAGTGCGCTCGCGGTAGTAGGCCATCACGACCCCGGACGCCTTCCGCTCGAGCAGCAGCGTGCCCTTGCCGCGGGACCCAACCGGCTCAGACTTTCGGGTCTTGACCGCGTGTGCTTCCAGGTCGGTCAGCCGCGTGCGCTTCGCCATGATTTTCCCCGTTCGTTCCCCGTTTCGAGTGAGAACTCAGGGTATCTAGTGAAACGTAGAAAAACAAACAAGTTCAGCAAACAACTGATACTAAAGGAATTTTAGACTATTTATGGCCACCCATGAAACGTAACGAAAACCCTCAAACCGTCACTCATAATCCTTTGGTCCACGGTTCAAGTCCGTGTGGGCCCACCATACTCAAAGCCGCGCATTGCGCGGCTTTTGCGTTTTTGGCGGGATCGCCTCAGATACGCAGTGCTCATTTGCAACTCGTAAACCCGAGTGCGAGCCGGGTCCTTTCCTCATCCGTTTTTGTGGGGCCGGCATCGCCTACGCCGCCCGGCCTGACTTTTGCTCGACGACTATTCGCACACAATCTACTCGTCAGCCGGCTCGAAGCGCTCGCCGCGAAACACCCGACGTGGATTGCCACGCTCGATGCGGTGATGGAACAACCGCCGCTCCGCGCGCAGTTCGCTGTCGACCTGCTCTGCCTGTTGCGCCAGGCGTTGCCCGATGAGCAGCAGCGCCAAGCGTTTGTTGGCGTGCTGGCTACGCTCGCTCTGTACCTTGACGCTGACGCCGCTGGCCAGGTGCGTGGCGCGCACTGCCGAGTCGGTGGTGTTGACATGCTGACCACCCGGCCCGGACGAACGCAAGGTCTCGAAGTGGATCTCGCTCGCCAATTCCGGTGCCGGTGGCGCAAACCGTGCGCCCCCAAAGAACCAGTTCTTGCGCGCATGCCCCGGCCGGTACGGACTGCTGCACGTCCATTGCAGCGAGCCCGTCCAGTGATCCGCCAGGCGCTCGGCCTGCTCGCCATCCAGTGCCAGCAACACCGAGCGCAAGGTACCGCGCCGCGGCCCCGGCTCTTCTTCGAGTATCCGTACCGCCACGGCCTGGGCATCCGCTTCGGCCTGCAGCCTGAGCAATGCCTTGGCCACTGCCAGGGCACATTCTTCCGGCCCCTGAGCCGCCGAGAGTTGCAGTAGGATCATCAGCAGCACCCTCCGCGCGTCTTGTAGGTCAGCACCGGTTTCAGGCGTGCCAGCACGCGAACCAACCCCGCTTCACGCAAGGCACCCACCACCGAGCCGATAGCCTTGTAGGCCTCCGGCGCTTCCTCGTAGATCAGCGCCCGGTCGGCGCAGATCACGCGGCTGCCTAGTGCCGTACGACTCAGTTGCTCGACGCTGTAGCGCGAGGCGAGGCGGTCCTTGCACTCGCTGCGCATCCATTTGCGTCCGGCGCCATGGGCCAGGGACAACAGGCTGCGCTCGTCGGCGATCGGCTGTACCAAGTAGCTGTAGTCGCCGCGCGAACCAGGGATCACCACCGCCCCCTGATCCGACGGTGTGGCGCCTTTGCGATGCAGCCAACCATCGAGCCCGTCGACCTGCGCTGGCGACACCAGGTTGTGGTTGATGTCGAGCAGTACATCGCCATCGGCACGCAAGCGGTCGAGCATGCGCCGGGCAATCAACTGACGGTTGGCTTCGGCAAAACGCAGCGCGCCGTCGTGCCGGCCCAGGTAATGAGTGCTGGCCTCGCTGCCCGCCTCCAGTCCGTGATGACCGAACAGGTCGACCTGCTCACGCAAGATCGCCTCGCCCAAACCACGCGAGCCACTGTGCACCAGCAACAGCAGGTGTTTGCGCTCGATGCCCAAGGCTGCCAGGGCCGCATCGTCGTAGCTTTCATCGAGTTGCTGCAGCTCGGCGAAGTGGTTACCACCACCAATGGTGCCTAGAGAACGCTCGTGCCCCGTGGCAGGCAAACCGAAGCTGGCAACGGCCTCCTGCCACGTCTCGTCGAGCGGCAGGTCGAGGTTGCCAAGGCGTTTCTCCAGCTTGTCCAGATGCAGCTTGGCGGTCGGGATGTCCGTGCGCCACAGCGCCATGCCACAGCCGATGTCATTGCCGACCAGCGCCGGGTACAAACGCCCCACGGAAAAGAATGCCGCGCCGACCGGATAGCCACGGCCAGGATGCAGGTCCGGCATGCCGGCCACCCGATGCATGCCCCCTAGGCGAGCGGTGGTTTCGAGTTGTTGGATCGCTTTTCCTTCGATCCAGGTGTCGTCCGCGGCGACCAATACGGCGCCGTCGGACAAATTGCGAATGCAAGTGCCCATAGTCCAATCCTGATGGGTTGAAACAAAAAGATGTTCGGATTGGCAGGCCAGAGGCCGGGCGTTGCGGTACCGCTAACGAGTAGCGGCGAATGCGTTCAAGCCAGGCGCGACCTGCAAAGGGTGATCAACTGTTGCATGATGTACCTCCTTTGCTGTCGGGTGAGAGAAGGCGGGCATCTTAGGTGTGTAATTGCCACCCTGCAACAACCTTGATCACATTTTTACCAGGAGAACAACGTCATGGCCGAAAAACCTGACCGCTCCGCGGTACAAAAAACATACCCTGGCGGTACAGTGCCCAGCTTCCAACCATTTCGCCAATTACGCTAAACACTAGTCCGTGTGGGCCCACCATACTCAAAGCCGCGCATTGCGCGGCTTTTGCGTTTTTGGCCCTCAGAACCTCACAATCACGTCCCCAAACTGGCCGCATACACCCCCGGCGTCTTCCCATAGTGGCGCTGAAACAACCCGATGAACGCCGACACCGAGTCATATCCCAGTTCATTCGCCAGCCGAGTCACGCTCATGCCCTGCGCCAGCAACGGCAATGCGGCCAGCAAGCGCAGGCGCTGGCGCCATTCACGGAATGAAAGCTGGGTCTGCGCCTGAAACAGGCGCACCAGGGTGCGCCGCGATGCCCCCACCTGCTGCGCCCATTGCTCGATGGTGCGGTTGTCCCCAGGCTCGGCCTGTAGTGCATCGGTGATCCGGCGCAGGCGCGGGTCGCTGGGCAGCGGCAGGCTGAACGGTGCTTCGGCCAGCCCCTGCAACTCGTCCACCAGCACCTGCAGCAGGCGCGCCTGCGGCCCGTCGTCAGGGTAGTCGGCGGGAAAGTGGCTGACCCGTTCGATCAGCTCGCGCACCAGCGGCGTCACCTGCAGTACCGCGCAGTCACGGCGAGCGCCCGGCAGCACCGCGGCATCCAGGTACAGCCCGCGAAACGCCAGCGCCTGCTCACTGAACGCCGTGTGCTGCACCCCTGGCGGAATCCACAACGCGCACTGCGGCGGCAGCAGATAGCTGTGGCGCTCGGTCAGCACCTGCATGATCCCGGCGCTGGCATAGGTGAACTGCACCCAGTCATGGCTGTGCATCTGCACTTCATAACCTGCCGGTATGCCGAACATGCGCCGCTGCACCGGGCGCGAAAGCGCCAGCGGTACGGGCGGCACCTGCGATATCTGTCCCGCTTGCGGCATCAGCTGTCCCCTTTGCTCAAGTGAGCCAAAAGTGCCGATGGTAGCCTGCGCCGCGACCCGTTGCACAACCTGATCGGAGACTTGTCGATGAGCACCCATGTACGTCAAAACCGCCTGACCATTCCCGCCATCCAGCAGCGCAAGGGCGCCGGCAGCCTGGTGGTGCTGACCGCCTACAGCCTGCCCATGGCCCGCTGGGTGGATGCCCATGCCGACCTGATCATCGTCGGCGATTCGGTGGGCATGGTGCTGTACGGCATGCCCAGCACCCTGGGCGTGACCCTGGACATGATGATTGCCCATGGCCAGGCGGTGATGCGCGGGGCAGAGCGCGCCTGCGTGGTGGTCGACCTGCCGTTCGGCTGCTATCAGGCCTCGCCGGAGCAGGCATTTGTCAGCGCCGCCCGGGTGCTGCGCGAAACCGGTGCACAGGGCATCAAGCTCGAAGGTGGCGCCGAAATGGCCCACACCGTCGAATTTCTGGTGCGCCGTGGCATTCCGGTGATGGCGCACGTGGGCCTGATGCCGCAGCAGGTCAACAGCATGGGCGGCTTCAAGGCCCAGGGGCGGGATGAACAAAGCGCAACCAAGGTGCGCGACGATGCCTTGGCCATGCAGGCGGCGGGGGCGTTCTCGGTGGTGCTCGAGGGCATCGCCGAGCCGCTGGCCCGCAGCCTGAGCGAAGCGTTGCACATCCCCACCATCGGCATTGGCGCATCCCCTGCGTGCGATGGGCAGGTGCTGGTGACCGAGGACCTGCTGGGCCTGTTCGGCGAGTACCAGCCGCGCTTCGTCAAACGCTATGCCGAGCTGCAACCGCAGATCGAACACGCACTGGAGCACTACGCCCGCGAGGTGCGCAGCGGCGAGTTCCCGGGGCTGGAGCACTGCTTCAAGGCCGCGCCCTGATAGCACCAGCGTGGACAGTGGGTCGATTAGCTGCCTTAATCGGCCCACTTCCCAAGCAAAAGAAACGATCCCTGTCCATGCCCACCCGCCCTGTCGCCCTCGATGAAATCGACCGTCAACTGATCGCCGCCCTGCAGATCAATGCCCGCGAAAGCGTGGCCATGCTTGCCCGGCAACTGGGCATTGCCCGCACCACCGTGACCTCGCGCCTGGCGCGCCTGGAGAAAACCAACGTCATCAGCGGTTACGGCGTGCGCCTTGGCCAGCGCGTGATCGACGGCGGCCTGCAGGCCTATGTGGGCATCACCGTGCGCCCCCGCTCGGGCAAGGAGGTGGTACGCCGCCTGAGCGCCATGGGGCAGATCCAGCAGTTGTGTGCGGTCAGTGGCGAGTTCGACTATGTGGCGTGGCTGCGCAGCGATTCGCCCGAACAACTGGACCAGTTGCTCGACCAGATCGGCAGTGTCGAGGGCGTGGAGAAAACCACCACCTCGATCATCCTCAGCAGCAAGGTGGACCGCGGCCAACCGGTTTGACACGGGTTAGCAGGGAACAGATAGGGCCCTTCGCTGGCAAGCATGCTAACGGTGCTCGCAAACCTGTAGGAGCCGGCCTTGCCGGCGAAGGCATCACTCTGCTCAAGCATCCCGTCACAATGACAAAAATCACCACAAAACGACGACACTCTGCATCTTAATAACCAACACCCTCCCCTCGTAGAATGACCGCCAGCATTTCCTATACTCAAGCTCCGCTCCCCGCGCAGCCCTGGCAAGGTCTCCCATGAACAAGAACAATCGCCACCCCGCCGACGGCAAAAAACCGGTCACCATCTTCGGCCCGGACTTCCCCTTCGCCTTCGACGACTGGATCGAGCACCCGGCCGGCCTGGGCAGCATTCCCGCCGAGCGCCACGGTGAGGAGGTGGCCATCGTCGGTGCCGGCATCGCCGGCCTGGTGGCCGCCTACGAGCTGATGAAGCTGGGCCTCAAGCCGGTGGTGTACGAGGCGTCGAAAATGGGCGGGCGCCTGCGCTCGCAGACCTTCTCCGGCGCCGAAGGCATCGTCGCCGAGCTGGGTGGCATGCGCTTCCCGGTGTCTTCCACGGCCTTCTATCACTACGTCGACAAGCTGGGCCTGGAGACCAGACCCTTCCCCAACCCGCTGACCCCCGCCTCCGGCAGCACGGTGATCGACCTCGAGGGCCAGACCCACTACGCCGAAAAACTCAGCGACCTGCCGGCACTGTTCCAGGAAGTGGCCGATGCCTGGGCCGATGCGCTGGAGGATGGCGCACGCTTCGGCGACATCCAGCAGGCAATCCGCGATCGCGACGTGCCGCGCCTGAAGGCACTGTGGAACACCCTGGTGCCGCTGTGGGACGACCGCACCTTCTACGACTTCGTCGCCACCTCCAAGGCCTTCGCCAAGCTCAGCTTCCTGCACCGCGAAGTGTTCGGCCAGGTGGGCTTTGGCACCGGCGGCTGGGACTCCGACTTCCCCAACTCGATGCTCGAGATCTTCCGCGTGGTGATGACCAACTGCGACGATCACCAGCACCTGGTGGTGGGCGGTGTCGAGCAGGTGCCCCTGGGCATCTGGCGGCATGTGCCGCAACGCTGCGCCCACTGGCCGCAAGGCACCAGCCTCAGCTCGTTGCACCGTGGCACGCCACATTCAGGGGTGAAAAGCATCGCCCGCGCCGACGATGGGCGCCTGGCCGTTACCGACACCTGGGGCGTCACCCGCCATTACGCCGCGGTGCTCACCACCTGTCAGAGCTGGCTGCTGACCACCCAGATCGAGTGCGAGGAGTCGCTGTTCTCGCAGAAGATGTGGATGGCCCTGGACCGCACCCGCTACATGCAGTCGTCCAAGACCTTCGTGATGGTCGACCGCCCGTTCTGGAAGGACAAGGACCCGCAGACCGGCCGCGACCTGATGAGCATGACCCTCACCGACCGCCTCACCCGCGGCACCTACCTGTTCGACAACGGCGACGACAGGCCGGGGGTGATCTGCCTGTCGTACTCGTGGATGAGCGATGCGCTCAAGATGCTGCCGCACCCGGTGGAAAAACGCGTGAAACTGGCGCTGGACGCCCTGAAGAAGATCTACCCCAAGGTCGATATCGCCGGGCACATCATCGGCGACCCGATCACCGTGTCGTGGGAAGCCGACCCGCATTTCCTGGGGGCGTTCAAGGGCGCCCTGCCCGGCCATTATCGTTACAATCAGCGCATGTACGCGCACTTCATGCAGCAGGACCTGCCTGCCGAGCAGCGCGGCATCTTCATCGCAGGCGACGACGTCTCCTGGACCCCGGCCTGGGTCGAAGGCGCGGTGCAGACTTCGCTCAACGCGGTATGGGGCATCATGAACCACTTCGGTGGCCGCACCCACGCCGACAACCCCGGCCCTGGCGATGTATTCAACGAGATCGGCCCGATCGCCCTGGCCGACTGAAAGGAGAGACCCATGCGCATAGCCCTGTACCAGGGCCAGCCCCACCCGATGGACGTGGCCGGCAACCTCGAGCGCCTGCACCAGCAGGCGCAGCTGGCGGCGGCACGCGGCGCCGAACTGCTGGTGTGCCCCGAGATGTTCCTCAGCGGCTACAACATCGGCAGCGAAGCGGTCGCACGCCTGGCCGAGCCGCAGGACGGCGCATCGGCCATGGCCGTGGTGGAAATTGCCCAGGCCAACCGCATCGCCATCGTCTACGGCTACCCCGAGCTTGGCGAGGACGGCCAGGTGTACAACAGCGTGCAGTTGATCGACGCCCACGGCAGCAGCCTGGCCAACTACCGCAAGACCCACCTGTTCGGCGGGCTGGACCGCGCCATGTTCAGCCCCGGCCCCGACCATTTCCCGGTGGTCACGCTCAATGGCTGGCAGCTGGGCCTGTTGATCTGCTACGACATCGAGTTCCCGGAAAACGCCCGCCGCCTGGCCCTGGCCGGGGCCGAGCTGATCGTGGTGCCGACAGCCAACATGCGGCCCTACGATTTCATCTGCCAGTTCACCGTGCGCGTACGCGCCCAGGAGAACCAGTGCTACCTGGTGTATGCCAACTACTGCGGCGCCGAGGAGCAGATCCACTATTGCGGCCAAAGCAGCATCATCGGCCCGGACGGCAGCCTGCTGGCCACGGCCGGGCATGAGCCCACGCTGCTGGTGGCCGACCTCGAGCTGCAACGGGTGCACGAAGGCCGCGCCAGCACACCGTACCTGCACGACCTGCGTGTGGAACTCCACGGCGGCCCGCGCAAGCACTGATTTATCCGCTAGCATGACGGTTCGCACGTTACCGGAGCCGTCATGTCCTGCGCCCACCTCACCCTGCCCAACGGCCTGCACGTCACCCTGCGCCATGCACCGCGGCTCAAGCGCTGTGCAGCGGCAGTGCGGGTTCGCGCCGGCAGCCACGATGCTCCCAACGCCTGGCCGGGGCTGGCGCACTTTCTCGAACACCTGTTCTTTCTCGGCAACCCGCGCTTTGCCATCGACGACGCCCTGATGCGCTACGTGCAGCGCCAGGGCGGCCAGGTCAATGCCAGCACGCGGGAGCGCACCACCGACTTCTTCTTCGAAGTGCCGGCTGCCGCCTTCGAGGGGGGCATCGAGCGCTTGTGTGAAATGCTCGCCAACCCCCAGGCCGACCGTGCGCAACAGCTGCGCGAGCGCGAAGTGATCCATGCCGAGTTCATTGCCTGGGCGCGCAACCCCGAAGCGCAGCGTCAGCACGCACTGCTGCAGAGCGTGTCGGCGCAGCATCCGCTGAGCGGTTTTCACGCTGGCAACCGCTACAGCCTGCCGGTACCCGACGCGGCCTTCCAGAGCGCCCTGCAAGCCTTTCACCAACGCTACTACCAGGCCGGGCAGATGACCTTGAGCCTGGTCGGCCCACAGCCGCTGGCCACCCTTGAAGCCCTGGCCATGCAGTACGGCGCCGTCTTCGCACCCGGGCAGCCCATCGAACAAGGCCCGGCACCGGCGCTGCAGCTTCGCGCTGCGCGGGTTGAACAGCTGCCCGGGCAACGGGATGTGCTGCTCGGCTATGAACGGCTGCCCGCCGGCGCTGCCCAGGCGATCGCCTTTCTCGACACCTGGCTTTCGGACACCCGCCCGGGCGGGCTGCTGGCCGCTTTGCGCGAACGGCGCTGGCTGGAGGATTTCAGTTTTTCGGCATTGCATCAGTTCGCCGCACAGGCACTGCTGCACGCACGCTTCAAGCTCAATGACGCGGCACCTGCCGACCAGGTCGAAGACCTGTTCCGGGACTGGCTGAGCTTCTTGCGCGATGCCGACCTGACGGCGCTGAACAGCGAATATGCACGTATCCAGCAGTCACGCGCGCTGGCCGCCGGCGCCCTGGAACTGGCGCGCCGCGACAGCAGCGGCCAGCCATTCAGTGCACTCGACGCCCAGGGCCTGGCGGCACTGCAAGGCCTGCTCGAACCCTTCACCGAGCAAGCCCGCCAGCCCTGGCGACTGCCACCTGCCGAGCCCTTGCTGGCCGTCGGGTTCAGCGATGCACCCGCTACGCCGACACCCGCCGGGGTTATCCACAGCCCGGCGCTGCCGGCCGTGCGGCAGTACGGCGTGATCTACCTGCGCTGGCAGGTGCGCTCGGCGTTGCGCGCGCGGCTGTGGCGCGTACTCGAAGGTGCCCTGCGCCCACTGGTCGAGCGCGCCACCCGCGCCTCGGTGGAGCTGCAATGGAGCGAGTGCGAGCACCTCTGGCAACTGCGCTGCGCCGGGTCACCGCCCGCCGTGGTCGCAGTCGTCGAGCAGGCATTGGCGCTGCTGCGCCTGCCTGCCGCCCAGGACTGGAGCGCAGGCTCAGGCACCGAGCCGGCGCTGATCCCGATCCGCCTGCTGCTAAAGCAGTTGCCGGGCTATATCGTCGGGCGTGACCCGGGGCCATTGCCGACCTGCCTGATCGCCCAGCCCGAGCTGGATGCGCTCTGGCAGCATGCCCGCTGGCAGGGCATGACCTGCGGCTTCACCGAAGCGGTGCAGCCGGCGCTGAATGCGCTGCTGGCCCAGGTACAGGGACAGCCGGGCATGGCCGAGCCGATCACCGGCGATGCCACAGGGCCCTGGCAGCATGTGCCGCTGCCCGAAGGCGAGCACGCACTGCTGGTGTTCTGCCCCGCCCCGCCCGGCAGCGAGGCGGTGTACCGGCTGCTGGCGCATCGACTGCAAGGGCCCTTCTACCAGCGCCTGCGGGTGGAGCTGCAACTGGGCTATGCAGTGTTCAGCGCATTGCGCCAGGTGCAGGGCCATACCGGCCTGCTGCTGGGCGTGCAGTCGCCCAAGGCCGACCCGGCACAGATCCTCGAGCACATGCGCTGCGTGGTCGCAGGCTTCACCCATGACCTCACCGATGATGCCGAGGCGCGTCAGGCCCTGGCGGCGCAGTTCCACGAACCGGACATGGGCAATGCCGACGTCGCCGAATGGGCCTGGCAGGCCCGGCTGGCCGGCAGCGACACCCCCAGCCTGGACACGCTGCGACAGCAGCTGCTGGCGGTCACCGCACAGCAGCTCGAACACGCCGCCCGGCACCTGTTCGACAACGCCCTGTACCTGGCCAGCGCCGCACAGGGCGGATTGTTACCGGCAACGCAACAGCCTTTCTCGCAGGTTTAACCAAACTGTCCATTAATTTTAGTAAGATGGCGCTACCCGGGCCGTTGTAACCCCTTGTTTCAAAGGGGGGCCTAAATATGTAGCCACCCGCCCCCAGACCTATCCGGAAGGAGTACTCCCATGTGGACCAAACCTGCTTACACTGACCTGCGTATTGGCTTTGAAGTGACCATGTATTTCGCAAGTCGCTGAGTCTGCTTGCGGTACAACGCCTCGGTCAGCCGGGGCGTTTTCATTTTTGGACGCAGCAGGAGTGGCCATGTACATCCAGATTCTAGGTTCCGCCGCCGGCGGCGGTTTCCCGCAGTGGAACTGCAACTGCGACAACTGCAAGGGCTTTCGCGACGGCACCTTGCGCGCCAGCGCACGCACCCAGTCCTCGATCGCACTGTCCGACGACGGGGTGCACTGGGTGCTGTGCAACGCCTCGCCGGACATCCGCGCGCAGCTGCAAGGCTTCGCCCCCATGCAGCCGGCCCGCGCCCTGCGCGACACCGGGATCAACGCGATCATCCTGCTCGACAGCCAGATCGACCACACCACCGGCCTGCTCAGCCTGCGCGAAGGTTGCCCGCACCAGGTGTGGTGCACCGACATGGTCCACCAGGACCTGAGCACCGGCTTCCCTCTGTTCACCATGCTCAGCCACTGGAACGGTGGCCTGCAGTGGAACCGCATCGAGCTCGAAGGCAGCTTCGTGATCCAGGCGTGCCCGAACCTGCGCTTTACCCCGTTCCCGCTGCGCAGCGCCGCGCCGCCCTACTCGCCGCACCGCTTCGACCCGCACCCGGGCGACAACCTGGGGCTGATGGTCGAAGACCTGCGCACCGGCGGCAAGCTGTTCTACGCCCCGGGCCTTGGCCAGTTCGACGACAAGCTGCTGCAACTGATGCACGACGCCGATTGCCTGCTGGTCGACGGCACGCTGTGGGAGGATGATGAGATGCAGCGCCGCGGTGTCGGTACCCGCACGGGCCGCGAGATGGGTCACCTGGCACAGAATGGCCCCGGCGGCATGCTCGAGGTACTCGAAGGCTTCCCCGACCAGCGCAAGGTACTTATCCACATCAACAACACCAACCCGATTCTCGATGAAGACTCCGCCGAGCGCGCCGAACTGGCCCGCCGCAACGTCGAAGTGGCCTTCGACGGCATGAGCATCGAGCTGTAGGAGCCCCCATGAGCGAAGCCGTACCGCTTTCCCCCGCCGCGTTCGAGCAGGCCTTGCGCGCCAAGGGCGCCTACTACCACATCCATCACCCCTACCACGTGGCCATGTATGAAGGCCGCGCCAGCCGCGAGCAGATCCAGGGCTGGGTCGCCAACCGCTTCTACTACCAGGTCAACATCCCGATGAAGGATGCGGCGATCCTGGCCAACTGCCCGGACCGCGAGATCCGCCGTGAGTGGATCCAGCGCCTGCTCGACCACGACGGCGCCCCCGGCGAAGACGGCGGCATCGAAGCCTGGCTGCGCCTGGGCCAGGCCGTGGGCCTGGACCCCGACCAGCTACGCTCGCAGGAGCTGGTGCTGCCCGGCGTGCGCTTCGCGGTCGACGCCTACGTCAACTTCGCCCGCCGTGCCAGCTGGCAGGAAGCGGCCAGCAGCTCGCTGACCGAACTGTTCGCACCGCAGATCCACCAGTCACGCCTGGACAGCTGGCCACAGCACTATCCCTGGATCGACCCGGCCGGCTACGAGTACTTCCGCACCCGCCTGGGCCAGGCCCGGCGCGATGTGGAGCATGGCCTGAGCATCACCCTGCAGCACTACACCACGGTGCAGGGTCAACAACGCATGCTGGAGATTCTTCAGTTCAAGCTCGATATTCTGTGGAGCATGCTCGACGCCATGAGCATGGCCTATGAACTGAACCGCCCGCCCTACCACAGCGTCACCAGCGAGCGGGTGTGGCACAAGGGGATCACCTTATGAGTTTCGACCGTTCGAAGACGCCGCACTGGCGCCCCGGCTACCGCTTCCAGTACGAACCGGCGCAGAAGGGCCATGTGCTGCTCTACCCCGAAGGCATGATCAAGCTCAACGAAAGCGCCGCGCTGATCGGCGGGCTGATCGACGGCAAGCGCGATGTGGCCGCGATCATTGCCGAGCTGGACGTTCAATTCCCCGGTGTACCCGAACTCGGTGACGACATCGAGCAATTCATGGAGGTCGCCCGTGAGCAACACTGGATCGTCCTTGAGTGAGGTACCGGCCAAGCCCGCAGTCGGCCTGCCGCTGTGGCTGCTGGCCGAACTGACCTACCGCTGCCCGCTGCAATGCCCGTACTGCTCCAACCCGCTGGACTTCGCCGAGCAGGGCAAGGAGCTGAGCACCGAGCAGTGGTTCAAGGTGATGGCCGAGGCGCGTGAAATGGGCGCCGCGCAGCTGGGCTTTTCCGGCGGCGAGCCACTGGTGCGCCAGGACCTGGCCGAGCTGATCGGCGAGGGGCGCCGCCTGGGCTACTACACCAACCTGATCACCTCCGGCATCGGCCTGACCGAACAGAAGATCGCCGACTTCAAGCGCGCCGGGCTGGACCACATCCAGATCAGCTTCCAGGCCAGCGACGAACAGGTCAACAACCTGCTGGCCGGCTCGAAGAAAGCCTTCGCGCAGAAGCTGGAGATGGCCCGCGCGGTCAAGGCCCACGGCTACCCGATGGTGCTGAACTTCGTCACCCACCGGCACAACATCGACAAGATCGACCGCATCATCGAGCTGTGCATCGCCCTGGAAGCCGACTTCGTCGAGCTCGCCACGTGCCAGTTCTACGGCTGGGCCAAGCTCAACCGCGCCGGCCTGCTGCCCACCCGCGCGCAGCTGGAGCGCGCCGAACGCATCACCAACGAATACCGCGAGAAGCTGCAGGCTGCGGGCAACCCGTGCAAGCTGATCTTCGTCACCCCCGACTACTATGAAGAACGGCCCAAGGGCTGCATGAACGGCTGGGGCAGCATCTTCCTCACCGTCACCCCGGACGGCACCGCACTGCCGTGCCATGGCGCACGCCAGTTGCCGGTACAATTCCCCAACGTGCGCGAACACAGCATGCAGCACATATGGTATGACTCGTTCGGCTTCAATCGTTTTCGCGGTTACGACTGGATGCCCGAGCCGTGCCGCTCCTGCGACGAGAAAGAAAAGGACTTCGGCGGCTGCCGCTGCCAGGCCTTCATGCTGACCGGCGACGCCAGCAATGCCGACCCGGTTTGCGCCAAATCGGCGGACCACGGGATCATCCTCGCTGCTCGGGAGGAGGCCGAAACCGCCACCCAGACCATCGACCAGATGACCTTCCGCAATGATCGAAACTCCCGTCTCATCGCCCGCGGCTGAGCGTTTCAGCGCACAACAGGCGGTTGCCGCCGGCACCGACTACGCCGAACTCAAGCGCAGCCCGCTGGGGCTGTTCTGGAACGAGTTTCGCCCCCAGGACGGCGGTTGCCGCATCTGGCAGTGGCGTGACGGCCAGGCCCGCTGCCTGACCCCCGACGGCTTCAGCGTGCGCAGCCGCGTCTACGAGTATGGCGGCGGCGGTTTCTGCCTGAGCGACGACGGGCTGGTGTTCGTCAACGAAGCCGACCAGCAGCTCTACAGCCAGGGGCTCGGCGGCGGGCAGCCGCAGCCGCTGACCCACGGCCAGTGCCGCTACGGTGACCTGCGCTGGGGCGCCGGCCAGGTGCTGGCGGTTGAAGAAGACGCCGATGTGCACCGGCTGGTATCGATCGCCGCCGGCACCCGCACGGTACTGGCCGAAGGCGCCGACTTCTATGCCGCTCCCACCCTCAGCGCCGACGGCCAGCGCCTGGCCTGGATCGAATGGAGCCGCCCGCACCAACCCTGGACTGCCACCCGCCTGCTGTGCGCCGAACGCCGCGATGCACACACCTGGGAAGCGCCGCGCTGCATCGCCGGCAGCGAGGCGCAACCGGAATCGCTGCAGCAGCCGCGCTTCGATGCCGACGGTCGCCTGTACTGCCTGTCGGATCGTGACGGCTACTGGCAACCCTGGGGCGAAACCCCGCAGGGCTGGGCAGCACTGCCGGCCGAGCGCGCCGACCATGCCGGCGCACCGTGGCAACTGGGCGCCAGCACCTGGCTGCCCCTGGACGGCGGCGGGTATCTGGCGAGCTGGTTCGAGGGCGGCTTCAGCCGCCTGGGCGTGCATCATGCCGATGGCACCCTGGAAGACTTCAGTGACGTCTACACCCGCTTTCGCTGCCTGGAGATCGACGACCGGTACCTGTATGCCATCGCCGCCTCTGCCGTCAGCACGCCCGCCGTCATCGCCATCGACCGCCACAGCCATGCCGTTCAGGTGCTGGCCGGCGGTGCGATGCCCTTGCCCAGCGAACAGGTCAGCCAGCCGCGCAGCATCACCTACCCCAGCGGCGATGCCCAGGCGCACGCCTTCTTCTACCCGGCCATGAATGGTGTCGAGGCGCCGCCGCTGGTGGTGTTCGTGCATGGCGGACCGACCTCGGCGTGCTTCCCGGTGCTCGACCCGCGCATCCAGTACTGGACCCAGCGCGGCTTTGCCGTGGCCGACCTCAACTACCGTGGCAGCAGCGGCTATGGCCGCGCCTATCGCCAGGCCCTGCACCTGCGCTGGGGCGAAGTGGACGTGCAGGATGCCTGCGCGGTGGTCGACTTCCTGGCAGGGCAAGGGTTGATCGACCCGACGCAGGCGTTCATCCGCGGGGGCAGCGCCGGGGGCTACACCACGCTGTGTGCGCTGGCGTTCCAGAATGTGTTCCGTGGCGGGGCGAGCCTGTACGGGGTCAGCGACCCGCTGGCGCTGACGCGCGCCACGCACAAGTTCGAAGGCGATTACCTGGACTGGCTGATCGGCGACCCGCAGCAGGATGTGCAGCGTTATCAGGCGCGCACGCCACTGCTGCATGCCGCGCAGATCAAGGTGCCGGTGATTTTCTTCCAGGGCGAACTGGATGCGGTGGTGGTACCGGAGCAGACCCGTTCGATGCTGGCGGCGCTGAAGGCCAACGGGGTGCGTGCCGAAGGGCATTTCTACCCGACCGAGCGGCACGGGTTCCGGACGGCAGCGAACCTGGCGCATGCGCTGGAAGAAGAGTGGAAGTTCTACCGGGAGGTTCTGTCACGGCCATTGCCATTGTAGGAGCCAGCCTTGCTGGCGAATGTCCCAGCGCGGTCTGAACCGTACAGGCCCATTCGCCGGCAACGCCGGCTCCTACAGGCGATGGCCGCGACGCGGTCTAGCGCTTGGCGATGATGTACACCGCGTGCACGATCCCCGGAATGTAACCGCACAAGGTGAGCAGGATGTTCAGCCAGAAGGCGCCACCAAAACCCACCTGCAGGAACACGCCCAGCGGCGGCAACAGAATGGCGAAGATAATTCGGATCAGGTCCATCGGGCAGCTCCTTGTCTAAAGTCCTAACTACAGACTGCAAGCACCCCCCACTGGTTCAAATAGCCATCCCCCATAAAAAAACGCCCCAGGCCAAAAGGATCAGGCCCGGGGCGATGCGCAGGAACGCGAGACGGTTCGTTGAATTCGGTACGGCGCTACCGGGTCAGGCACGCCGCTGGTTGAGTTGCGCCGTGTGCACACGGGCAAAGGCACGCGCCAGGCGCAGCAGCATTTCGTCGATGTTGCCGCGGCTGACGGTCAACGCCGGCGAAAAGCGCAGCACATTGGCCTGCGCCGCATTGAGCAGCAGCCCTTCCTGCAGCGCCGCCTTGACCAGGGCCTCGGCCGAGTCGTCGCTCAGCTCCAGGCCCCACAGCAAGCCCTGGCCGCGCACCTCGCCCTGGCCATAACGCCCCGCCAGGTGGCTCAGGCCATCACGCAGGTGCCGCCCCGACGCCTGCACCTGCTCCATGAAGCCCGGCTCCAGCACGGCATCGAGAATCGCCAGGCCCGCCGCACTCATCAGTGCATTGCCATGGTGACTGCCTTCCAGCTCGCCGGCCTCGGCGCAGCAGGCCGTACCCCGCGCCAGCAGGGCGGCCAGCGGCACACCGCCGCCCAGGCCCTTGCCCAGGGTGATGATGTCGGCGCGCACGCCGTAGGTCTGCTCGGCCAGCAGCGCGCCGCAACGGCCCACGCCGGTCTGCACCTCATCCAGGATCAGCAGGATGCCCAGTTCGCGGCACAGGCGCTCGACACCCTTGAGGTACTGCTGGGTGGCCGGGATCACCCCGGCCTCGCCCTGGATCGGCTCGAGCATGATCGCCACGGTACGCGAGTCCACTGCTGCATGCAGCGCGGCCAGATCGTTGAATGGCACCTTGCTGAAACCCGGCAGGCCGGGCTCGCAGCGGTTGCACGCCGACGGGTCGGAGGCCGACAGCGCCCCCAGGCTGCGCCCGTGGCAGCTCTGGCGCGCAGTGATGATGTGGTAGGCGCC
The DNA here is from genome assembly GCF_002018915.1 of Pseudomonas sp. MF6396. NCBI lineage: Bacteria > Pseudomonadati > Pseudomonadota > Gammaproteobacteria > Pseudomonadales > Pseudomonadaceae > Pseudomonas > Pseudomonas sp. MF6396. Next base: position 78,667 of record NZ_MVOK01000014.1, on the reverse strand, counting down.
ATTGCGATGCAGCTGGCCCCACTTGCGCGCCAGCTTGATCGCACCTTCGCAGGCTTCGGCACCACTGTTGAGCAGGTAGGCCTGATCGCTGCCGGTGCTCTGGCACAGGCGGTTGACCAGGCTCAACAGGCCACGGTTATGAAAGCCGGCGCCGGGGTTGATCAATGCCTGGGCCTGGCTGCTCAGTGCCTGCACCAGCGCCTTGGGGCTGTGCCCGAGGCTGTTCACCGCGCAACCCTGGGTGAAATCCAGATAGGCGCGGCCTTCGTTGTCCCACAGCCATGAACCCTGGCCGCGCACGAACACCTGTGGCGCACGCTCGGTGGCCGGCATCAGGCATTCCCGCGACACCTGCTCGGCCTGGGCCAGTGCCACCGGCGCCGGTGCCTGCTCGGCAGCGCGCGCCGCCTGGCGACGCAGATTGAACAGGTTCATGCGCGCAGCCCTTCCAGCGGCAGGCCAAGCAGGCGCGCGGTCCAGTCCTCGACCTGGCCGCTGCGCAGGCGCTTGATCGCGATGTCGCGCCAGCGTGACGAGAGGGCCGGACAATCCACCAGCTTTTTCAAACCCGCATGCTCCAGAGGTTCACGGTAAAAAGTATGCAGTGCCCAGGCCACGGTCAGGCCCGGATAGCTGCGTTGTATCAGTTCGAACGGCTCGTCGGCGCTGACGAAGCCAGGCTTGAGCACCCGGTAGAACCAGCCGCAGCGCAGCGCGTCCTGCGCCTGTTGCGGCAGGTTCGGCAAGCCCCAGCGATGGCTCAGGCGGTAGCACGGCGAGCGCGGCTGGCTGACCTGCAGCAGCGCCCCGCCCCAGCGGAACATGTCGCCCAGGCAGACGTGCTCTTCGGTAAGGCCGCGGGTCGAGAGGTTTTCGCCAAAACCCGGCGCGCACCAGTCGATCTGTGGATAACGTCGCCGCCACCAGGCGTAGTGCTCGGCCGGATAGTGGTGCAAGGCCCGCTCGGGGCCGGTATGGAAGCGCGGGTCGCCGTGTTCGTCGCTGCCCAGCCCCTGTGGCCATAACCACAGCCTTCTTGCAACCTGTTCCTTATCGATATCGGTGAGTAACCCATAACCGACATTTTTTGCCTTGCCTATGTAAACGCCATCCACATAAACGGTATTCATCGCGCCTTCTGGCCCTGTAAACCTTGTGAATACGGGATAGACTAGGCTTCTCGCGGGCCTTCGGCCATTTCGTTTTTCGAGCTTTTTTGATAAGTATTGCTTATGGATTTTCGCCAACTGCGTTATTTCGTCGCGGTGTACGAAGAAGGCCATGTGGGCCGGGCCGCCGAACGCCTTTCACTGTCGCAGCCAGCGCTGTCGCAGCAGATCCGCCAGCTCGAACACAGCCTCGATGTGAGCCTGTTCGAACGGGGCAACAAGCGCCTGTTGCCAACCCTGGCCGCACACACACTGTACAACCACGCCCTGCCCCTGCTCGACGGCCTGCAACGCGCCCGCGAGGCGTTGCGCAACTTCCGCGGGCAGGCCTTGCGTACCCTGGCCATCGGCGTGCTGCAGACGGTACGGCCGAGCCTGGTGCCGCAACTGCTCGACCGCCTGCGCAAGGCGCAACCACACCTGGTGGTGCAGATCTACGAACTGTCGGGGCTGGAGATCGAACGGCGCCTGCTCAACGGCACCCTGGACATCGGCATCAGCTACCTGCCGCCGCGCCAGCCGGGCCTTCACGGCCTGCTGCTGTACGAAGACGAGCTGCAACTGGTGATCCCGCACACGCACCCGCTGCGCGAATTCAAGAAGGTCTCGCTCAAGCAGGCCGCCGAACTGCCCATGCTGATGCTGGGCGAAGAGTTCCAGGTACGCCAGATCTGGCAGGCGCAACTGGCCAACCTCGGGCGCCGCCCGCAGGTGCAGGCCGAGATGAACAACATGGGCGGGATTCTCGACAGCCTGGCGCATACCTCGCTGGCAACCGTGTTGCCGGGGCGTGCGCGCGACGCCACGGACGATCCAGAGCTGCTCTGGAAGCCGCTGAGCGAGCCGCGGGTGCCACTGAAGGTAGGCCTGGTGTTTCGCGATGCGCAGCGCCAGCAGGCGTCGGTGGAGCTGCTGCGCAATCTGCTGGAGGAAGAGATCGACCCTCGCCAGATCGGCGGTTCACCTCTGGATGTGCTCGGCTAGAAAAAACCCGGGCAAAAGAAAACCCCGCCGAAGCGGGGTTTTGCAGACTGTTTCCCTGACATCCTTTTCGTCCCGCCGTCCTGGCAGGAAATCCTTCCGTGTCCCTGTTATGTACTGTGCGCATCCTGCGCGACGTCCATGAGGTGAAGATTAGCTGTGGATCCAATCTTACGGAAGAGGCCAAACGTCACCACGTCATGTAAGCAAATGCTTACATGACGCCGTCAGATCAAAACTGTTCCGCGTCGAGCAGGTACAACGACTCGCTGCCCGCCTTCACCGAAGCGCTGAGCGAGTGAATACGCGGCAGCAGGCGGGCGAAGTAGAAGCGCGCGGTGCCCAGTTTGCTGGCGTAGAAGTCGTCCTCACCCTGTTTGGCCAGGGCCGTGCGGGCCATCAGTGCCCACATGTAGGCATAGGCGGTGTAGCCAAAGGCGTGCAGGTACTCCACCGACGCCGCGCCGATTTCGTTGGGGTTCGCCTTGGCGCGGTCGAGCACCCAGGCGGTCAGGTCGTCGAGGCTGTCCAGCGCCGTCTCCAGCGGTTTGACGAACTCGCCCAGCGCCGTGTCGGCGGTGGCGATGAAATGGCGGATCTCGTCGGCGAACAGCTTGTAGAACGCCCCGCCGCTGCCCACCACCTTGCGGCCCATCAGGTCCAGGGCCTGGATGCCGTTGGTGCCTTCGTAGATCTGGGTGATGCGCACGTCGCGCACCAGTTGCTCCTGGCCCCACTCGCGAATGTAGCCATGGCCGCCGAACACCTGCTGGCCATGCACGGTCACTTCCAGGCCCAGGTCGGTGAGAAACGCCTTGGACACCGGCGTCAGCAGCGCCACCAGGTCTTCGGCGCGCTTGCGGGCCTCGCGGTCTTCGCTGAACTTGGCGGTATCGAGCTGCATCGCAACATAGGTGGAGAAAGCCCGGCCGCCTTCGTTCAGTGCCTTCATGGTCAGCAGCATGCGCCGCACGTCGGGGTGCACGATGATCGGGTCGGCAGTCTTGTCCTTGGCCTGGGGCCCGGTAGGTGCACGGCTCTGCAGGCGGTCGCGGGCGTATTCGATGGCGTTCTGGTAGGAACGCTCGGCCGATGCCAGGCCCTGGATGCCGACCCCCAGACGCTCGTAGTTCATCATGGTGAACATCGCTGCCAGGCCCTTGTTCGGCTCGCCGACCAGGTAGCCCACGGCGCTGTCGAAGTTCATCACGCAGGTGGCCGAGGCCTGGATGCCCATCTTGTGCTCGATGGAGCCACAGGTGGCCGGGTTGCGCTCGCCCAGGCTGCCATCGGGGTTGACCAGGAACTTGGGCACCAGGAACAGCGAGATGCCCTTGGGCCCGGCCGGGGCGTCAGGCAGCTTGGCCAGCACCAGGTGGATGATGTTCTCGGTCAGGTCGTGTTCGCCGCCGGTGATGAAGATCTTGGTGCCGGTGACCTTGTAGCTGCCGTCGGCCTGCGGCTCGGCGCGGGTACGGATGATGCCAAGGTCGGTGCCGGCGTGGGGCTCGGTCAGGCACATGGAGCCGGCCCAGACCCCGGCGTACATGTTGGGCAGGTACCGCGTCTTGAGCTCTTCGCTAGCATGGGCGTTGATCGACAGGCAGGCACCGGCGGTCAGCATCGGGTACAGGCCGAAGGCCAGGCTCGAGGAGTTGACCATTTCTTCGACCTGGGCAGAGATCACCTTGGGCATGCCCATGCCGCCATAGGCAGGGTCGCCGCCCACGCCCACCCAGCCACCATCGGCGTAGGTGCGGTAGGCATCGATAAAGCCGGCCGGGGTGCGCACGGCGCCGTTGTCCCAATGGCAGCCCTCTTCGTCGGCGCTGCGGCTCAGCGGAGCGATTCGCTGGCTGGTGACCTTGCCGGCTTCCTCGAGCACCGCCAGTGCGGTTTCTTCGTCGACCGCCTCGGCCAGCCCGGGCAGTTGTGCCCACAGCCGGGATACTTCGAAGACTTCGTTGAGGACGAAGCGCATATCGCGCAGGGGCGCTTTATAGTCAGCCATGGCAACCTCTCACACCTTGAGTCGGGACGGCCCCGCAGGGCCGCTACACAGTTGCGAGCCAGTGTAACCTAACAACTTTTGTGACACATAGGGTCATCTGGCGACCATATAGTCACTTCTGGTCACGCCGTGCGCACCGCTCCACGCTTGCTCTGGTGGCCGTAGGTCATGGTGCAGTTACGCCCCGCTCCCTTGGCACTGTACAGCGCCTGGTCGGCCGACTTGAGCACCTCATCGGGGCTGCGGTGCTCGGGCAGGCGCTCGGCGGCACCGATGCTGATGGTCACCGACACGCTGCTGGCCCCGGCCGCCCCACGGCGTTGTCGCCCCTGCTGGTCGTCCTGGGGGCGGCTGTCCTGGTTGCGCAGCTGGATATTGTAGTTGGCGATCACCTCGCGCACCGCCTCCAGGTGCGGCAGGCATTCCTCGATGGTCTTGGCCGCGAACACCAGGGCGAACTCCTCGCCGCCATAGCGGTAGGCGCGGCCCCCGCCGGTGACCTTGGACAGTTTGCTGGCCACCAGGCGCAGCACCTGGTCGCCCACGTCGTGCCCGTGGGTATCGTTGAATTTCTTGAAGTGGTCGACGTCGGTCATCGCCAGCACATAGTTGCGCCCCAGACGCTGCATGCGCTCGTTGAGCGCGCGGCGCCCCGGCAGGCCGGTGAGCTCGTCGCGAAATGCCATCTGGTAGGCCTCGTGGGAGACCGCGGCGGCGATCATCAGCATCACCTGGCTGCACATGATGTTCAGGGTGAAGGGCAGGATGAAGGTCTGCGGCAGCATCCAGAAGATCCCCATCAGACCGATCACCTGCGCCGCATGCAGCGGGCGCGGTTCGCGCAGGTACTGCACCACCAGCAGGATGAAGGCGAGCAGAAACACCGGGTAGGCCAGCTGGATCAGGCTCATCCACTGACCGTGCAGCGCCGGCCAGCGGATTTCCGCGAGCCAGTTGAGCAGCGCCTGCGGGTAGCTCTGCTCCAGCCCCAGCGCCGTGCTGCCGACCGCCAGCAGCACGGCAAAGCGCGCCACCATGTCCTGGAACAGGTGCGTGCGCTCCTGCCAGGCGCCGTACAGCGCAAACAGGATGGGCAGCAACAGGCACACCAGGTGGAACACCACGGCGGCGTCCTGGCGTACCACGCCATTGTCGCGGTAGTAGTCGGTCTGGGTGTCGAGCAGGAAGTAGGCGATATACACCGTGACCATCAGGAACAGTTCACGCTGACGGCGGTAGACCGTGCAGTAGGCCCCGCCCAGCAGCAGCACCAGGGTTGGCAGCACGTTGAACAGCGAGGTGAAGAAGACGTTGAGGTCTCTGACATAAGCAGCGGCGAGCCCCGACACCAGCAGGAACAGTGACGGCAGAAAATGGCTCAGTCGTACAGCGGATAAACGAAACAAGGGAATCTCCGACCCGGCAGATCAAGTAATGGCATTGTGCCTTTAATGTGTCGGCAGCGCACATGAATAGATGAATATGCCGGCAGCACTTGTAACGGCAGGGTAGGAGCAGGGCTTAGCACGTATTCGTTTCAGGTTCTGACTAGCGCATAAAAAAACCCGCCGGTAAGGGCGGGCTTTCTTGCTTCAGGCGATGACTCAGTACGAGAGGCCGAAGTGCTCTTCGTTCATGTCCATCAGGTTGCTCGCGCCCGACAGCATGGTTTCCACATGCGTGCGGGTCCGCGGCAGGATGCGCTGGAAGTAGAAGCGCGCGGTCTGCAGCTTGGCGGTGTAGAACGCCTCTTCGCTGGTGCCGGCAGCCAGTTTCTCGGCGGCCAGGCGCGCCATGTCGGCCCAGAAGTAGGCCAGGCAGGCGTAACCGGAGTACATCAGGTAGTCCACCGAGGCGGCACCGACTTCTTCGCGGTCCTTCATCGCGGCCATGCCGACCTTCATGGTCAGTTCGCCCCACTCCTTGTTCAACTTGGCCAATGGCGCGACGAACTCGCTGATGGCCTCGTTGCCTTCGTTGTTCTGGACGAACTTGTGCACGATCTTGGTGAAGCCCTTGAGCGCCTCGCCCTGGGTCATCAGCACCTTGCGGCCCAGCAGGTCCAGCGCCTGGATGCCGGTGGTGCCTTCGTACAGCATCGAGATGCGGCTGTCGCGAACGTTCTGCTCCATGCCCCACTCGGCGATGAAGCCGTGGCCGCCGTAGATCTGCACGCCGTGGTTGGCCGACTCGAAGCCGACTTCGGTCATGAACGCCTTGGCGATCGGGGTCATGAAGGCCAGCAGTGCGTCGGCCTTCTTCTTCTCTTCTTCGTCCTGGCTGTACTTGACGATGTCGACCTGCTTGGCGGTGAAGTACACCATCGCGCGGTTGCCTTCGGCGAAGGCTTTCATGGTCAGCAGCATGCGACGCACGTCCGGGTGGACGATGATCGGGTCAGCCGCCTTGTCCGGCGCCTTGGGGCCGGTCAGCGAACGCATCTGCAGGCGGTCGCGGGCATACTTCAGGCCACCCTGGAACGCCACTTCGGCGTGGGCCAGGCCTTGCAGCGCGGTACCCAGGCGAGCGGTGTTCATGAAGGTGAACATGCAGTTCAGGCCCTTGTTGGCCGGGCCGATCAGGTAGCCGGTGGCGGCGTCGAAGTTCATCACGCAGGTGGCGTTGCCGTGGATGCCCATCTTGTGTTCGATGGAGCCACAGGAAACGGCGTTGCGCTCGCCCACACCGCCTTCGGCGGTCGGCAGGAACTTGGGCACGATGAACAGCGAGATGCCTTTGGTGCCGGCAGGTGCATCGGGCAGGCGCGCCAGCACGATGTGCACGATGTTGTCGGCCATGTCGTGTTCACCGGCCGAGATGAAGATCTTGGTGCCGGTGACCTTGTAGGAACCGTCGGCCTGAGGTTCGGCCTTGGTGCGCAGCATGCCCAGGTCGGTACCGCAGTGCGGTTCGGTCAGGCACATGGTGCCGGTCCATTCGCCGGATACCAGCTTGGTCAGGTAGGTGTTCTGCTGCTCGGCGGTGCCGTGCTCGGAGATGGTGTTCATCGCGCCGTGCGACAGGCCTGGGTACATGCCCCACGACCAGTTCGACTCGCCGACCATTTCGCTGACCGCCAGGCCCAGCGACTCGGGCAGACCCTGGCCGCCGTGATCGACGTCATGGGCCAGGCTCGGCCAGCCGCCTTCGACGAACTGCTTGTAGGCTTCCTTGAAGCCGGTGGGGGTCTTAACGCCCGACTCGCTCCAGGTGCAGCCTTCCAGGTCGCCCACACGGTTCAGCGGGGCCAGTACCTGTTCACAAAACTTGGCGCCTTCCTCGAGGATCGCATCGACCATGTCGGGGGTGGCGTCCTGGCAAGCCGGCAGGCTCTGATAGTGCGCTTCGTAGCCCAGCAGTTCATCGCGAACGAAACGAATATCACGCAAGGGGGCTTTGTAATCAGGCATAGCGATGAACCTCTGCTGATGGATCCTTGAATAGGGAGACCGCGACATACACCGACCAGCTCTAGGCGGCTTTCGGTCAAACAGTTGTTTGAAACATACGTTTACGCCGAAACCTTGTCAAGCACCCCCATGAGGGCATTTCTGCCATGGCAGGCTACGCTCCGGCCCTGCTCGACAGAACGCAGGCACGACAAGGCGCCCGGCCTTGGGCCAGGGCGTCGAGTCAGGATGTAGGGGTAAAACCGGGAAGATGCGAGCGCCGGCTGGCTCAGGCGTAGGTATCGATCAGCGTGCCGAGCATTTCGTCGGAGGCCTTGGCCACTTTGACACCCAGCTCGACCTGATGCTTGCCCAGGGCAAGTTCGACGGTGCTGGTGGCCAGGTCCATCTGCTGGCTGCGGTCGACCGAGCGCAGGCGTTCGGCCTGGTAGTCGCTGGACTGGCTGGTGGCAGCACGTTCGACAGTGGTGTTGGCGATCTGGCTGGCGGCCTGATCGACGCGGTTCTGGCCGCTCTGAATGGCGCCCAGGCCGGCATAGAATGCGGAACTGCCCGAGATTTCCATTTCAAACTCCCCAGGTGACGGAAGGCACAGATGACATCAATGGCCCCTATTGAAGCAGACAACCCGGCAAAAGGCCCGTCAAAAACACTAATGGCACAGTGCCCTTCAATAGACTCAGCCTAGTCGAGCAAATCCAGCTGCAGGTATGCGGCCACCGCCTCGGCGCTGGCCACCTTGAGTTTTGGCACCCGGCCCAGGCAGGGGGCTGGCAGGCGTTCGGCAAGCGAAGCCAGGTTCTCCTCCAGGCGCGAGGTGCGCGGCTCGATGATGTTCGCCACCCAGCCGGCCAGTTGCAGGCCATCGCGGGCAATCGCCTCGGCACTGAGCAGCGCATGGTTGATGCAACCCAGGCGCACGCCTACCACCAGGATCACCGGCAGCTTGAGCGCAATCGCCAGGTCCGACAGATTGGCCTGATCGGACAACGGCACCCGCCAGCCACCCGCCCCTTCGATCAGGGTGAAATCGGCGTTGTGCGCCAGCAACGTGCGCATCGGCGCCAGCAACGCCTGCACGCTCAGCGCAACACCCGCCTCGCGGGCCGCCAGGTGCGGGGCGATGGCGGGCTCGAAGGCAAAAGGGTTGAGCTGCGCATAGGGCAGCGTGAGGCTGCTTTGCGCGATCAGGGCCAGTGCATCGGCGTTGCGCAGGCCCTTGGGGGTCACCTCGCAGCCCGACGCTACCGGCTTGGCCCCAAGGGTACTCAGGCCGGCCAGACGTGCCGCATGCAGCAGGCCGGCGGCAATGGTGGTCTTGCCCACATCGGTATCGGTGCCGGCGATGAAATAGGCAGCATGCATCTCAATCCCCCTGGTGCTGCGGCTTGTGCAGTACCGCATAGACTACCTGATAGGTGGCGGGCAGTCCCTGCGGCTGGCGAAAGCGCTCGTAGGCCTGCAGCAGGCCCTGCATGCGTGCCCTGCCGGTCAGGCCGGCGGGGCGACCGGGGTTGAGGTTGTGTGCGCCCAGCGCCTTGAGCTCGTGGGTCAGGCTGCGCACATCGGGGTAATGCAGTACATGGGGCCGGGCCTCCAGCCCGAGCACCTGCAGCCCGCTGTCGGCACACAGACGCTGGTAGTCCGCCAGAGGGCGGAAGCGATTGACGTGCACCAGCCCGTCCACCGCCTGCCAGCTTTCACGCAGCTCGAACAGCGTGCCCACGCACAGGCTGGCGAACGCCAGCACGCCCCCAGGCTGCAGAACCCGCTGCGCTTCACGCAGTACCGCAGCCAAGTCGGCGCACCACTGCACCGCCAGGCTGGAGAAGATCAGCCCGGCGCTGCCATCACGCAACGGCAGACGCTCGGCATCGCCCGCCACATGGTAATGCGCGCCCCCCAGCTCACGGGCATGCAGCAGCATGCCTTCGGCGATATCCACCGCCACACCCAGCCCTTGTGGATAACGTTGCTGCAAGTGCCGGCTGAAATGCCCGGTGCCACTGCCCAGATCGATCCAGCAACGCGGTTGCAAATCGGCGGGCAGCTGCGCCAGCAGATGAGCGCCCACCGCCCGCTGCAACGCGGCGACACTGTCGTAGCTGGCCGCAGCACGGGAAAACGAGGCCGCCACCTGGCGCTTGTCGGGCAAGGCGCCGGGCAGCCTGGGCAGGGAAAGATCAGTCATCGCCACTCTCGTGCAGGAAGGTCTTGATAAAGGTCGCCAACGCCTGGGCGTGCTCCAGCAGGAAGGCGTGGGCGCTGTCCTCGACAATGCCCACCTCGACGTCCTGCAGCAACTCGAACAGCGCCTTGGCCGCCTCGACCGGCACCAGCGCGTCGCTGCCTGCGAACAGGTGCAACTGCGGGCCGCCGAAGTTGCTCAGCGCAGCCCGGGTATCGAGTTGCCGCAATACCTCCAGGCCCGTGGCCAGGTACAGCGGGTCGGTTGCCGGCACCCCCACCTCCAGCAACCGCGCCAGGCTGCGCGGCGCCTGGGCGCCCTGGCTGCACAGCGACTTGAAGCGCTTGAGCGTCACTTGCGTATGGCTACGGCAACCGTCGAGAAAGGTATTGAAGGTGTCGGTCGGCATGCCATGGGGCCAGTCCGCACGGGCCACGAAGCTGGCGTTGCTGCCCAGCGTCACCAGCCCGCAGCAGTGATCGCCGCGTCGCGCCGCCAGCGCGGCGGCGAGCATGCCGCCCAGCGACCAGCCTCCCAGCCAGGTGTCGGTAGGCAACGTGCGGTCCAGGTGATCCAGCCATACAGGCACGTCACTGCCATCCAGCTCCGGCAGAGGCATCAGCTCCACGTGCAGCTTGGCATCCAGGGCGCGCAAGCTCGCGGCCAGCGGCTCCAGTGCAGCGGTACCCAGGCCCCAGCCCGGCAACAGAATCAGTCGATCACGCATCAGCAGGCTCCAGCAGCGAATGACACTCGGCCAATGCATTCAACAATAGCTGTACCTGCGCGGCGCTGTGGGCGGCGGTCAGGGTCACGCGCAGCCGGGCACTGCCGGCCGGCACCGTCGGTGGACGGATCGCCGCGACCATCAGCCCGCGTTCGCGCAACATCGCCGACAGCCGCATGGCCCTTGCGGCATCGCCGATCAGAATCGGCTGGATCGGCGTGAAACTGTCCATCAGGTGCAGGCCGATCTGCTCGGCGCCCTGACGGAACTGGCGGATCAGCGCCGCCAGGTGCTCGCGGCGCCAGTGCTCGTCACGCAGCAGTTGCAGGCTCCTGAGCGTGGCGCAGGCCAGGGCCGGTGGCTGGCTGGTGGTATAGATGTACGGGCGGGCGAACTGGATCAGGCACTCGATCAGTTCCTCACTGCCGGCGACGAACGCACCGGCGGTACCGAAGGCCTTGCCCAGGGTGCCGACCAGCACCGGTACCTGCCCCATGTCCAGGCCGAAATGCTCCACCACGCCACCGCCGTGGCGGCCCAGGGTGCCGAAGCCATGGGCATCGTCGACCATCAGCCAGGCGCCCCTGGCCTGCGCCTGGGCAGCCAGTGCCGGCAGGTCGGCGATGTCGCCGTCCATGCTGAACACGCCATCGGTGACCACCAGCGCATTGCCGGTGGCCTTGTCCAGGCGCTTGCCGAGGCTGTCGGCATCGTTGTGCAGGTAGCGGCTGAAGCGCGCACCACTGAGCAACCCGCCATCCAGCAGCGAAGCATGGTTGAGGCGATCCTGCAGCACGCTGTCGCCCTGCCCCACCAGCGCGGTCAACGCACCCAGGTTGGCCAGGTAGCCGGTGGTGAACAGCAGCGCGCGCGGGCGACCGGTAAACTCGGCCAGGGCCAGTTCCAGTTCATGGTGCGGCGAGCTGTGGCCGATCACCAGGTGCGACGCCCCGCCGCCCACGCCCCAGCGCTCAGCGCCGGCACGCCAGGCGTCGATCACCTCGGGGTGGTTGGCCAGGCCCAGGTAGTCGTTGCTGCAAAACGCCAGCAACGGCGTGCCGTCCACCATCACCTGCGGCCCCTGCGGGCTCTGCAGCAGGGGGCGCTGGCGATACAGCGCCGCAGCGCGCCGTTGTCCCAGGCGCGCACTCAGATCAAAGCTCATGGCGACCTCAGGCGGAGGCGGCGTCGTAGAACAGCTCGCTGCTCTTCTGCTCGATCAGCGCCTGCTCGATGGCCGCCTGATGCACCTCGTCGGCGTGCTCTTCGCGCGCTTCGGGCTGGATGCCCAGGCGCGCGAACAGTTGCATGTCCTTGTCGGCCTGCGGGTTGGCGGTGGTCAGCAGCTTCTCGCCGTAGAAGATCGAGTTGGCCCCGGCGAAGAAGGCCAGTGCCTGCATCTGTTCGTTCATCGCCTCGCGCCCGGCCGACAGGCGCACATGGGACTGCGGCATGAGGATACGCGCCACTGCCAGCATGCGGATGAAGTCGAACGGGTCGACGTCTTCGGCATTCTCGAGCGGCGTGCCCGCCACCTTCACCAGCATGTTGATCGGTACCGATTCGGGGTGCTCCGGGAGGTTGGCCAGCTGGATCAGCAGCCCGGCGCGGTCGTCCAGCGATTCGCCCATGCCCAGGATCCCCCCCGAACAGATCTTCATCCCGGCATCGCGCACATAAGCCAGGGTCTGCAGGCGCTCGCCGTAGGTGCGGGTGGTGATGATGCTGCCGTAGAACTCCGGCGAGGTGTCCAGGTTGTGGTTGTAGTAGTCCAGGCCGGCCTGGGCCAGGGCCACGGTCTGCTCCTGGTCGAGCTTGCCCAGGGTCATGCAGGTTTCCAGGCCCAGGGCCTTGACCCCTTTGACCATCTGCAGCACGTAGGGCATGTCCTTGGCCGACGGGTGCTTCCACGCCGCGCCCATGCAGAAGCGCGTGGAGCCGATGGCCTTGGCCCGGGCGGCCTCCTCCAGCACCTTCTGCACCTCCATCAGCTTCTGTTTTTCCAGGCCGGTGTTGTAGTGACCGGACTGCGGACAATATTTGCAATCTTCCGGGCAGGCGCCGGTCTTGATCGACAGCAGGGTCGAGACCTGAACGCGGTTGGCGTCGAAATGCGCGCGGTGAACGGTCTGCGCCTGAAACAGCAGGTCGTTGAACGGTAGCTGGAACAGTGCTTTGACTTCGGCCAGGGACCAGTCGTGACGAAGCGTTGCAGTTGTGCTGGCGCTCATGGGTGTTTCCTTGTTTAGGCTTGTACTGGCGCCGGGACAGGAAAGCCCGCCAGCGCATCACGGATAGCTCGCATAGTTAAGGAAGCGCCATGCACTGTCAACCACGCCTTAAACAACTGGTTTACAACTGGCTAAATATCAACCAAACGTGTTTGCTGTGCGATGAACCTGCCCAGCAGTCACACCCCATTTGCGTGGCCTGCGAGGCCGAACTGCCCTGGCTGGAAGAATGCTGTCGAACCTGCGCGCTGCCCTTGCCGATGCGGGGCCTGACCTGCGGCCAGTGCAGCCGCCGCCCACCCGCCTTCACCCGGGTCGAGGCGCCCTGGCACTACGGCTTCCCCGTGGATGCACTGATAACCCGCTTCAAGCACCAGCGCCAGTGGCCGCTGGGCCGATTGCTGGCGCAACTGCTGGGCAACTGGCTTGCCTACCGCTTTGCCGAAGACCTGCCGCGGCCCGGCCTGCTGTTGCCGGTACCGCTGGCGCGCCGGCGCCTGCGCGAACGCGGCTTCAACCAGGCTGCGATGCTTGCCCAGTGGTTGGCCGGGCAGTTGGAGATCGCCTGCGAGCCACGTCTGCTCCAACGCCCGCAAGAAACGGCGGCCCAGCAGGGGCTGACGGCCAAGGCGCGCAAGCGCAACCTGCGCCACGCCTTTGCCCTGGCCGATTCGGCGGCGATCAGGGGGCAGCATGTGGCGATCGTCGACGATGTGCTCACCACCGGCGCCACTGCGCAGGCATTGGCCAGCCTGTTGCGGGCGGCGGGTGCCACGCGGGTGGACGTATACTGCCTGGCACGCACGCCCAAGCCCGGCGGCGCTTGACTTGCGCCGGGGCGGCGGGCACTTTCTGGGCCATCCCTGCCCCGACTGCGTGCCCACCCATGTCCCTGCCTGCCCTGTTGACCCAACATATCGTCCGTCGCCCGCAACGCATCGCCCTGCTTGCCCACATCGCCGAGCAGGGGTCGATCACCCGGGCGGCCAAGAGCGCCGGCATCAGCTACAAGGCCGCGTGGGATGCCATCGACGAGCTCAACAACCTGGCCGCCAGCCCGCTGGTGGAACGCAGCGTGGGCGGGCGCGGCGGCGGTGGGGCGAAACTGTCGCTGGAGGGGCAGCGGGTGTTGCGCCTGTACCAGAAGCTGCAACTGTTGCAGGCGCAGGTGCTGGAAGCGGCCGAAGACTCCGACGATCTCGACCTGCTCGGGCGCCTGATGCTGCGCACCAGTGCGCGCAATCAGTTGCATGGGCGGGTCAGCGCCATTCGCGCGCAGGGCCGCATCGACACCGTGGAGCTGACCCTGGCCGGGGGGCTGCGCATCGAGGCACAGATCACCCATGACAGCACCTTGCGTCTGGAGCTGGAACCGGGCACGCCGGTGGTGGCGCTGATCAAGGCCGGCTGGCTGGAGGTGGCGATGCCCGGGCCGGCGCAGGTCAACCAGTTGAGCGCCGTGGTACAGGAACTGATCGATGACCCGCAAGGGACTACCGAGGTGCGCCTGAGCCTGAGCAACGGCCAGACGCTGTGCGCATTTGCCGAGCCGCAGTGGCTGCTGGACAACCGGGTGGCGGTAGGCAGTGAAGTGGCAGTGCGGTTCTCGCCGGCGTATGTGCTGCTGGGTACGCCGCTCTAGATTATTGGGGCTGCAGCACAGCCCATCGCGGGTCAAGCCCGCTCCCACAGGTTCAGCGATTTCCTTGTGGGAGCGGGCTTGACCCGCGATGGGGCATGCAGCGTCCCCGGGGTGCTGTACCATGGCTCTCATACGCCCGGCCACCCGTCGCGCTGCAGGAGTTCCCATGTCACACCCCTTCGATACCCTTACCCCCGACCTGGTCCTGGACGCTGTCGAAAGCATCGGCTTTCTCAGCGACGCTCGTGTTCTGGCACTCAACAGCTACGAGAACCGTGTCTACCAGGTGGGCATCGAAGACGCCGAACCGCTGATCGCCAAATTCTATCGCCCCGGCCGCTGGAACAACGCGGCGATTCTCGAGGAGCACGCCTTCACCGCCGAACTGGCCGACTGCGAAGTCCCCGTGGTCGCCCCGCTGGTGCACAACGGCCAGAGCCTGTTCGAGCATGCAGGCTTTCGCTTCACACTGTTCCCGCGCCGTGGCGGCCGCGCACCGGAGCCGGGCAACCTCGACCAGCTGTACCGCCTCGGCCAGTTGCTCGGTCGCCTGCACGCGGTCGGCGCCACGCGCCCGTTCGAACACCGTGAAGCGCTGGGCGTGACCAACTTCGGTCACGCCTCCCTCGCCACCCTGCTCGAAGGCAACTTCGTGCCGCGCAGCCTGCTGCCGGCCTACGAGTCGGTGGCCCGCGACCTGCTCAGGCGCGTGGAGGACGCCTACGCCCGCACCCCGTACAAGAGCATCCGCCTGCACGGCGACTGCCACCCCGGCAACATGATGTGCCGCGACGAGGTGTTCCACATCGTCGACCTGGACGACTGCCGCATGGGCCCCGCCGTGCAGGACCTGTGGATGATGCTCGCCGGCGATCGTCACGAGCGCCTGGGCCAGCTGGCCGAACTGATGGATGGCTACAACGAGTTCCATGATTTCGACCCCCGCGAACTGGCCCTGATCGAACCGCTGCGCGCCCTGCGCCAGTTGCACTACAGCGCCTGGCTGGCGCGCCGCTGGGACGACCCGGCGTTCCCGCGCAGCTTCCCGTGGTTTGGCAGCGAACGCTACTGGGGCGACCAGGTCCTGGCCCTGCGTGAGCAGACCGCCGCACTGGCCGAAGAGCCGCTGAAATTGTTCTAGAACCTGCTGCCAGTCTGTCTACAATAGCCGGGTTTTAGATAGCTGCCTAAGCAAGGAATCAGCATGCAAGCCGCCAACCCGCGCCGCGGGTACATACTGGGCCTGACCGCCTACATCATCTGGGGCTTGTTCCCCATCTATTTCAAAGCCCTGCAGAACGTGCCCGCCGTGGAAATCATCGTGCATCGGGTGCTGTGGTCGGCCCTGTTCGGCTCGATCCTGCTGCTGTTCTGGAAGCACCCGGGCTGGTGGCGCGAACTGCGCGACAACCCGCGACGCCTGGCAATCCTGGCCCTGAGCGGATCGCTGATCGCGGGCAACTGGCTGACCTATGTGTGGTCGGTGAACAACGGGCGCATGCTCGAGGCGAGCCTGGGTTACTACATCAACCCGCTGGTCAACGTGCTGCTGGGCATGTTGCTGCTGGGCGAGCGTCTGCGCCGCCTGCAGTGGGTGGCGGTAGGCCTGGCGGCAGTGGGGGTGGCGCAGCAGGTGTGGCAGGTGGGCAGCCTGCCATGGGTGTCGCTGGTACTGGCGCTGAGCTTCGGCTTCTACGGGCTGATCCGCAAGCAGGCGCCGGTGGCGGCGTTGCCGGGGCTGGTGGTGGAAACCTGGATGCTGGTACCGCTGGCGATCGGCTGGCTGCTGCTCAACCCCATGGCCCACAGCGCCCAGGCCAGCTTCTACAGCACCAGCGACGCGCTGTGGCTGGCCGCCGCCGGGCCCGTCACGCTGATACCGCTGGTGTGCTTCAACGCCGCCGCGCGGCATCTGCCCTACACCACCCTGGGCTTTCTGCAGTACCTGGCGCCGACCCTGGTGCTGCTGCAGGCGGTGCTGCTGTTCGACGAACATCTGTCGAGCAGCACCCTGGTGGCGTTCATGTTCATCTGGGCCGGCCTGGCACTGTACAGCGTGGATGCCTGGCTGAGCATTCGCCGGCGCACCTGAGCGCTACGCCACCCCCTACGCCGACTCTTCGGGGCGCAGCTTGAGCTCCACCATCAGGTCGTCGGCCAGGGCCTCCAGGCGCTTTTGCAGGTCATCCAGCGACAGCGTCAGCGGCAGGGCCAGCAGCGCATCGGCGTGAAACAGCGGCTCGCTGCTCATCGGCGCGGGCCGCACGTCGGTACTGAAGCGCTCCAGGTTCACCCCCTGTTCGGCCAGCAGCCGGGTGATGTCGCGCACGATGCCGGGGCGATCGTTGCCCACCAGCTCCATCGCGATCGGCTTCCAGGTGCACGACGGCTCGATGCCGCTTTCGGCGATCAGCACGCGAATCCCGTGCTTGCCCAGCGCCTGCAACGCCTCCACCAGTTCGTCATAGGATTCGGCCGGTACCGCGACGCGCAGGATGCCGGCGAATTGCCCTGCCATGCGCGACATGCGACTCTCCAGCCAGTTGCCGTTATGCTCGGCGATGCATTCGGCCACCCGCTCCACCTGGCCGGCGCGGTCAGGGGCAATCACGGTCAAGACAAGATGATCCACGCGCCAGTCCTCTCTCCAGCCCACGAATACCGGGGGCGCCGATCAAGTATAGGCAAGGCGCGGCAACCTGCCGCAGCGGGCTCGAACAACAAATCGTGTACTGTTTTTAGATTTATCTGGAACAATTCACTCGATTTTTGAGAACATGCCCGCTCCCAGAACGACGTTTTGCGACCAAATGGTCGCAAAACGGCGTATTTAGTCTGATTTTCCCAAGCGCAGCGCTTCATGTAGTATGCCGCGACGCGCACTACAAAAATGTTGAAACAAGAGCTGAATAGCTGAGCAGAGTGAGGCAAGCAATGACTGAACACGTTCAAGTCGGTGGCCTTCAGGTCGCCAAAGTCCTGTTCGACTTCGTGAACAACGAAGCCATTCCCGGAACCGGCGTCAACGCCGAGCAGTTCTGGATCGGGGCAGAGAAGATCATCAACGACCTCGCTCCAAAGAACAAAGCCCTGCTGGCCAAGCGTGACACCCTGCAGGCGCAGATCGACGCCTGGCACCAGGCGCGCAAGGGCCAGGCCCACGATGCTCCGGCTTACAAGGCCTTCCTCCAGGAGATCGGCTACCTGCTGCCAGAAGCGGCGGACTTCCAGGCCTCCACCCAGAATGTCGATGACGAGATCGCTCGCATGGCCGGCCCGCAGCTGGTAGTGCCGGTGATGAACGCACGCTTCGCCCTCAACGCCTCCAACGCCCGCTGGGGCTCGCTGTACGACGCGCTGTACGGCACCGACGCCATCAGCGAAGCCGGTGGCGCCGAGAAGGGCAAGGGCTACAACAAGGTACGCGGCGACAAGGTCATCGCCTTCGCCCGCGCCTTCCTCGACGAGTCTGCGCCACTGGCGGCCGGCTCCCACGTCGATGCCACCCGCTACAGCATTGCCGATGGCAAGCTGGTGGTCACCCTCAAGGGTGGCAGCAACAGCGGCCTGCGCGACGACGCGCAACTGGTCGGCTACCAGGGCGATGCCACGGCCCCTGTCGCCGTGCTGCTGAAAAACAACGGCCTGCACTTCGAGATCCAGATCGATGCCAGCACCCCGGTCGGCCAGACCGACGCCGCCGGAGTCAAGGACGTGCTGATGGAAGCCGCCCTGACCACCATCATGGACTGCGAAGACTCCGTGGCCGCGGTGGATGCCGACGACAAGGTGGTGATCTACCGCAACTGGCTGGGCCTGATGAAGGGCGACCTGGCCGAAAGCGTGAGCAAGGCCGGCCAGACCTTCACCCGCACCATGAACCCGGACCGCGAGTACACCGCGCCCAATGGCGGCTCGCTGAGCCTGCATGGCCGTTCGCTGCTGTTCGTGCGCAACGTCGGTCACCTGATGACCATCGACGCGATCCTCGACAAGGATGGCAACGAAGTGCCCGAAGGCATCCTCGATGCGCTGGTCACCAACCTGGCTGCGGTGCACAACCTCAACGGCAACACCACCCGCAAGAACAGCCGTACCGGCTCGGTGTACATCGTCAAGCCGAAGATGCACGGCCCTGAAGAAGCCGCCTTCACCAACGAGCTGTTCGGTCGCGTCGAAGACGTGCTGGGCCTCAAGCGCAACACCCTGAAGGTCGGCATCATGGACGAGGAGCGCCGTACCACGGTCAACCTCAAGGCTTGCATCCAGGCCGCCAGCGAGCGCGTGGTGTTCATCAACACCGGCTTCCTCGACCGTACCGGCGACGAGATCCACACCTCCATGGAAGCGGGCGCCGTGGTGCGCAAGGGCGCCATGAAAACCCAGAAGTGGATCGGTGCCTACGAGAACAACAACGTCGACGTGGGCCTTGCCACCGGCCTGCAGGGCCGCGCGCAGATCGGCAAGGGCATGTGGGCCATGCCTGATCTGATGGCCGACATGCTCGAGCAGAAGATCGCCCACCCACTGGCCGGTGCCAACACCGCCTGGGTGCCGTCGCCGACCGCCGCCGCGCTGCACGCGCTGCACTACCACAAGGTCGACGTGTTCGCCCGCCAGGCGGAACTTGCCAAGCGTGCGCCGGCCTCGGTCGACGATATCCTGACCATTCCGCTGGCCACCGACACCAACTGGTCGGACGAAGAGATCCGCAACGAACTGGACAACAATGCCCAGGGCATTCTGGGCTATGTAGTGCGCTGGATCGACCAGGGCGTGGGTTGCTCGAAAGTGCCGGACATCAACGATGTGGGCCTGATGGAAGACCGCGCCACCCTGCGGATTTCCGCGCAGTTGCTGGCCAACTGGCTGCGTCACGGCATCATCAGCGAGGCGCAGGTGATCGAAGGCCTCAAGCGCATGGCGCCGGTGGTCGACAAGCAGAACGCCAACGACCCGCTGTACCGCCCGATGGCACCGGACTTCGACAGCAACATCGCCTTCCAGGCGGCGGTCGAGCTGGTGATCGAGGGTGCGAAGCAGCCGAACGGTTATACCGAGCCGGTACTGCATCGCCGTCGTCGCGAGTTCAAGGCGCGCAACGGGCTGTAAGCTCGTTACAGCGCTGCCTTACGCACCCCTTCGCTGGCAAGCCAGCGAAGGGGTTCAGCCGATGCCCAGCTCATGCCTCACCAGCTTCACCAGCTTTTCCAGCTTCTCCTGGTCGAGCGGCTTGAGCAGAAAGTCGACCACGCTCAGGTGCATTGCCGCAATCGCGTCCTGCACCTTGGCATCGCCCGACACGATGATGATCGGCAACGCGGCCTGGTCCGACTCACGAATCTGCTCGATGAACTCGATGCCCCCCACCGGCTGCATGCGCAGGTCGGTAATCAGCAGCCCGATTCTGGGTTCGCGCTTGAGGTAGTCGAACGCCACCGTGGTGTTTTCTGCGGCAAGGCAACGAATGCCATGGGCCTTCAAGTAACTCGCCAGCGCTTCGCGCGACCCTTTGTCGTCTTCGACGATCAGCACCTTGGGCAGCGCGGTCCCGCGCGCAGTCACGCTCGCCAGCGCCTTGCGCTCGGCTTCGCTCAGTATGTCGTCGGCTTCGGGCATGGCTGTTCCATCGTAAAAATATCCGTTGAATCAAGTTCAGACCGCAAACGCATGTGCCGCAACCCGCCTTTCGTCGGATAATTGACGCTTACCCACTTTAGACAAACGTCCAATGGGCACTGCGCACCCCGCGGCCGACCATGCAGCACGATAAAAACAAATGCTCGGCCCTCGGCGCCGACGCACAGATGCGGTAAAGCTCATGAGCAAGATGGACGCCTTCGACCAGGCCGGCAAAACCGCAGTACTGCAGAATATTCACGGCACCATGCAGTTCCTGCAACGCTTTCCTCCCTTCAACCAGATGGAAAACGCCCACCTGGCGTACCTGGTGGAACAATGCCAGCTGCGCTTCTACGCCAGCGGTGAGAGCATCATCAAGCCTGCCGACGGACCCGTCGAGCACTTCTACATCGTCAAGCAGGGACGCGTGGTGGGCGAGCGCAACCATGCCGCCACCGGCACCGAGACCACCTTCGAGATCACCGGAGGCGAGTGCTTCCCGCTGGCCGCCCTGCTGGGCGAGCGCGCCACCCGTACCGAACACCTGGCCGCCGAAGACACCTTCTGCCTGCAACTGAACAAGGCGGCGTTCATCCGCCTGTTCGCACTCTCAGAAGTGTTTCGGGATTTTGCCCTGCGGGGTGTCAGCAGCCTGCTCGACCAGGTCAACCAGCAGGTCCAGCGCCGCGCAGTTGAAACCCTCGGCAACCAGTATTCGCTCAATACCCGCCTGGGTGAGCTGGCCATGCGTCATCCGGTCACCTGCGCCCCAGATACGCCCGTACGCGAGGCCGTACGCCTGATGCACGAGCAGCAGGTGGGCAGCATCGTGATCGTCGACGAGCAGCGCGCACCGGTCGGCATCTTCACCCTGCGCGACCTGCGCCAGGTGGTGGCCGATGCCAGTGCCGACTTCGCCGCGCCGATCGCCGCGCACATGACCGCCGCGCCTTTCTACCTCAGCCCCCAGGCCAGCGCCTTCGACGCCGCCATCGCGATGACCGAGCGCCATATCGCCCATGTGTGCCTGGTGCAGGACCAACGCCTGTGCGGGGTGGTCTCCGAGCGCGACCTGTTCTCGCTGCAGCGGGTCGACCTGGTACACCTGGCGCGCACCATCCGTCACGCCGCGCGGGTCGAGAACCTGGTGTCGCTGCGCGGCGAGATCGGCCAGCTGGTCGAGCGCATGCTCGCCCATGGCGCATCGTCCACCCAGATCACCCACATCATCACCCTGCTCAACGACCACACCGTGTGCCGGGTGATCGAACTGGCGATCCAGGACAAGGGCGACCCCGGCGTGCCGTTCAGCTGGCTGTGCTTCGGCAGCGAAGGCCGCCGCGAACAGACCCTGCACACCGACCAGGACAACGGCATCCTGTTCGAGGCACGCGACGCGGCCCAGGCTGCCGAGATCCGCGCCCGCCTGCTGCCGCTGGCGCAGCACATCAACCAGGGCCTGGCGCAGTGCGGCTTCACCCTGTGCAAGGGCAACATCATGGCCGGCAACCCCGAGCTGTGTCTGTCGAGGGCCGAGTGGGCACGGCGCTTTGCCGCGTTCATCCGCGAAGCCACCCCCGAGAACCTGCTGGCCTCGAGCATCTATTTCGACCTGCGCGTGGTGTGGGGTGACGAACAGGCGTGCGAACAACTGCGCCAGGGCATCCTCGACCAGGTCGCCGACAACCGCCTGTTCCAGCGCATGATGGCCGCCAACGCCCTGCGTCAGCGCCCGCCCGTGGGGCGCTTTCGCGAGTTCGTGCTGACCCGCAGCGGCAACGATAAGGCCGCCACCCTCGACCTCAAGGTGCAGGGCCTCACGCCCTTCGTCGACGGCGCGCGCCTGCTGGCGCTGGCCAATGGCGTGCACGCCAACAACACCCTGGAGCGCCTGCGCCAGCTGGTAGGCAAGGAAGTGATCGACCCGCTCGATGGCGGCGCCTATGAAGAGGCCTACCACTTCATCCAGCAGACCCGCATGCAGCAGCACCAGTTGCAGACCCGCCAGAACCTGCCCTACTCCAACCGCGTCGACCCCGACAGCCTCAACGACCTGGACCGGCGCATCCTGCGCGAATCGCTGCGCCAGGCCCAGCGTCTGCAAAGCAGCCTGGCCCTGCGCTACCAACTATGAGCGACCTGTCATGAGCCTGTTCGCCTGGCTGCGCCCCAGCCAACCCGCACTGGACGCCGCCCAGCAGCAGCGTCTGGCCCAACTGCCCGGCCCAGCCCCGCTGCAGGACCACACCCTGCGCGCCCAGCGCTGGGTGGTGCTGGACCTGGAAACCACCGGCCTGAACCTGAACCGCGACCAGGTGCTGTCGATTGGCGCGGTGGTGATCGAGGACGGCGCCATCGACTTCAGCCAGCAGTTCGAGCGCACCCTGCACCGGCATGACCACAAGCCGGGCCCCAGCGTGCTGATCCATGGCCTGGGGCCCAGTGCGATTGCCGCCGGCTGCGTGCCGGCCGATGCACTGCTCGACCTCATGGCGTTCATCGGCGACAGCCCGCTGCTGGCGTTCCACGCCGGCTTCGACCAGCGCATGCTCAGCCGCGCCCTGAAGGACAGCCTGGGCTACCGCCTGCAGCACCCGTTCATCGACGTGGCCGAGCTGGCCCCGCTGCTCAACCCCGACGTGGTGTTGCGCGACGCCGGGCTCGACGACTGGACCGCACACTTCGGCCTGCAGGCCGGTGAACGCCACCACGCCAGCGCCGATGCACAGGTCACTGCCGAACTGGCACTGATCCTGTTCAGCCAGGCGCGACGCCAGCACATCGACAGCCCGCTGCTGCTGGAGCATCGCCTGCAAGGCTGGCGCCGGCGACGGCAACACAGCCACGGCTTCTGACCAGCCCCCGGATACGTCATCCGATGAGCGTTAATTGCACAGTGCCAGCGGCTCTGACACAATCGCGAATAATTCTCGTTAGTTAACGCATCTATTCCGGGGAACACCTTGTCGTCAGTGCAAAGCCCACACGGTGAGCTGGTTGGTGCGCTGTACCGTGACCATCGCGGCTGGCTGCTGGGCTGGCTGCGGCGCAACGTCGCCTGTGCCGAGCGCGCCGAAGACCTGAGCCAGGACACCTTCGTGCGCCTGCTCGGGCGCGAGCAACTGCCCGCACCACGCGAGCCGCGGGCGTTCCTGGCCGCGGTGGCGCGCGGCCTGCTGTTCGACCACTTTCGCCGGGCGGCACTGGAGCAGGCATACCTCGCCGAACTGATGCTGATCCCCGAAGCCGAGCAGCCCTCACCGGAAGAACAGCACCTGATCCTCGAAGACCTCAAGGCCATCGACCGCCTGCTGGGCAAGCTGTCGAGCAAGGCGCGCGCCGCGTTCCTGTACAACCGCCTCGACGGCATGGGCCATGCCGAGATCGCCGAGCGCCTGGGCGTGTCGGTGTCGCGGGTGCGCCAGTACCTGGCCCAGGGCATGCGCCAGTGCTATGTGGCGCTGTACGGCGAGCCGACATGAACGGCTTCAGTAGCAGGCCGGTATCGGCCAAGGTGCTCGATGCCGCCATCGCATGGCAGCTGTGCCTGGATGCGGGCAGCGCCGAGGAGCGTGCCGATTTCGAGCGCTGGCACGCGGCAGACGAAGAACATGCGCGGGCCTGGATGCAGCTGGGCATGCTCAACCAGCGCTTCGCCGCGGCGGCCGGCCCGGCGCGCAAGGCCCTGGGCGAAACCCGGGCCGGCCTGCGCCAGCGCGTGCGCAAGCTGGGCAGCGGGCTGGCCAGCATCGTGCTGGTGGGCGGCCTGCTCGGCTGGCTGAGTACCCACCAGAGCCTGGACTACTGGCTGGCCGACCAGCGCACGGCCACCGGCGAGCAGCGCAGCCTGCGTCTGGAGGACGGCACCCTGCTCAGCCTCAACACCCATTCGGCGGTGGATGTTCGCTTCGATGGCCAGCAGCGCCTGATCGTGCTGCGCGAAGGCGAGATTTCCATCGAGACCGGGCACAAGGATGACCGTCCGTTCATCGTCGCCACGGCCGACGGGCGCCTGCGCGCACTGGGCACACGCTTCCTGGTGCGCCTGGAAGACCAGGGCACGCGCCTGAGCGTGTTGCAGTCGGCGGTGGCAGCCAAGCCGCAGGACAGCGGCGACGAGCAGATCGTGCGCGAAGGCCAGCAGGTGATGATGAGTCACGACCAGCTGGGCAGCATCGATCCGCTGGCCCTGGGCGCCGACGCCTGGACCCACGGCATGCTGGTGGTCGACAACGTGCGCCTGGATGCGCTGGTGCAGGAGCTGGGGCGTTACCGCAGCGGCTACCTGGGGGTGTCGCCGGAGGTGGCCGGGTTGCGCATTACCGGCAGCTTCCCGCTGCACGACACCGACCTTGCGCTGCAGTCGCTGCTGCCGACCTTGCCGGTGCAGGTGCAAAAGCGCACGCCATGGTGGGTGACGATCGTGGCCAAGGGCGAGACCCCGTAAAACGCCTTCGCCTGCAACGCCCTCCTGCAGGAGCGGTCGTTGCCGGCGAAGGCCTCAACATTATTTTTTACCCACCCCCTGACACTTTTCCCTTTTCACTCGGCATGGAAGCTAGTTAGCACTATTGCGCCGAGGAACCGCTGCATGTCCCGTCCCCTTGAAAAGCTGTTGCGTCATTGCCTGCTGACCCTGGCCCTGACCAGCACCGCCGCCATCGCCGCCGAATCGAGCGCCGCGCGCAGCTACAGCCTGCCCGCCGGGCCGTTGTCGACCACCCTCAACCTGATCGCCAGCCAGGCCGGCATTGCCCTGACCCTGGACCCGAGCCTGGCCAGCGGACGCACCTCGGCGCCGGTCAGCGGCCAGTACGACGGCCTCGGCGCCCTGCAGGCCGCCCTGCGCGGCACCGGCCTGCAACTGCAGCAGAGCAGCGCCGGCACCTACAGCCTGATCGCCGCCCCCGAAGGCAGCCTGGCCCTGCCGGAAACCAGCATCAACGCCGCCGGCGACTACGAGAGCGCCTGGGGCCCGGCCACCGGCTACGTCGCCACCCGCACCGCCGCCGGCACCAAGACCGACACTCCGATCGTCGAGGCGCCACGCTCGATGTCGGTGATCACCCGCGAACAGCTCGACCAGCGCCAGGTGCTCAACCTCAACGACGCGCTGCGTTACACCGCGGGCGTGCAAAGCAGCGGCTATGGCTCGGACTCGCGCGCCGACTGGCTGCGCGTGCGCGGCTTCGACCCCACCCAGTTTCTCGACGGCCTGCCGCTGCCCAAGGGTTCGTTCGCCAACCCCAAGGTCGAACCCTGGAACCTGGAACGCATCACCGTACTGCGCGGCCCGGCCTCTTCGGTGTATGGCCAGACCCCGCCCGGCGGCATGCTCGACATGCTCAGCCGACGCCCGCAGGCCGAAAGCGCGCACCAGATCGAAGCCCAGGTCGGCAGCAACGAACACCGGCAGATCAACTTCGACAGCACCGGCAAGATCGACGACGCCGGCCAGTTTCTGTACCGCGTCAGCGGCGTGGTACGCGACAGCAACGCACCGGTCGACCATATTCCCGACAAGCGCTACAACCTCGCCCCCAGCCTGACCTGGAACGTCGACGACGACACCAGCCTGACCTTCATCTCGCAGTTCACCCGCGACGATACCGGCATCACCGGGCAGTTCCTGCCCTTGCAGGGCACCCGGCTGGCCTCGCCTGCCGGGGCGAAGATTTCCCATCACAAGAACCTCGGTGAGCCGGGCTGGGACTTCTACGACCGCACCTACTACGCCCTGGGCTACGCCTTCGAGCACCGCCTCGACGACGTATGGCAGCTGCGCCAGAACCTGCGCTACACCAAGAGCGACCTGTCGTTTCGCGCGGTCAACGTGGCCACCTTCAATACCGTCGAACCCGACGGCACGGTCAACCGCGAGGCCGGGATCGTCAACGAAGACATCAGCCAGTTCGCTGTCGACAACAACCTGCAGGCCAACTTCAGCACCGGCGCGCTGGAGCACACCCTGCTGCTGGGCCTGGACCATCAGCGCTCCAACACCAACTACCAGTGGCTGTATGGCGGCTCGTACAACTACGACGCCAACGGCAACATCAGCGGCATCAACGTGCCGCCAATCAGCGTGATCCGGCCGGTGTATGGCGCCGACATGTCCAACGTGAACTATTTCGCGCTGCAGGACTACGGCCAGCAAACCCGCCAGACCGGCGTCTACGTGCAGGACCAGATCGCCCTGGACAACTGGCGCCTGACCCTGGGCGGGCGTGAGGACTGGATTCACACCGGCACCACCTTCCACAACAAGGGCGACGCCACCAGCACCCAGCGCGACAAGGCCTTCACCGGCAACGTGGGCCTGAGCTACGTGTTCGACAACGGCCTCACCCCGTACCTGTCCTACACCGAGTCGTTCCAGCCGACCACCGGCGCCAACGTTGATGCAGCACAGTCGTTCAAGCCCACCGAAGGCCGCCAGTACGAAGTGGGCGTCAAGTTCCAGCCGGTGGGCAGCAACACCCTGCTGACCGCAGCCGCCTACGACCTGCGCCAGAGCAACGTGAAGGTCACCGAAGGCAGCATCTCTCGCAGTGTCGGTGAATTGCAGGTGCGCGGCATCGAGCTGGAAGCCACCAGCGCCATCACCGACAACCTCAAACTGGTCGGCTCCTACACCTACACCGATACCGAGATCCGCAAGGGCGTGCCTGGCGAAGTCGGCAACCGCATGGCGCTGATCCCGCGCAACCAGGCCACCCTGTGGGCCGACTACACCTGGCACGCCGGCCCGCTGGACGGCTTCGGCATGGGCGCCGGGGTTCGCTATGTCGGCGATACCTACGGCAACACCGCCAACACCGAGGTGGCGCATGTAGGCTCCTACACCGTGTACGACGCTGCCGTGCACTACGACCTGGGTCGCCTGGACAGCAGCATGAAGGGGCTGAGCGTGGCGGTGGAAGCCAAGAACCTGTTCAACAAGGACTACCTGGCCAACTGCGACGGGTTCTGGTGCTACTACGGCGACCAGCGCAACGTGGTCGCCAGCGTGAACTACACGTTCTAGGGCCAACGATGAAGAGCCAAACCATACGTCGCTGGTCGTGGGTGCATACCTGGAGCAGCCTGGTGTGCACGCTGTTTCTGCTGTTGCTGGCACTGACCGGGCTGCCGCTGATCTTCCACCACGAGATCGACCACCTGCTGGGCGATGCGCCCGAGCTCAAGGTAATGCCGGCCGACACACCCAGACTCGACCTGCAGGCCCTGGTGCTCAAGGCCCAGGCCCATCGCCCGGGCGAGGTGATGCAGTACTTCGGCTGGGACGAGGACGACAGCAACGGCGTGATCGCGATCATGGCCGCCACCGCCGGTACCGAGCCCAACTCGTCGCACACCTTCATGCTCGACGGGCGTACTGGCGAGGTGGTGGAGATGCCCTCGGCCAACGGCGGCTTCATGCTGACCATGCTGCGCCTGCATGTGGACATGTTCGCCGGCTTGCCGGGCAAGCTGCTGCTGGCCTTCATGGGCCTGCTGTTCGTGGTGGCGATCATCTCCGGGGGGGTGCTGTACGCGCCATTCATGCGCAGGCTGAAGTTCGCCACGGTACGCCACGACAAATCGCGGCGCCTGCGCTGGCTCGACCTGCACAACCTGATCGGCATCGTGACCCTGACCTGGGCGCTGGTGGTGGGCGTGACCGGGGTGATCAGCGCGCTGTCCGACCTGGTCATCGCCGCCTGGCGCAACGACAGCCTCAGCGCGATGATCGCACCGTACCGCGATGCACCGCCGCTGACCGCACTGGCCCCGGCCAGCCGTCTGCTGGACATTGCCGCCGAGGCGGCGCCGGGCATGCAGCCGGACTTCATCGCCTTCCCCGGCACGCGCTTTTCCAGCGAGCACCACTATGCGGTGTTCATGAAGGGCAGCACCCACCTGACCGCTCACCTGCTGACCCCGGTACTGATCGATGCCAGCACCTTGCAGGTGACGGCGATTGGCGAGCGGCCGTGGTACATGGACGCGATGGGCCTGTCGCAGCCGCTGCACTTTGGCGACTACGGCGGCCGGCCGATGCAGATTCTATGGGCGCTGCTGGATGTGCTGACGATCATCGTGCTCGGCAGCGGCGTGTATTTGTGGTGGGTACGCAGGCGACGTGATGAAGCGTGAATCGAGGTTCTGGAAGGTGTTCGGCATGCCGGGCCTGATTGCCCTGCTGGGCGCAGTGGGGCTGTTCGCGGCGCTGCTGGGGGATGGCCCGTGGGATGTGCTGGCGTGGGTGGGGCTGGCCCTGCCGGTGGGGTACAGCCTGCGAGGTTTTTGGCCGGCCGCGCGATAGTCTTGGTCGGCAAGGCCGGCGCCTGCAAGGTTTCACGTCGTCTGCAGGAGCCGGCCTTGTCGGCGAAGGCGCAGGTCAGTCAGCCAGTTTCGGCAGGCACTCATCCAGCCGCTGGTGCAACGCACTGTCCGCCGGCCAGTTGCGCAACAACCGCGCCCGGTCACGGGCGAAGGCCTTGGCGAAACTGAGCTGGGTGGCGTGCTGGCACATCGCATCAAGGTCGATCAGCGACCATTGACCGTCCTGCCAGAACAGGTTGTGGCCCTTAAGGTCGCCGTGGCTGATGCGTTCGCCCATCAGCTGCTGCAACAGGGTCTGCAGCGCTTGCAGTTGCTCCTCTGGCACCTCGGCGCTGTCGACGTAGGGCGCAAAGCTCTCGATCAGGTCTGGCCCGTCGGCATACTCGGTCACCAGGTACGCACGGCTGCGCAGCCCCAGCACGCGCTGCTCCAGCACTGCCAGCGGCCTGGGCGTGGCGATGCCGAGGAACTCCAGGCGATGCCCTTCGATCCACGAATGCCAGGCCCGGCTGGGGCGCCAGAAGCGCTTGAACCAGTGGGCGGTGTTCTTGATGTTGTAGCGCTTGAGCACCAGGCTGCGACCGCCCGCCTCGACCCGTGCCACGCTCGCCGCGCCGCCAGTCTTGTACAGGTGGCCCTGGTCGATCAGCGCGTCGGCCTGCTCCAGCACCGGCAGCATGGCCGCCACCTCCGATCGACGGATCGCGCGCAGGCCCGAGGCCCCGCGCTGCACGCTGAACAGCGTGCACTCGCGACCGGCCTTGTCCAGGTAGTCCTTCAGACGCCAGCTGCGCACCTTGTCGATCTGCTTCTGCAAGGCTTCCAGCGGCAGCGCATGCTCGCCGTTGACCAGCACGTAGTGCACCAGCAGTTCCTCGACGAAGGGCTCCAGGCGCTTGGGCAACTGCGCAAAGAACACCCCCAGGTTCTGCAGCACCTGCTGACGCGACAGCGGCTGGCCCGGGGTTTCGGCCTTCACCCCCGCGCCATCGATCAGGTACAGCTCCCCGCCATGGCGCAGCAGGTTGTCCAGGTGCAGGTCGGCCTGCCACAGGCCCTTGGCATGCATCTGCGCCACGGCGCGCAGGGCTTCGCCCAGCACTTCCTGCTGGGCATCGGCAAGCACCGGCAGGCCCTCGACCGCCGCCCAGGCATCCGCCAGGCTGTGGGCGTGCTCAAGAAATTCGAACAGCAGCCAGCCGCCCTCGCCTTCACGCAGGCCGTCGGCCAGCAGCAACGGCGTGGTCAGCCCCTGGCTGGCCAGCAGGCGCGCACCGTCCAGTTCGCGCTGAAAGTGGCGGGCGGCGCTGCTGCCCACCAGCAGCTTGGCCAGCACCGGCTTGCCACGCCAGATCCCGGCACCGACATACCGCTGCCCCGGCAGCACCCGCAGCAGGCTGAGCAGTTGCAGCTCGGCCGGCCCGGCGGCGTCGGCCAGGGCAATGCTCAATGGCAGTTGCGGGCTGCGCCCGGCGTCCTTGAGTTCAGACAAACGCATCAGCGGGCCTCTTTTTCACGACGGCGATGCAGCAGGCGCTGCAGCCAGGTATCCACCAGCGTACTGTCGGCCGGTTGCTCCAGGTAGGCGGCCAGCATCAGCCGTACATCGCTCTCGCTCCATGCGCCAGCACGACGCAGCAGCGGCTCCAGGTCCTTGAGGCGATCACGCTGGCCCAGCAGCAGCGGCCGGGTTTTCTCCAGGTCGATCAACTGCGCCTGCCAGCCTTCGCTGCGCTCGCGCAAAAAGATGTGCTTGGGGTAGAAGCAGCCATGCACCTGCCCCGCCGCGTGCACCGTGCGGGCCAGTTCGCCACAGGCGCGCAGGATGCCCTGGCGCTGCTCCAGGGCCAGTTGCGGCCACTGCCCGAGCAGGTGGTCAAGATCGCTCCAGTCATCCAGCGCACGGGTCATCAGGATCGCGCGGCGCTCGCCGTCGACCCGGCGCTCGGCGTAGAACACCGCCTGCAAGGCCGGGATCTGCAGCTTCTGGTAGCGCTTGATGTTGCGAAACTCGCGGGCGAAGGTCGGCTCGCCGAAGGGGCTGTGCAGGGTGCGCGTGAGGTAGTCGCTCTGGCGCTTGAGGTAGAACCCTTTGCCCTCCAGCTCCAGGCGGTACACGCGGCTCCAGCCGCCGCGCCCGGTGTTGGGCTCGTCCACGGCGTCCAGCTGCAGCGCCCACAGCGCCTCGAAGCTGTTCAGGCCGTGGCGTTCAAGCAGTGCAGCTTCGGCACTGGCCAGGAAATCACTCATTCGCGCCCCTCGAAAAACGTCACGACGTGCCGCACGCGGCGCTTGTCCGACGCGTTCAGGCGATCGCGACGGCGATATTGCAGGTAGAACCGCAGGCGCTGGGTGGCCGACAGGTGATACTTGGCCACCTTGTCCAGGCAGGCGAGGTCCTTGGTGATGCGATAGCGCAGCATGAAGCCGACCCAGAACGCACCGGTCGGGCAGTCGATGAAGAACAGCATGCCCTTGTCATCGACCAGCAGGTTGCGCCACTTGAGGTCGTTGTGGGTGAAGTGATGGTCGTGCATCACCCGCGTGTGGCGGGCCAGCTGTCGGCTGACATGGTCGACCCAGCCGGCATCTGCCAGGCGCGGATCGTTGCGCTTGGCCAGCGCCGAGAGGTCCTCGGTGCGCGGCAGCTCGCGCGTGATCATGGCGCCCCGGTGGAAGGCGAAGCCGCGCCGTTCCAGGCCGCAGGCCACCACCTCGGCGGTGGGGATGTCCCACTTGGCGAACTGCTTGAGGTTCTGCCACTCGGCCTTGATCCGCGGGCGCCCCAGGTAGCGGCGCAGGCCCTTGCCGGCGCCGGTGTAGCGCTTGACGTAGTAGTTCACCCCGCCGCGCTCCACGCGAATCACTTCGCTGAGCGGGTCGTGGGTGAGGCGTTCGCCCTTGAGCGCGAACACCGCATCGATGCTGCCGAAATCCTGTGCCAGGGCCGAGTAGGCCGGCTCCAGTGTCCAACCCGCCATCAGAGCGCGTCCCCATACCGTTGTTTACGCTCGTAGAGCTTGTTTGCCTTGCCCTCCAGCCAGCGCAGCAAGGTGGCGTGCTCGGCCAGGATCTGGCGCAGCGGCTGCTGGAAGTAGCCGCGCAGAAAGCGCAGCTTGTCGCGTCGGGTCAGGCCGATGTCCAGCGCCGAGAAGTACAGCGCGGCCAGGTCCTTGTCGCGCCAGCGTCGGGAAATGCTGGCGCGGGTCTGGGCCCGGTGCAGGTCGATCACCGACAGCCTGAAGTCGTCCGGGGTTACCGGGCGGTCGGTGTGCAGCAGAAAGTGGCAGATGTAGCAGTCGCGGTGGTTGACCCCGGCGCGGTGCATCATGCCGGTCATGCGCGCCACCTCGGCGATCAGCGCGCGCTTGAGACGCGGCGCCGGCGGCGTCCTGACCCAGTCGAGGCTGAAGTCCTCGAGGCTGACGGTGGGCGCCAGCTCCTCGGTGACGATGAACGAATGCTGGGTCGCCGGGTTGCTGCCGCGTTCGCCGTAGGCCACCGCGGTCATGGTCGGCACCCCGACTTGGTGCAGGCGCTGGATGGCCTGCCATTCCTGGCCGGCACCGAGCACCGGCAGCTTGGCGGTGAACAGGTTCTTGAAGATCTCGCCCCAGCCGATGCCGCGGTGGATCTTGACGAAATAACCGTTGCCCTCGACCTCGGTGCGCAGCGTGCGCCGGCCTTCCAGCTCGCGGTACACCTCGCCTTGCAGGGCCTCGACGGCGTCGAAGGCATCGCGCCCGGCCCACAGGCGCTTGAAGGGTTCAGCCAGTATCAGTTTCATGCGCGCTCCTGCGCCAGGATCACGTCGGCCGCATGCTGCGGCATGCTGTACAGGTCGGCGGTGTCGGCGAATGCCAGGCCGTTGCGGCCCCAGTCGGCACGCGCCGCATCGTCTTCGAGCATACGTTGCAGGTAGCGGTTGAGTTGCTCCTGCTCGAACGGCTCGTCGAGCACCAGGCCGGCATCGGCCTCAGCGATGTAATGGGCATAGCCGCACACTGCCGAAACCAGTACCGGCAACCCGGCCACCACGGCTTCGAGCAGCACGGTGCCGGTGTTCTCGTTGTAGGCCGGGTGGATCAGTGCGTCGGCCCCGAGCAGAAAGCGCGGGATATCGCTGCGGCCCTTGTGGAACTGCACCTGCTCGGTCAGCCCCAGGGTCGCGCTCTGCAGCTGGAACACCTTGGGGTCGTCCTGGCCGATGACCATCAGCCGGGTGCGCTTGCGCAGGCTGTTGGGCAAGGCGGCCAGCGCCTTGAGGCTGCGGTCCACGCCCTTGGTCTTGAAGCCCGAGCCGATCTGCACCAGCAGGCGCTCGTCGTCCGCCAGGTTGAACTCGCGGCGAAACTCGGCGCGGATCTCGGCGGCATTGGCCGGCGCCCGGCGGTCCTGGCTGATGCCCGGGGGCAGCAGGTGGAAGCGCTCGGCGGGGGTGCCGTAGTGCTTGACGAACAGCGGCTGCTGGACCTCGGAGATCATCAGGATCTGGGTCTTGGCGTCCTTGCCGAACACCGCACGCTCGTACTCGGCAAAGTGGCGGTAGCGGCCCCAGCGGCGGTACAGCGAGTGGCGCAGGTTCTGCGCCTTGTCCTCGAAGCAGCCGTCGGCGGCGTAGTACACGTCCAGCCCCGGCATCTTGTTGAAGCCGATCAGGCGGTCGACCGGGCGCCTGGCCAGGTCGGCCTGCATCCAGTCGGTGAGCTTCTCGTTGCGCCGATGGTTGAACAGCGCCTTGACCGGCGCCACCAGCACTTCGAAGCCCTCGGGCACGTCGCCCTCCCAGATCAGGGCATACACCCGGATCTGGTGGCCACGGCGCTGGCACTCCAGGGCGATGCGCATGAAGTCACGCTGCAGGCCGCCGAAGGGGAAATACTTGTAGAGCACAAAGGCCAGTTGCATCAACGCACATCCTCTGCCCGCAGCAACGCGCTCAACTGGCTCGCCACACGCTCGGGGTTCAGGCGAGTGAAGCACAGCGGCCACTCGCGTTTGAGATCGAACCGGCGCCGGTCGTCGGCGCTCGGCTTGTAGGTGCACTTCTTCTGCAGGCACGGGGCGCAGGGGAAGTCACTGCCCAGGTGCACCTGGGCCTTGCCGTAGGCCCCGGTCAGGCCCGGGTTGGTAGGGCCGAACAGCGACAGGGTAGGCACATCGAGTGCCGCCGCCAGGTGCCCAAGGCCGGTGTCGACGGCCACGCAGGCCTTGGCGGCAGCCAGCACCCGGGCGACCCCGGCCAGGTTCAGCCTGGGCAGCACCTGGGCGTTCTTCAGGCCCTGGGCGATGCGCTCGGCGCGGGCCTTTTCGGCCGGGTTGCCCCATGGCAGGCAGATATGCAGGCCGGTACGCCCCAGGCGTTCGGCCAACTGGCGCCAGTACAGTTCGGGCCAGTGCTTGGTGTCCCAGGTGGTGCCATGCAGGAACACCACGTAGGGCTTGGTGGGTATCTCTTCCAGGCGCGAGCGATCCAGGCCGTAGTCACCCAGCCCCGAGGGCAGGTCGTAGCCCAGCGCCAGGGCGAACAGCTGGCGCACCCGCTCCACCGCATGCTGCCCGCGGGCCACCGACAGGCGCCGGTCGTAGAAGCGGCTGGCCAGCCCCTCGCGTGCCGAGTAGCGGTCCAGCCCGGCCACCGGCGCCTTGACGTAGCGGGTCAGCCAGGCGCTTTTCACCAGGCCCTGGGCGTCGATCACCAGGTCGTACTTGCGCTCGCGCAGGCGCTTCTTGAACTGGCGCCATTCGCCGTTCTTCAAGGTTTGCCAGAGGTTCTTGCGCCAGCGACGGATGGCCACCGGGATCACGTGATCGACCGCAGGGTGCCAGGTGGGGATTTCGGCGAAGCCTTCCTCGACCACCCAGTCGAAGCGGATGCCGGGAATGGCGTGCGCCGCGTCGGTCAGTGCCGGCAGCGCGTGGATGACATCCCCCAGCGAGGAGGTCTTGATCAGCAGTACCCGCAACTTAATCGACCTCGACCGTGACGTCGACCAGCGACGGACCGTTGAGCCGCTGCAACGCCGAGGCCACCGCCTCCGGTTCCAGCAGACGCAGGCAATTGTAGTGGCCGAAGCGGCAGGTGCGGTCGAAGCACGGGCTGCATTCCAGCCCCAGGCGCACCACCTCGACCTGGTCGGCCAACGGTGGGGTGAAGCCCGGCGAGGTCGACCCGTACACCGCCACCAGCGGGCGATTGAGCGCTGCAGCCACGTGCATCAGCCCCGAATCGTTGGACACCACCGCATCGCTGCACGACAGCAGGTCGATCGCCTCGGCGAGCGAGGTCTCGCCGCTGAGGTTCGCCGACTCTTCACGCAGGCCCGGGATCAGCCACTCGCGGATCGATTCACCCACCGCATGGTCGTTTTTGGAGCCGAACAGCCACACCTGCCAGCCTTCGCGAATCTTGATTTCCGCGACCTTGGCGTAATGCTCCGAGGGCCAGCGCTTGGCCTCGCCGAACTCGGCGCCGGGGCACAGCGCCAGCACCGGGCGGTCCAGGCTCAGGCCGAACTTGGCCAGCGCCGCATCGCGGCTGGCGGTCTCGATCTGCAGGCTGGGGCGCGGGTAGGGTTTGGGCAGCTCGGCACCGGCGGGGTAGCCCAGGGCCATGAAGCGCTCGATCATCAGCGGGTAGCGCGCCTTGTCGAGGGTGCGCACATCGTTGAGCAGGCCGTAGCGCAGCTCGCCACGCCAGCCGGTGCGCTGCGCGATACCGGCAAAGAACGGCACCAGCGCAGACTTGAGCGAATTGGGCAGCAGGATCGCCTGGTCGTACTGACCGGCCAGCGACTTGCCGATGCGCCGGCGCGTGGCCAGTTCCAGCGCGCCGTGGCCGAGCGGGAAGCTCAAGGCCTGGCGCACTTCGGGCATGCGCTCGAGGATCGGGCGGCTCCATTCGGGTGCCAGCACATCGATCACGCACGCGGGGTGACGCTGCTTCAGCACATGGAACAGCGTCTGCGCCATTACCATGTCGCCCACCCAACTGGGCCCAATGATCAAAATTCTCATGCTTTATCCAGAAACGATCAGGGAGGCTACAGCCTGTTTTCCAACAGCCTGGCCTCCCCTCTTTATAATCAGGCGTGGTGCGACCAGTGTACGCCACTCAGTGTAGGACGTGGTCGCCGCCGCTTCATTGCGCCGTATCGCCTGGTGGCTGTTCAGCCCGCGTTCAGGTCAACCCCAGCTCGCCCCAGATGCGCCGTACCTGCCGGCGCTCGTCGACGAACTGCCCGGCGTCGATCACCCCGGCCTGCTTCTGCAAGGCCTGGCGGTGCGCGGCGGAGCGGAAGGCCTTGTACACTTCACGCAACAAAATTGCATCGCTGGCCGGCATCAGCCCGACCTCCTCCAGCCCTTCGAGAATGCGGATGTTGTCGGTGTAGCGCAGCAGTGCCGGGTGCGTGTGGGACCAGGCCAGGGCCGCGTATTGCACCATAAATTCAATATCGACGATACCACCGGCATCCTGCTTGATATCGAAGGCAACCCCGCTGTCGAAGGCGTTGGGCCCAAGCCCGGCCTGGGTCGCCCGGGTGCCGAGGTTGTCGCGCATCTTGGCGCGCATGTCGCTGACTTCGGCCCGCAGCTTGTCCAGGTCGCGGGCCTGTCCCAGCACCTGCGCCCGCACCCCCTCGAAGGCCGCCCCCACCTGCGGGCAGCCCACCAGCACCCGCGCACGCACCAGTGCCTGGTGTTCCCAGGTCCAGGCCTCGTTGCGCTGGTAGCGCTCGAAGGCGCCCAGCGAACTCACCAGCAAACCCGAAGCGCCGGACGGGCGCAGGCGCATGTCCACGTCATACAGCTGGCCGGAGTTGGTCTGGGTGGTCAGCAGGTGAATGATGCGCTGACCCAGGCGGGTGAAGAACTGCGCACTGTCGATGGGCTTGGCGCCATCGGTCTCGGCCTGGGGGTCACCGTCGTGGATGAACACCAGGTCCAGGTCCGAGCCGTGGCCCAGCTCGATGCCGCCGACCTTGCCATAGCCGACGATGATGAAGCCGGGGTCGCACAGGCTGCCATCGCTGCGCTTTGGCTGGCCATGACGCGCCACGGTCTGGCGCCAGGCCAGGGCCAGCACCTGGTTGAGAATGGCTTCGGCCAGCCAGGTCAGGTAGTCGCT
Source organism: Pseudomonas sp. MF6396 (assembly GCF_002018915.1). Lineage (NCBI taxonomy): Bacteria > Pseudomonadati > Pseudomonadota > Gammaproteobacteria > Pseudomonadales > Pseudomonadaceae > Pseudomonas > Pseudomonas sp. MF6396. The sequence continues at coordinate 42,227 of NZ_MVOK01000014.1, read as the reverse complement.
GACCTTCATCAGCGGCAGGTTGCCGGCGATTTCCGAGGCGGCCACGCGCAGGCTGTGGGCCAGCTTGAAGTGACGCAGCGCTTCCATCTGCTGTTCAAGGTCATCCTCGGGGATGCGCGTGAGACGCTCGCGCAGCTCGGCGGCCAGCTCCGGTGCTTGGGGCGGGCTGAACAGGCGGCCTTCGTTGAGCAGTTCATCGAGCAGCAGCGGGAAGCGCGTGATCTGCTCGGCGATCCACGGGCTGGCGGCGCACAGGGTCAGCAGGCGGCGCAACGCACCGGGGTTTTCGGTCAGCAGCACCAGGTAGGCCGAGCGCCGCGCCACGGCCTCCACCAGCGGTAGCACGCGTTCGAGCACCAGGTCCGGGTCGGCATGCTCCACCGCCTGCGCCAGCAGGCGCGGTATAAAGGCATCGAGGCGTTCGCGGCCCAGGCGCTGCATGGCACGCAACTGCGGGCTGGCGCGCAGGCTGGCCAGCTGCTTGAGCGCCCTGGCCGCATCGGCGAAGCCGGCGTCGGTCAACTGACGGCAGGCGGCCTCTTCGTCCTGGGCTTCTTCCCACAGCGGCAGCCACTCGCCACCGACCACCACTTCGCCCTCCTCGCCTTCCTCTTCATCGGGGTCGGCGATCACCTGGCGGAAGTGCCAGTCGATGCGCCCGCGCCAGTGCATCAGTTGCGCGTGGAAGCTCGCCCAGTCGGCAAAACCGAGCATGAAGGCGATACGTGCGCGGTCCAGTTCGTCGTCGGGCAGCATCTGGGTCTGGCGGTCGGCGATGGCCTGGATGGCGTGTTCGGTATAACGCAGGAACTCATAGCCCTCGCGCAGCTCGCTCACCACCGCCGGCGGCAGGTAGCCCTGGCCTTCGAGCGTCGCCAGCACCTTGAGCAACGGTCGCTGCTGCAGGCTCAGGTCGCGCCCGCCGTGGATCAGCTGGAACGCCTGGGCGATGAACTCCACCTCGCGGATGCCACCGGCGCCCAGCTTGATGTTCTCGGCCATGCCCTTGCGCCGCACCTCCTGCTGGATCAGCTGCTTCATGGTGCGCAGTGCCTCGATCGCCGAGAAGTCCAGGTAGCGCCGGTACACGAACGGGCGCAGCAGGTCCTGCAGCTGCGCGCCGGCCTGCTGGTCGCCGGCCACCACACGGGCCTTGATCATGGCGTAGCGTTCCCAGTCGCGGCCCTGGTCCTGGTAGTACTGCTCCAGTGCATTGAAGCTGAGCACCAGCGCGCCGGACGAGCCGTAGGGGCGCAGGCGCATGTCGACGCGGAACACGAAGCCGTCGACGGTGATCGGGTCCAGCGCCTTGATCAGGCGCTGGCCCAGCCGGGTGAAGAACTCCTGGTTGTCCAGCGGGCGCTTCACGCCCACGGTTTCGCCGCCCTCGGGGTAGGCGAAGATCAGGTCGATGTCCGACGACAGGTTCAGTTCCACCGCCCCCAGCTTGCCCATGCCCAGCACCACCATCTGCTGGGGCAGGCCGCTGCGATTGCCGGTGGGGGTCCCGAACTGCGCGCACAGGCGCGGGTACAGCCATTGATACGCCTGGTCGATGGCGGCATCGGCCAGGTCGGACAGGTCGCGGCAGGTCTGCACCAGGTCGGCCTGGCGGGTCAGGTCGCGCCAGATGATGCGCACCTGCTGGCGGGTGCGCTGGCGGCGCAGGTTGCGCGCCAGTTCGTCTTCGCTGCCGGCGGCCTGCGCCGCACCGGCCACCTGGGCACACAACTCGCCGGCGGCGAAGGCGCGGTCGAGCTCGCCGCTGGCGGCCAGGGCCAGCAGCATCGCCGGGTCGCGCACGCTCTGTTCAAGCACGAAATCGCTGGCTGCCGCCACGCGGGCGAACTCGGCCCAGCGCTGCTCGTTCCAGTCGTCCAGGCTCAGCCCGTCGACGGCCGCGACGGCGTTGCGCAAAGAGGTGGCATTACGGCTGACCAGCGGTTGCAGGGCAGCGGGCAGTTCGGCCAGCAGGGGCAGGCTCATGGTCTATCCTTGATCGGCGTGAAAGGGTTGGTGGCACTTGGGCAAGGGAACTCGGCGTACGGTTCGACTGTCGTACAAAGGTCATAAATAGCTGAAAAACGTAATTCTTTGATAGAAATCATCGCAAACAACCGCATGCCGACCAGTTTTTAACCACCGGTATCGTTTTATCCCACAACCCGAACAGGGGCCACGAGCCTTATCCGTGTAGTTTTACTACTGCTTTTTTACTGTCAACGCATGTAATGAGGATCGATTTGTAGTAAAACTACACGCCGCCGGTACAACGCCCGGTAATCCAAGAATTTCATGTCGTCTGCCCAAAAGGCCAGTCGCAAACTCAGGCAACCGATTCTGGAAGCCTTTCCGCCCTGGAGCAAGCCATGCAAGACCTCGATCCCGTCGAAACCCAGGAATGGCTGGACGCCCTGGAGTCGGTTCTCGACAAAGAAGGCGAAGACCGCGCTCACTATCTGATGACCCGTATGGGCGAGCTGGCCACCCGTAGTGGCTCCCAGCTGCCGTATGCCATCACCACGCCATACCGCAACACGATTCCCGTCACCCACGAAGCACGCATGCCTGGCGACCTGTTCATGGAACGCCGCATTCGCTCGTTGGTCCGCTGGAACGCGCTGGCCATGGTAATGCGCACCAACCTGAAAGACTCGGACCTGGGCGGCCACATCTCCAGCTTCGCCTCCAGCGCCACGCTGTACGACATCGGCTTCAACTACTTCTTCCAGGCCCCGACCGACGAGCACGGCGGCGACCTGATCTACTTCCAGGGCCATGCCTCGCCGGGCGTCTACGCCCGTGCCTTCATGGAAGGCCGCATCAGCGAAGACCAGATGAACAACTTCCGTCAGGAAGTCGATGGTCAAGGCCTGTCGTCCTACCCGCACCCGTGGCTGATGCCTGACTTCTGGCAGTTCCCGACCGTGTCGATGGGCCTGGGCCCGATCCAGGCGATCTACCAGGCACGTTTCATGAAGTACATGGAAAGCCGCGGCTACATCCCTGCCGGCAAGCAGAAGATCTGGTGCTTCATGGGCGACGGCGAGTGCGACGAGCCGGAATCCCTGGGTGCGATCTCCCTGGCAGGCCGCGAGAAGCTGGACAACCTGATCTTCGTCATCAACTGCAACCTGCAGCGCCTCGACGGCCCGGTTCGCGGCAACGGCAAGATCATCCAGGAACTCGAAGGCGTGTTCCGTGGTGGTGGCTGGAACGTCAACAAGGTGGTCTGGGGCCGTTTCTGGGACCCACTGCTGGCCAAGGACGTCGACGGCATCCTGCAGCGCCGCATGGACGAAGTCATCGACGGCGAGTACCAGAACTACAAGGCCAAGGACGGCGCGTTCGTCCGTGAGCACTTCTTCAACACCCCGGAACTCAAGGCCATGGTCGCCGACCTGTCCGACGACGAGATCTGGAAGCTCAACCGTGGTGGCCACGACCCGTACAAGGTCTATGCAGCCTACCATCAGGCGGTCAACCACAAGGACCAGCCTACGGTCATCCTGGCCAAGACCATCAAGGGTTACGGCACCGGTGCTGGCGAAGCCAAGAACACCGCGCACAACACCAAGAAGGTCGACGTCGACAGCCTGCGTCACTTCCGCGATCGTTTCGACATCCCGGTCAAAGACGAAGACCTGGAGAACCTGCCGTTCTTCAAGCCTGAAGAAGGCAGCGCCGAAGCCCGTTACCTGAGCGAGCGCCGTTCTGCCCTGGGCGGTTTCGTGCCACAGCGCCGGGCCAAGAGCTTCAGCATCCCGACCCCGCCACTGGAAACCCTCAAGGCGATCCTGGACGGCTCGGGCGACCGTGAAATCTCCACCACCATGGCCTTCGTGCGCATCCTCGCGCAGCTGGTCAAGGACAAGGAAATCGGCCAGCGCATCGTCCCAATCATCCCGGACGAAGCGCGTACCTTCGGTATGGAAGGCATGTTCCGCCAGCTGGGCATCTACTCGTCCGTCGGTCAGCTCTACGAGCCCGTCGACAAGGACCAGGTGATGTTCTACCGCGAGGACAAGAAGGGCCAGATCCTCGAGGAAGGCATCAACGAAGCCGGCGCCATGTCGTCGTTCATCGCCGCCGGTACCTCGTACTCGAACCACAACCAGCCGATGCTGCCGTTCTACATCTTCTACTCGATGTTCGGCTTCCAGCGTATCGGCGACCTGGCCTGGGCCGCTGGCGACAGCCGCACCCGTGGCTTCCTGATCGGCGGTACTGCCGGGCGTACCACCCTCAACGGTGAAGGCCTGCAGCACGAAGACGGTCACAGCCACATGCTGGCCGCGACCATCCCGAACTGCCGCACCTATGATCCGACCTACGGCTACGAGCTGGCGGTGATCATCCAGGACGGCATGAAGAAGATGACCGAAGAGCAACAGGACGTCTTCTACTACATCACCGTGATGAACGAGTCCTACCAGCAGCCTGCCATTCCGGCCGGTGTCGAGGAAGGCATCATCAAGGGCATGTACCTGCTCGAGGAAGATACCAAGGACGCAGCGCACCACGTCCAGCTGATGGGCTCCGGCACCATCCTGCGCGAAGTGCGTGAAGCGGCGAAGATCCTGCGTGAAGAGTTCAACGTCGGTGCCGACGTGTGGAGCGTCACCAGCTTCAACGAACTGCGTCGCGACGGCCTGGCCGTGGAGCGCAGCAACCGCCTGCACCCTGGCCAGAAGCCCAAGCAGACCTACATCGAGGAGTGCCTGGGCGGCCGCAAGGGCCCGGTCATCGCCTCTACCGACTACATGAAGCTGTTCGCCGAGCAGATTCGTCAGTGGGTACCGAGCAAGGAATTCAAGGTCCTGGGTACCGATGGCTTCGGTCGCAGCGACAGCCGCAAGAAGCTGCGTCACTTCTTCGAAGTCGACCGTCACTTCGTGGTGCTGGCTGCCCTGGAAGCCCTGGCTGACCGTGGCGAGATCGAACCGAAGGTCGTGGCCGATGCCATCACCAAGTTCGGCATCGACCCGGACAAGCGCAACCCACTGGACTGCTGAGGAGTATTTTTAAGTGAGCGAACTCATTCGCGTACCTGACATCGGCAGCGGTGAAGGTGAAATCATCGAGCTGTTCGTCAAAGTCGGCGACCGTATCGAAGCCGACCAGAGCCTGCTGACCCTGGAGTCGGACAAGGCATCCATGGAGATCCCGGCCCCCAAGGCCGGTGTGATCAAGGCCCTGAAGGTCAAGCTGGGCGACCGCCTGAAAGAAGGCGACGAACTGCTGGAACTGGAAGTCGAGGGCGCCGCTGCGGCGCCCGAGGCACCGGCTGACGCTGCGCCTGCCGCCGAACAAAAGCCTGCTGCCGCCCCGGCTGCAGAGGCTGCCCCGGCACCGGCCGCTGCACCTGCGGCTGCCACTGTGCAGGACATCCACGTGCCGGACATCGGCTCGTCGGGCAAGGCCAAGATCATCGAGCTGCTGGTCAAGGTCGGCGACAGCGTCGAAGCCGACCAGTCGCTGATTACCCTGGAGTCCGACAAGGCCTCTATGGAAATCCCGTCGCCGGCTGCCGGCGTGGTGGAAAGCATCGGCGTCAAGCTCGAAGACGAAGTCGGCACTGGCGACTTCATCCTCAAGCTCAAGGTCCAGGGCGCCGCCGCGCCAGCAGCGCCTGCCGCTGCTGCACCGGCTGCCAAGGCTGAAGCGGCCCCGGCTGCTGCGCCTGCCGCCGCACCGGCTGCCAAGGCCGAAGCCGCACCGGCACCGGCCGCTGCGCCAGCGCCAAGCGGTGCCAAGGTTCACGCCGGCCCTGCCGTGCGTCAGCTGGCCCGCGAGTTCGGCGTCGAGCTGAGCGCCGTGGCTGCCAGCGGCCCGCACGGCCGCGTGCTCAAGGAAGACGTGCAGGTGTACGTCAAGGCCATGATGCAGAAGGCCAAGGAAGCACCGGCTGCCGGCGCGACCGGTGGTGCGGGCATCCCGCCGATTCCGGCCGTCGACTTCAGCCGCTTCGGTGAAACCGAAGAAGTGCCGATGACCCGCCTGATGCAGGCTGGCGCCACCAACCTGCACCGCAGCTGGCTGAACGTGCCGCACGTGACCCAGTTCGACAGCGCCGACATCACCGAGCTGGAAGCCTTCCGCGTTGCGCAGAAGGCCGTGGCCGAGAAAGCCGGCGTCAAGCTGACCGTGCTGCCCTTGCTGCTCAAGGCCTGTGCGCACCTGCTCAAGGAACTGCCGGACTTCAACGCGTCGCTGGCCCCTAGCGGCAAGGCGATCATTCGCAAGAAGTACGTCAACGTCGGTTTCGCCGTGGATACGCCAGACGGCCTGCTGGTCCCCGTGATCAAGAACGTCGACCAGAAGAGCCTGCTGCAGCTGGCTGCAGAAGCGGCGGCCCTGGCTGAAAAGGCCCGCACCAAGAAGCTTTCTGCCGACGACATGCAGGGCGCCTGCTTCACCATCTCCAGCCTCGGTCACATTGGCGGCACCGGCTTCACGCCGATCGTCAACGCGCCGGAAGTGGCGATCCTGGGTGTGTCCAAGGCCACCATCCAGCCGGTGTGGGATGGCAAGGCGTTCCAGCCCAAGCTGATGCTGCCGCTGTCGCTGTCGTACGATCACCGCGTGATCAACGGTGCCGCTGCCGCGCGCTTCACCAAGCGCCTGGGCGAGCTGCTGACCGACATCCGCACCATGCTGCTGTAACTGCTGCCCGCCGTGCTCCCCTGCCGGGGAGCACGGACACTGTTTTCGAGCTGCCACGCTCGTACCTCAACCCCGCCATCTGGCGGGGCTTTTTTTGCCTGCGATTCATGCCGTGCCGCTCAACGTCCCACCTTGAGCGGCACCGCCAGACGCAATCCGTCGCGGCATTACTGAAGAATTTGTACCTGTCAGCCGATACAGATCAAGCCAGGCCACTCTATTGCTTGTCAGCCTCAAGCACATGATGCAACCTTGCTCAAACGCGTAGCAGCACTTCGCCCAGCCCGCGCCAACAGCCTTCTTGAAGCGAGCTTCCCATGAAAAGCCAACCTGATGCCGCCAGCCGTACGGTGGCCGAGGTAGTGACGCAGTTGCCGGTGCCTTCGCGGCTCGGCATGCTGCGTTTCGAGCGGCTGAATGAGGCCAGCTGGGCCATGCTGTTCCTCGACCCGGGCTGCGAGCGTCAGTTCGGCCAGGCGGCCGTCGACCTGTGTGCGCTGATCGGCTCGCCCTATGCCAGCCTGATGGAGCCCGAGGCACGCTACAAGCTGCACGACACCATCGAGCTGCAACTGGCGCAGCGTCCGTACTACCTGGTGCGTTATACCCTGCACACCAGCCTGGGCCCGCTCAATATGCTGGAGCTGGGCGAAGCCTACCGGCAGCACAACCGCCAGTTGCTGCGCGGCTATCTGCTGGTGCTCGATGCCCAGCCCAACGACACACCCGACCTTTCGGCGGCAGAACTCGAAACCCGCAACAACCGCCTGCAGATCGCCCTGCAGCTCAACCAGCAGGCGCAGCAGGAACAGCTCGAGCACCTGGAGCGGGTACGCGCCCAGCAGGACCTGATCCTGCGCCTGGCGCGCCAGCGCTACAGCGCCGACAACTCGCTGCAGGAAGCCGCCGAGCTGATCACCCGCAGTGCCTGCGAAATCTACAGCATCGACTGCGCCAGCATCTGGTACCTGGAAGGCCAGCAGCTGGAACCGATCTCGGCGTTCTACCGCGCCACCCAGGAGTACCGCCTGCCCGAGGCGATCGATGCCGGGCGATTTCCCGACTACCTCGAGGCGCTGCACACCAGCCGCGCCATCGATGCGCACAACGCGGCGCGCGACCCACGCACCCGCGAAATCTCCGAGAGCCTGCGCCAGCGCGGTATCCACGCCATGCTCGATGCCAGCATCCGCATCGACGGCCAGGTGGTCGGCGTGCTCTGCATGGAACACAGCGGCTCGACCCGGGCCTGGCAATCGGATGAAATCGCCTTTGCCGGCGAGCTGGCCGACCAGTTCGCCCAGGTCATCAACAACCACAACCGGCGCACCGCCACCAGCGCCCTGCACCTGTTCCAGCGCGCGGTGGAACAAAGCGCCAACGCCTTTCTGCTGGTCAACCGCGATGGCGTGGTGGAATACGTCAACCCCAGCTTCACCGAGATCACCCAGTACACACCCGAAGAGGTGCATGGCCACCGCCTGTCCGAGCTCACCGCACTGGAGAACCTCAGCGAGCTGCTGTTCGACTCGCCGTCGAGCCTGGCCATGGGCAACAGCTGGCAGGGCGAATTCAAGAGCCGGCGCAAGAACCTCGAGCCCTACTGGGGCCAACTGTCGATCTCCAAGGTGTATGGCGACAACCGCGAGTTGACCCACTACATCGGCATCTACGAAGACATCACCCAGAGCAAGCTGGCCCAGCAGCGCATCGAACGCCTGGCCTACACCGACAACCTCACCAGCCTGGGCAACCGCCCGGCGTTCATCCGCAGCCTCGACGAGCGCTTCGAGCGCGACAGCGACAGCCCCATCTGCCTGCTGCTGGTGGACATCGACAACTTCAAGCGCATCAACGACAGCCTCGGGCACCAGACCGGCGACAAGCTGCTGATCAGCCTGGCCCGGCGCCTGCGCAACAGCCTGAGCCCCGGTGGCAGCCTGGCGCGCTTTGCCAGCAACGAATTCGCCGTGCTGCTGGAGGACAGCAGCCTGGATGCCGGCCAGCAGGTGGCCCAGCAGTTGCTCAACACCCTCGACAAGCCGATGTTCGTCGACAACCAGCTGATCAGCGTGACCGGCTCGGTGGGCCTGGCGTGTGCGCCGCTGCACGGGCGCGACCCGCAGACCCTGATGAAGAACGCCGGCCTGGCCCTGCACAAGGCCAAGGCCAACGGCAAGCACCAGGTGCAGGTGTTCACCGAGGCGCTCAACGCCGAGGCCAGCTACAAGCTGTTCGTGGAAAACAACCTGCGCCGCGCCCTGACCCAGAACGAACTGGACGTGTTCTACCAGCCCAAGCTGTGCCTGCGCAGCGGCCGCCTGCTCGGCCTGGAGGCCTTGCTACGCTGGAACCACCCGGAGCGGGGCATGATCCGCCCCGACCAGTTCATCAGCGTGGCCGAGGAAACCGGGCTGATCATCCCCATCGGCAAGTGGATCGCGCGCCAGGCCTGCCGCATGAGCCAGCTGCTGAGCACCGAGGGCATGGGCAACCTGCAGGTGGCGATCAACCTGTCGCCCAAGCAGTTCTCCGACCCGGAGCTGGTCAGCTCGATCGCCAACATCCTCAAGGAAGAAGCCCTGCCGCCACACCTGCTGGAACTGGAACTGACCGAGGGCCTGCTGCTCGAAGCCACCGAGGATACCCACCGCCAGCTCGACGAGCTCAAGCAACTGGGCCTGACCCTGGCCATGGACGACTTCGGCACCGGCTACTCCTCGCTCAGCTACCTGAAGAAATTCCCGATCGACATCATCAAGATCGACCGCAGCTTCATCCACGAGATCCCGGACAACCAGGACGATATGGAAATCACCTCGGCAGTGGTGGCCATGGCTCACAACCTCAAGCTCAAGGTGGTGGCCGAAGGCATCGAGACCGCCGAACAGCTGGCGTTCCTGCGCCGCCACCGCTGCGACGTCGGCCAGGGCTACCTGTTCGACCGGCCGATCCCCGGCAGCGAGCTGATCGAAAAACTCAAGCGCTATCCGCGTGGCCCAATCGCCTGACAGCGGCGAAACACTCGGGCACACTACGGGTCTACCCCCTACACATCCTGCCTTGAAGAGGAACCGCCCATGGTCCTGCGCTCGGAGATTCTTGTGAACAAAAACGTACTGCCTGCCGCCGAACAGGCGCTGCCGGGTCGCGAGACCCCGATGACGCTGCCCGAGAAGCATTTCGTGTTCGAAGACACACCGCTGCTGGGCCCGTTCTTCGAAGACGTCGATTTCGCGATCTTTGGCCTGGGCTGCTTCTGGGGCGCCGAGCGGCGCTTCTGGCAGCGTGAAGGTGTGGTCAGCACCGTGGTCGGCTACGCCGGCGGTTTCACCCCCAACCCCACCTACGAAGAAGTCTGCTCGGGCCTGACCGGCCACACCGAAGTGGTGCTGGTGGTGTTCGACAAGGCCAAGGTCAGCTACCAGGACCTGCTGACCATGTTCTGGGAGCTGCACAACCCCACCCAGGGCATGCGCCAAGGCAACGACGTCGGCACCCAGTACCGTTCGGCCATCTACTGCACCAGCCCCGAACAGCTGGAACTGGCCGAGGCCAGCAAGCAGGCCTACCAGGCCGAGCTGAACAAGGCCGGTTTCGGCCAGATCACCACCGAGATCGCCCAGGCACCGACCGTGTACTTCGCCGAGGCCTATCACCAGCAGTACCTGGCCAAGAACCCGAATGGCTACTGCGGCATCGGCGGCACTGGCGTGTGCCTGCCACCCAGCCTGCAAGGCAACTGAGGCCACGCCATGAGCACACCGAGCATGACCCTGTTCCATGCCGCCGCCTCGCCGTTCGTGCGCAAGGTTCGCGTGCTGCTGCACGAAACCGGGCAGGCCGAGCGGGTAGCCCTGCATCCCGTCGACCTGAGCCCGATCAAGACCGATGCCGAGCTGAACCTGGGCAACCCGGCGGGCAAGATCCCGGCGTTGCGCCTGGAGGACGGCACGGTGCTGCATGACAGCCGCGTGATCGTCGAGTTTCTCGACCATCAGCATGTGGGCAACCCGCTGATCCCGCGCGAGGGCCCGGCGCGCTGGCGGCGCCTGACCCTGGCGTCGCTGGCCGATGCGATCATGGACGCGGCGGTGGTGGCGCGCTACGAGACCTTCCTGCGCCCTGAGGACAAGCGCTGGACGCCGTGGGTCGACGCCCAGCAGGACAAGATCCGGCGCGCGCTGGCGCACCTGGAAGACGAGCACCTGGCCGAACTGGCCTCGGTGTTCGACGTAGCGGCAATCGGAGTGGCCTGCGCGCTGGGCTACATCGACCTGCGCCTGCCGGACCTTGGCTGGCGCGAGCGCCAGCCGAACCTGGCAGCCTGGTATGCCGAGGTGAGTCAGCGCGAATCGATGCTAAAGACCGCCCCTTCTGTGGCCTGATCGGGCCTCATCACGGGTCAAGCTCACCCCCACAGATCTGCTGCTGCCCTTGAGGCTTGTACCGGACCTGTGGGAGCGGGCTTGACCCGCGATGAAGTCGACGCTGATCTCGGCAGCCCAGATCAACCTGATTTCCCCCACCATCACAGCCCCCAGCGTGCGTTCCTCTCTCAATCCGCTCATTTCAAGATCCCCTGCCCAACCTGATACCAGTCCAGGCGGCGTGTCAGCACCATGAACACCCCAAGCAGGCCGAACAGCAGCAACGAGCCCATCAGCAGCGCGTAGTCCTCGGCGCCCAGCAGCCCGTAGAGCATCGCGTACAGCACCAGCAAGCCCGCCGCAAACCCCAGCCCGCGCGCCAGGCTGCGCAGCACGTGGCACAGGTAGAAGCCGATCAGCAGCACGCAGCCGCCCGCCGACAGCGCATACGCCAACCCGAACCCCAGGTGCTCCGACAACGACAGCAACAGCAGGTAGAAGAACGCCAGGGCCACACCCACCAGCGCGTACTGGATCGGGTGCACGCTGAGGTTCTTGAGAATCTCGAACAGGAAGAACCCGGCAAAGGTCAGCGCAATGAACAACAGCGCATACTTGATCGCCCGCTCGCTCTTGAGGTACTGGTCCACCGGGTCGACGAAGCTCACGCCGAAACTGCGCCCGTGAAAGTCGTCGCAGGCGTTGTTGACCACGCACTGGGTCAGCGCATCCTCCAGGTTGGTGGAGAAGAACGAGGTCTGCCAGCGCGCGCTGAACCCGTGGGCGTCGATCTCGCGGCTGATGGGCAGGTAGTTGCCAATGAAGCTTGGATGCGGCCAGTTCGCCGCCATGTTCACCGTGGTGCTGCGCCCTACCGGCAGCACATGCAGGCGCCCGGTGCCCTGCAGGCTCAGGTCGAAGGCGTAGTCCAGGCGGGTCTCGGCGCGGCCGTCGAGGTCGGGCAGCGTCACGTGCACACCGCCGCCCAGCCAGCCCAGCCCCGTGCCCGCGGCGAAGGCCAGCGACTGGCCATTCACGTTCAGTTCCAGGCTCTTCTCGATACCGCGGATATCGCTGATGCCCACGGCCAGAAACGCCGGGTCGAAGCGGTAATCGTCGAAGTCTTCGGTGATGCCCCACTGCGCCGGCACCTTGAATTGCCCGCTGATGCGGTTGTCGGCGTGGAACAGGCGCGCCTGGTAGATGCCCCGCGAACGCAGCTCGGTGTCGACCTTGGCGTCGACCTCCAGGGTTTCGGGCAGAAAGTACAGATGCCCGGCCACCGTGCTGGTCTGCTGCTGGGTGCTGCCATCCACGGTTTTCCAGGTGCGCTGGATCTTGCGGTACGGCACCACCAGCAACGGCCCGCTGATCTGCTGGCTGTAGCTGGAGCTCTGGGCGATGTCCTCGACCACACTGTCGCGCTGCTGCTGGCGGTCCTGGATCAGGCCGCCGATCATCAGCAGGGGTATCAGCAGCAACACGATCAGAAAGGCGATGGCGCCCAGTTTGATGCTCAGGGTTCGGTTCATGGGCAATGGCTCCGGTTTCGATGGAGCCAGTCTGCCCGCCGTGCATGGAGCGGGTTGGGCGCTTGTGTGGAGTTATGTGGAGAGTGCGTGGAGCTCAGCCCAGCCGCTCGTTGGGCAGCCACAGGCGCACCCGCACACCGTCCTCGACGTTGGCCACCTCCAGCGAGCCGCCATGCAGCTGCATCACTTCCTCGACGAAGTTCAGCCCAAGGCCTGTGCTCTTGCGCCCCGTGCCCGGGCGCGGCAGCGAGTAGAAGCGCTCGCTGAGCCGGCCCAGGGCATAGTCCGGGATCGCCGCCCCTTGGTTGTACAGGCTCAGCGCCAGCCGTGGGCCCCGTGTCTCCAGGTCGACCACCAGCAGGCCGCCCGGCGGGGTGAAGTCCAGGGCGTTCTCCAGCAGGTTGCCGATGGCCTGGCGCAGCAGAAACGGCTCGCACAGCAGCCGCACGCTGGGCGGTACCCGCTGGCGCACCTGCAGGCCGGCGCTTTCGATGCGCGCGCTCTGGGCCAGCAGCACCTCGTCCACCAGCGCCGCCAGCGGCACCTGCTGCTGGTCTTCCAGGCCCTGGCGCTGCTCGACCTGGGCCAGGTCCAGCAGCCGCTCGATCAACTGCTGCATGCGCGCGCTCTCGCTTTCGATATTGCTGGCAAAGCGTTGACGCTGCTCGTCGCTCATCGGCCCCTGCAGCAGCTCGCTGGCCCCGCGAATCGCCGCCAGCGGGCTTTTCAGCTCGTGGGTCAGGGTATGCACGTAGCGCTCCACATACGCCCTGCCCTCCAGTTGCGTGCGCATGCGCTCCACCGCACCGGCCAGTTGCGCCAGCTCGCCGCCGCGGTAATGCGGCAAGGCCACGCGTTCACCCTCGCTGACCGCCTGTGCATAGCGCGTCAGCCGACGTAGCGAGCGCGCCAGCCACCACGACAGCCCGGCACCCACCAGCAGGCCCAGCACGATCAGGCCAAGGCCCAGGTTGAACAGGCGCCGCTCGGAGCGATCGATGTACGGCTGCAACGACTTGTTCGGCTTGGCCACGGTGACCACGCCGATGATCTTGCCGGCATCGATGATCGGCGCCGCCACGTGCATCACCGACGACTCCGGGTCGTCCGGATCGCTGCGGGTGGAGCGGGCGCCGTACTCGCCGCGCAGGGTCAGGTACACGTCGTTCCAGCGCGAGTAGTCCTGGCCCAGTGCTTCGCCGCTGGAGTCGAGCAACACCTTGCCGTTGGCGTCGGTGACGTAGATGCGGTGGTTGACCTCGTTCTTGGCCAGGCCCCAGATATCGGCCCTGGGCTGGCGCTTGCCGTAAGCCTTGAGCAGCTCGGGCAGCCGGCCCTGGCCGAGGGTGCCGGCCTTGACCTCGTCGCGCAGAATCTCGGCCAGCAGGTTGGCGGTGTCCACCAGGGTTTCCTCGGTGGACTGGCGCACACCCGGGCGCACCTGTTCGCGCACGGTGTTGAGGATGAAGTAGCCGGTCAGCCCGACGAACAGGAAGTACACCAGGAAGATGCGGATGCCCAGGCGCATCAGCTGTGCCCGGGGCTGTAGCTGTAGCCCAGGCCGCGGTGGGTCTGGATAGGTTCGGCGTCGGCCTGCACGGTGCGCAGCTTGGCGCGCAGGCTCTTGATGTGGCTGTCGACGTTGCGCTCGTAGCCGGCCTCGGCCGGCACGCCGGTGGCATCCAGCAGTTGTTCGCGGCTGAACACCCGTTCGGGTTGTTCGAGCAGGCATTGCAGCAGGCGAAATTCGTGCCGGGTGAGGGTGAGCGATTGACCGCGATAGCTGATCTGCAGGCGCTGGGAGTCGATGCTGAAGGGCGTTTCGGGGGCCTCGGGTTCGCTGCGCGGGGTCATGCGCTTGAGGATGGCGCGTACCCGCGCCGCCACTTCACGCGGGCTGAAGGGTTTGACCACATAGTCGTCGGCACCGATCTCCAGGCCCACCACGCGGTCGATTTCCCCATCGCGGGCGCTGAGGAACATCACCGGCACCTCGCTGAAGCGGCGCAGCTGGCGGCAGGTTTCGAAGCCGTTGATATCCGGCAGGCCGATATCGAGGATGATCAGGTCAGCCGGGCGCTGACGCTGCTGTTCCAGCGCGGCGCTGCCCAGGGTCACCCATTCGGTGCTGTGACCGTCGCCTTGCAGGGCAAAGATCAGGGTGTCGGCGATGGCCGCTTCGTCTTCGACAATCAGTATGTGGGGCATGGGCGGTGCAGGCCTGGCAGGTTTGGGTGCACTTGTAGGGGATTATCCCTCGACTGACAAGGCCCTGTCGCGGGTCAAGCCCGCTCCCACGGGAGAACGACGGCCCTTGTGGGAGCGGGCTTGAGCCGCGATGGATTCAACTCAGCATTCAGGCTTGCCCGCCGTGAACCGGCGCGCCGGGTTCACCGCCGCGCCGAACTCGCGCAGCGCCTTGGCCCCGATCAGCAGCGGGTAGTTGAAGCTGCTGCGGTCGGTCAGGTTGACCTCCACCGTGCGCTTGACGTCGCCCAGGCACAACTCCAGCTCCACCACCGGACGCTTGGCCGGGTCGGGTGCTTCGCCGTCCTCGTCTTCATCGGCGCGGCTCTTGATCTTGCTGATGCGCGCCACCTTGTGTTCATACACCTTGCCGTCGGCATCCTTGGTCGCCAGGCGGAACCGCACCCAGTCCTCACCATCGCGCTTGAAGCGCTCGATGTCCTTGGCCGACAGCGACGCGGTCAGCGCGCCGGTGTCCATCTTGGCCTTGAACGTCTGGTCGAGGTCCGCCACGCCAATGTATTCATAACGGCCATACAGGGTCGGCTCGGCGGCCATCACCGGCAAGGCCAGCAGGGAAAGCAGTGCAAGTACGGATTTCACCGGGTCAGCTTCCTTGAGAAAAGTCTGTGTTTAGACTGCCGCAGCAGCATAGGTTCGTCGCCTTAGGGTATTCAACACAATGTGAAACATTTGTCCGCGCCGTGGGCTGCCCAGAATTTGGCCTGAACCGAATCCCTGCTTATCATGGCCGACCGCCTAACCGAAAATCAGAGTTTTCTTATGCGCCGCCTGCTTACCGGCAGTCTTGTGACCCTGCTGCTCTTGCTCAACACCCTGGTGCTGATCGGCCCGTTGCTGGTCTTCGCCCTGCTCAAGCTGGTACTGCCCGGCCGCTACCGCGACTACGCCTCGTGGGCGGTGATGTGGATCGCCGAGACCTGGGCCGAGATCGAAAAGCTGATCTTCGCCCTGTGCATCCCCACCCGCTGGGACGTGCGCGGCGCCGCCGACCTGCGCCTGGACACCTCCTACCTGATGGTCAGCAACCACCAGAGCTGGGTGGATATTCCCGCGCTGATCCAGGTGTTCAACCGGCGCATTCCGTTCTTCAAGTTCTTCCTGAAAAAGGAACTGATCTGGGTGCCGTTCCTGGGCCTGGCCTGGTGGGCGCTGGACTACCCGTTCATGAAGCGCTACAGCAAGGCCTTCCTCGAACGCCACCCGCACCTCAAGGGCCAGGACCTGGAGATCACCAAGGCCGCCTGCGAGCTGTTCAAGCGCCAGCCGGTGACCGTGGTCAACTACCTCGAAGGCACCCGCTTCACCCCGGCCAAGCGCGATGCCCAGGGCTCGCCGTTCCGCCACCTGCTCAAGCCCAAGGCCGGCGGCGTGGCGTTCGTGCTCGCCGCGCTGGGCGAACAGCTCGACGCCCTGCTCGACGTGACCCTGGTGTACCCCGGCGACACCGCGCCGGGGTTCTGGGACCTGGTCAGCGGTGCAGTGCCGCGGGTGATCGTGGACATCCAGGTACGCGCACTGGACCCGGCCCTGTGGCGCGGCGACTACGAGAACGACCCGCAATTCCGGCGCAGCGTACAGGACTGGGTCAACCAGCTGTGGCACGACAAGGACGCGCGCATCGAGCAACTGCGCCAGGAGCTGCGCCGCTAGCCGATGATCGCGTGGGGCACGAAGCGGCTGCTGTCCTTGGTGATCAGCGAGTTGTCCTCGCGAATGCCGATGCCTGCCGGCTGATCGCCAACCACCCAGCTGCCGATCACCGTGTGGCTGCCGGCAAACCGTGGCAAGGCATGAAACTGCTGGATCACGTGGGGGCCACTGCCATACGGCCCCTCCTCCTTCACCCGCTGCCCGTCAGGGGTATGAATCTCCACATTCGCCCCCTCCCGCGAGAAGAACGGCTTGCGCACCCACCCCGGCGCCAGCGGCCGTTCGGGCGTGGCGTCGATGAATGCGGGCAGCAGGTTCGGGTGCCCTTCGTGCTGCTCCCACAGCAGCGCCAGCATGCCCTTGTTCGACAGCAGCGCCTTCCAGGGCGGCTCGACGAACAGCGTGCCGCTGCCGGCAATCGCCGGGCCGTAGCGGTCGTGGAACATGTCTTCCCACGGGTAGAGCTTGAACAGGCTGGGGATCGGCGCCCCACTGCGGTCGATGAAACGCCCGGCCGGGTTCAGGCCGATGTCTTCCACATCGATCAGGCGTGTATCGAGCTCGGCAGCGGTGGCAATGTCGCACAGGTACTGCACCGTGCCACGATCCTCCAGCGAGTCCCTGACCGAGGCAAAGTAGAACGGCGTGGCAAAGGTGTTGGCGCCGAACACCTGGCCGAGTTTCTCTTCAAGGCTGTTGAACTGGTCGGCATCGGCCGGCAGTACGCCGCGCTGCATCTGCTGCTCAAGCCACAGGTACTGGAAGAAGCCGGCCTCGTACAGCGAGGTGGGTGTGTCGTAGTTGGCTTCCAGCAGCTTGGCCGGGCCATGGCCGTCGTAGCTCAGGTCCATGCGCCCGTAGAAATGCGGGTGCCCGTCGCGCCATGAGCGGCGGATCAGGTCGCGGTAGTCACGCGGGATGGCCAGGCGGTCGAGCAGTTCTTCGCTGTCCACTGCCCGCGCCACCAGGTCCATGCACAGCTCGTGCAACTGGCGGGTGGGTTCTTCGAGGTCGTCCTCGATCTGGCGCAGGGTGAACTGGTAGCACGCCGACTCGTCCCAGTACGGCTCGTCGCCGAAGGTGTGGAACCTGAAGCCGTAGTGTTCGGCGGTGGCTTTCCAGTCCGCGCGCGGGGTGCAGGCAATACGTTTCATCGCCCGCCCTCAGGAACCGAAACCGAAGCCGCCACGGCCTGGTACATGGGCCGCGAAGCCGGGGTGGCTGCCCACCGTCCAGGGCCGTGCCGAGGCCATGAAGCGCGCCGGCAGCACCGACGCATGGGCATCGGCACCAGCCCCGCCGTTGAAACGGCTGGACGGCGTGTGGTCCTCGACCAGCCCGGCATACTGGTTGCCGCTGTTGACCTGGTCGGTCAGCGAGCTGGCCCTGAACCCTTCGCGCCCTTCACGCTCGTGGTAGATCGCCTCCGACAGGTAGCGCGGCTCGACATTGACGTAGTCGTAGCGGCCACCGCCGCCGCCATACACGGCCGACGAGGTGGTGCTGGAGGTCTGGTTCAGCCCGTCGTCATACACCTGGCGCTCGGTGGTCAGGGCGAAGCCTTGCATGCGCGGCATGTGAAAGCTCGCGCCCTGACCTGGCTCGCACTGCTCGAAGCTGGCCAGGCAGTCTTCCAGGCGGGTGAAGCGTGGGGCGTTGGCATCGTGGTGCTGGCGGGCGACGTTCCAGGCGTTGTCGCACACCGAACGGCTTACACCGGCCAGGGCGCAGCTGTCGACGTCCTGGTAACGCTTGACCTCGCTGACCACGCGGGTGGCGCTGCGATCACTGTCACAGGCGGCCAGCGCCAGCGGCAGGCTGCCCAGGGCAATCAGCCGAATGCTCGTGCTGCGTTTCATGGCTGTGCTCCGCTGTCAGGCCGCTGGGGTCATGCACGCGGCATTGAGCATGCCGATGCCGATGGCCACGGCGGCCAGCAGGATGGCGGCCGCGTTTTCCTGACGGCGGATACGCTCGTCCATGCCCTTGACCACCACGCTGACCACCACGAACGCGAGCAACTGCACGGCGCCGGCGATCACCGACCACAGCAGGAAGTCGAGCAGCGAGATCGAATGGGAGATGGCCCCGGACACGGGGATGGCGAAACCCAGCAGCGCACCGCCCAGGGCGATGGCGGCAGCGCTGTTGCCTTCGCGGATCAGGGCAAATTCGTTGTAGGGGGTCAGGCGGGTATAGATGAACGCATAGAGCGCGAACAGCACGGCGGCGCCGGCCATGTAGAACAGAAAACCCAGCACGGCATCGGCCGGCAGGGACATCTTCAGGGCATCCATGAACATCGGGGTCGCACTTCCTTGCTTGAACGGGGCGGGACGTATACCACACCGCCCCGCCTCGGCAAACCGCCGGCTTACACCGAAGGCACGGCGGCCGGGGTGCCCCAGATGCCGCCCAGGCTCTGCAGCAGCGAACCAGCCACGCCCTGCTGGCCCAGGTACTGCAGGATCAGCGGGGCGAACTGGGCGATCATGCCGGTGTTCATGCCCAGGGCGCCGAAGGCGTTGTTCAGGTCGTCGGTGTCCTTGACGTTGCCCAGTGCGTTGCTCAGGGCCGAGGAATTGCCGCTCTTGCCGAGCAGCTCGCCCAGGCCGCTGAGGCCGCCCAGGGCATTGTCGCCGGACAGCAGGTCAAGGCCGGGCACGGCCTTGCTCAGTTGCGAGTAGTCGCTGCTGCTGAGCTGATGCCTGGCCAGGCCCAGCAGCGCGCCGGTGCCACCGATGGCCTGTTCGGGGGTGATATCGAGTTGGTCGCCCAGGGTATTGAGCAGGTTGGCCGAGGGGGCCGGGGCTTGAACGGCAGCGTCCTGCTGTTTGTTGCCTTGCATGGCAGATACGGCGTTGGCGGCATCGTTGAGATTGAAGGCCAGAGCCGAGGTGGTGGCGAGTGCCAGCAGGGAGAGCAGTGCGAAACGTTTCATGGGGCGGACCTCGTAGGAAAGCGAGGTTTCGACCCGTATCTGCGGCGAATGTTCCGCCGTCATCGCCTGTAGGAGCCGGCCTTGCCGGCGAAAGCAGCACCGCGATATCCAGGGGTACGCGGTGGCCGCTTTCGCCAGCAAGGCTGGCTCCTGCAACAGAATGGCAACCCGCCCTAGGGCAAGGCGTACGCAATCACGTAATCACCCCGATCCGGCGACTGACGCGCACCGCCAGCACTGATCAGGATGTATTGCTTGCCGGTCTTGGGCGACACGTAGGTCATCGGCCCCGACTGGCTGCCCACCGGCAGACGCGCCTTCCAGATCTCGTTGCCGTTGCCCGAGTCGAACGCACGCAGGTAGAAGTCCTGGGTGCCGGCAAAGAACAGCAGGCCCGACTGGGTCGACAGCGAAGCGCCCAGGGTCGGCATGCCGATCGGGATCGGCAGGTGCATGCGGATGCCCAGCGGCCCGGTGTCCTGCACGGTACCGACCGGCACCTGCCACATCAGTTTCCTGGTCTTCAGGTCGATGGCCGACATGGTGCCGAACGGCGGCCTCTGGCACGGAATACCGGCCGCGGACAGGAAGCGCTGGCGCATCGCGCCATACGGCGTACCGTCCTGCGGCACCACACCCATCTCGATGCCGCTGGCACCTTTGGGAATGTCTGCACGCGGGATCATGTAGTTGGCCAGGCCCAGACGCATGTCGTTGACGAACATGTAGTTGCTGGTCGGGTCGACCGACACGCTACCCCAGTTCATGCCACCCAGCGACCCGGGGAACTGCAACGCCGGGTCCAGCCCTGGCGGGGTGTACACACCCTCGTGGCGCATGCCCTTGAACGAGATGCGGCACAGCAGTTGGTCGAACGGGGTCGCGCCCCACATGTCCGACTCTTTCAGGGTCTGGTTGCCGATCGACGGCATCTCTACCGAGAACGGCTGGGTCGGCGAATAACGCTCGCCCGGCACGTTGCCCTGGGGCACCGGCTTCTCTTCGACCTTGGCAATCGGCACGCCGGTTTCACGGTTGATCACGAAGATCTCGCCCTGCTTGGTCACCTGGGCCAGCGCCGGTTGCACGCCACCCTTGTCATCCGGGATGTCGTACAGCAGCGGCTGGGCCGGCAGGTCGAAGTCCCACAGGTCGTGGTGGGTGGTCTGGAAGTGCCAGCGCACCTGACCGTTCTTCACGTCCAGCGCCACGATCGAGGAGCTGTACTTGTCGTCCAGTTCGGTACGGGTGCCGGCGAAGAAGTCCGGGGTGGCGTTGCCGGTCGGCAGGTACACCAGGCCCAGCTTGGCGTCATAGGACATCGCCGACCACACGTTGGGCGTGCCACGGGTGTAGGTCTGGCCTTCGGGCGGACGCTTGGTGATGTTCGGGTTGCCCGGGTCCCAGGCCCAGGCCAGCTCGCCGGTACGCACGTCATAGGCACGCACCACGCCCGGCGGTTCGCCGGTGGAGAAGTTGTCGGCCACGCGGCCACCGACGATCACCACATCACCGGCCACCAGCGGGGTGGAGGTCTGCTGGTAATAGCCCGGCTTGATCTCGCCCATGTCGACGTTCAGGTCGACCACGCCGTTATCGCCAAAGTCGGCACATGCTTCGCCGTTTTCGGCGTTGATCGCGATCAGGCGGGCATCGCCGGTGGGCAGGAACAGGCGCTTGGCGCAGGCCTGCGGGCCGGCGTCGGCGGCCAGCGGGGTTTCGGAGTAGCCCAGGCCACGGCAACGCTGCCAGTTCGGCGCGCTGCCCTTGGGGTCGAACATCCAGCGCTGCTTGCCGGTGTCCACGTCCAGGGCGAAGACCTTGCCGTAGGCGGTGCAGGAATACAGGGTGTCGCCGATCTGCAGCGGCGTGTTCTGGTCTTCGGCACCGGCGCCGGTGCTTTGCGGCACGTCACCGGTATGGAAGGTCCAAGCCACCTGCAGCTTGTCGACGTTGCCCTTGTTGATCTGGTCCAGCGCGGCAAAGCGGTTGCCGGCGGTGGTGTTGCCCCAGTGCGCCCAGTCCTTCTGCTCGGTGCCCGGCTTGACCGGCTGCACCGCAGGCTCGCTGCTGGCGGTGACCACGTGGGTGGGTACGAACATGTAGCCCAGGGTGGCGACCACGCCAACGGCCAGCACACCGGCCACCGCGAACGCGCCACGCCCGGCCGCACGACCGTCGGCGCGTTGCAGGCTCGGGAACACCAGCGCGATGACCAGGCCGATCACGGCAAAGGTCAGTACCCGCGAGACCAGCGGCCAGAAGTCCAGGCCGGCATCCCACACCGCCCAGATCGCGGTGAGTACCAGGGCCACCGCGTACAGCCAGGCGCCCAACGGCTTGCGCCGCGCGATCAGCACACCGCTGACCAGCATCGCCAGGCCCATCAGAAGGAAGTACCAGCTACCACCGAGGCTGCTCAGGTACGCACCGCCCCCTGCCAGCACCAGGCCGATCAGGGCGATCAGGATGCCCAGACCTCCCAGCAGCCACTTTGCGGTGCCCGGAGCACCTGCCTGTTCGTTCATGTGATTACCGTCCTAAACGTAGTGAAAAACCACCGTCAACAGTTGGCCGACCCAATCCCGAGCATAGTCGGCGCATTTAGGTAGCTTGCTTGTTAACCAGTTAGTACGTTTAAGGGTAACAAAAAATTGCGGGCTACTGCGACAATTTGTCTGTCAGCCCGGCTTCAGGGGCCTGAAACCGGGTAGACATTGGTCTTACGCTGCGCTGAACAGCGTGTGCGGGTCGATCACGAATTTCTTCGGCACGCCGGCATCGAACTCGCCGTAGCCCTCGGGCGCCTGATCCAGGCTGATGACCTGCACGCCGACCACCTCGGCGATGTTGATGCGGTCCCACATGATGGCCTGCATCAGGGCGCGGTTGTACTTCATCACCGGGGTCTGCCCGGTGTGGAAGCTGTGGGACTTGGCCCAGCCCAGGCCGAAACGGATGCTCAGGCTGCCCATCTTGGCTGCGGCATCCACCGCGCCCGGGTCTTCGGTCACGTACAGGCCGGGGATGCCGATCTTGCCGGCGACCCGCACCACCCCCATCAGCGAGTTGAGCACCGTGGCCGGCGCTTCGTGCTGGGCCCCGGCATGCCCGTGGCCACGGGCCTCGAAGCCCACCGCATCGACCGCGCAGTCCACCTCCGGCTCGCCCAGCAGGTTGGCGATCTGTTCGTGCAGCGGGGTGTCCTGGGACAGGTCGGCGACCTCGAAGCCCTGGGCCTTGGCATGGGCCAGACGTACCGGGTTCACATCACCGATGATCACCACCGCCGCACCCAGCAGCCGCGCCGAGGCGGCAGCGGCCAGGCCGACCGGGCCGGCACCGGCCACGTACACCGTGCTGCCGGGGCCGACACCTGCGGTGACCGCACCGTGGTAGCCGGTGGGCAGGATGTCGGAGAGGCAGGTCAGGTCGCGGATCTTCTCCATGGCCTTGTCGCGGTCGGGCAGCTTGAGCAGGTTGAAGTCGGCGTAGGGCACCAGCACATACTCGGCCTGCCCGCCGGTCCAGTCGCCCATGTCGACATAGCCGTAGGCGCCGCCGGCGCGGGCCGGGTTGACGCTCAGGCACACGCCGGTGTGTTGTTCCTTGCACGAGCGGCAGCGCCCGCAGGCCACGTTGAACGGCACCGAGACCAGGTCGCCCAGTTGCAGGTTCTCGACGTCACGGCCTTTCTCGATGACCTCGCCGGTGATTTCGTGCCCCAGCACCAGGCCGGTCTGGGCGGTGGTACGACCGCGCACCATGTGCTGGTCGGAGCCGCAGATATTGGTGGAGACCACCCGCAGGATCACGCCGTGTTCGATCTTGCGCCCACGTGGGTCCTGCATTTTGGGATAGGGGATTGTTTGCACCTCGACCTTGCCTGCGCCCAGGTACACCACACCACGATTGCCAGACATGCTTTCACCTCGCTCGATTGTTGTTATGTCGCGCTGAATGTTCTGTCCGTCTTTCGGGCCTCATCGCGGGTCAAGCCCGCTCCCACAGTCCCTGTCGGAGCGGGCTTGACCCGCGATACGCCCGCTACAGCACCACCGTGCGATTGGCGTTCAAAAACACCCGCCGCTCGATGTGATACCCCACCGCCCGCGCCAACGTCAGGCATTCGATATCGCGCCCGCGGGCAATCAGGTCTTCAGGGTAGTGGCTGTGATCCACGGCTTCCACGCCCTGGGCAATGATCGGGCCCTCGTCCAGGTCGTTGTTGATGTAATGCGCCGTGGCCCCCACCAGCTTCACGCCCTTGTTGTAGGCCTGGTGATACGGCTTGGCGCCCTTGAACCCCGGCAGCAGCGAGTGATGGATGTTGATCGCCCAGCCATCCAGGCGTCGGCACAGCTCCGGCGACAGCACCTGCATGTAGCGCGCAAGGATCACCAGCTCGGCGCCGGACGCCTCGATCACCTGCAGCACCTTGCGCTCCTGCGCCGGCTTGTCCTGCGGGTCGAGGGCAAAGTGGTAATAGGGGATGCGGTGCCAGTGCGCCAGCGGCTCCAGGTCCGGGTGGTTGGAAATCACCGCCACCACGTCCATCGCCAACTGGCCGATGCGCTGGCGGTACAGCAGGTCGTTGAGGCAATGATCGGCCTTGGACACCATGATCACCACCTTGGGCCGGTGCCTGGGCGCAGTCAGCTCGAAGGTCATGCCGAACGCTTCGCCACGGGCGGCCAGGCCTGCGCGAAAGGCCTGCTCGTCGAATGCCTCGGGCTGGCGAAACTCCACCCGTATGAAGAACCGCGCCGACAGCCGGTCATCGAACGAATGATGCTCGGTGACGTAGCACTGCTGCTCGTACAGGTAGCGCGTCACCGCGTCCACCGTACCCAGCAGGCTGGGGCAGTCGGCGGTAAGGATCCAGGTGTCCGGCGCACGGCTCATGAGGCGATGCTCAGGCCATGTTCGGCGCAGGCATCCTGCAGCCACAGCCACCAGTAGTCACTGAAGCTGCGCCGGACCAGCAGCTCCCAGGTGTCCTCGCCGGTGCGCCGGATCACCAGCTGCGACTTGGCGAACACCGTGCCCACCGCCTTGCCCACCGGGAAGTTGTTGGGGTGCACGTCGTAGCTGGTGGACTTCATCAGCACCTCGCGCACCCTGGGCCCGCTCAGTTCGAGCAGGGTCTGTCCGCCGCTGACGTTGACCACCTGGATGTGTTGCCCGTCGAGGGCTTCGCGCAGCTTCTGCTCGGCGGCCAGCTCCTCGCCACCGGGCACGATCAGCAGCCACTCGTCGGGGCCCATCCACTGCAGCGAGGTCTCGCCGCTGGCGACCACGGTGAGTGCGACCGGCAGTTCCAGGCCCAGCGCATGTTGCACGCCGCTGACGAAAGCCGGGTCGTGAGCGTTGCCGCGCAGGGTCAGGTGGCCGAGGAACTTCTTCTCGCGCAGGGTCACGCCGGGGTTCTTGCGGCCCTTGCCGACCAGGCTGGGCAGGTCGGCGTGATGCAGGGGTGATTCGGCCCTGGCATCAGTCTCGGGGCGTTGCGGGTAGACGTTGATTGCGCTCATTACATACCTGCCTTGAATTCAGTAGTGCTGTGATCTCTTTGTAGGAGCCGGCCTTGCCGGCGAAGCCCGCGACCCGGTTGCAACCCGATGCGCGGTGGTCGCTTCGCCAGCAAGGCTGCTCCTGCAACCATCAGATGTTCTGCCGCTCACCCTTCGGATCAAAGAACACCGAGGCGCAGATCTCGGCCTCGATCACGCTGCCATCGGCCTGCGGCGAAAACACCCGCTCGCCCATGCGTTTGAGCCCGCCCTTGACCACCCCCATGGCAAACGAATAGCCCAGCGAGTTGCTCGCGTAGCTCGAGGTCACGTGCCCCACCATGTCCATCGGAATCGGCTGTTTGGGGTCCAGCACCAGCTGCGCGCCCTCGGGCAACCACTGGCTCGGGTCCACCGGCTTGAGCCCCACCAGCTGCTTGCGGTTCTCGCGCACGCAGTCTTCCCGGTTCATGCCGCGCCAGCCGATCCACGAGAACGGCTTGGTGCGCCCCACGCACCAACCCATGTTCAGGTCGTCCGGGGTCATCGAGCCGTCGGTGTCCTGGCCGACAATGATGAAACCCTTCTCGGCGCGCAGCACGTGCATGGTCTCGGTGCCATAGGGGGTGAGGTTGTACGGCTTGCCGGCGGCGACGATCTGCTCCAGCACGCCCATCGCGTAATTGGCCTGCACGTTCACTTCATACGACAGCTCGCCGGTGAACGAGATGCGGAACACCCGCGCCGGCACCCCGCCCACCAGGCCCTCCTTCCAGCTCATGAACGGGAAGGCGTCCCTGTCCAGGTCGATGTCGGTCACTTCAGCCAGCAGCTTGCGGCTGTTGGGCCCCGACAGGGTCAGCGTGGCCCAGTGGTCGGTGACGGAGGTGAAGTACACCTTCAGCTCCGGCCATTCGGTCTGCTGGTAGATCTCCAGCCATTGCAGCACCCGCGCCGCGCCGCCGGTGGTGGTGGTCATCAGGAAGTGGTTGTCGCCCAGGCACGCGGTCACGCCATCGTCGAAGACCATGCCGTCTTCCTTGCACATCAGGCCGTAGCGCGCCTTGCCCACGTCGAGCTTGGTCCAGGCGTTGGTGTAGATGCGGTTGAGGAACTCACGGGCGTCCGGGCCCTGGATGTCGATCTTGCCCAGGGTCGAGGCATCCAGCAGGCCGACGCTGTCGCGCACCGCCTTGCATTCACGGGCCACCGCCGCCTGCAGGTCTTCGCCGCCGCGGGGGAAATACCACGGGCGCTTCCACTGGCCGACGTCCTCGAACTCGGCGCCGTTCTTCACATGCCAGGCATGCAGCGCGGTGAAGCGCACCGGCTCGAACAGGTGGCCGCAATGGCGCCCGGCCACCGCGCCGAAGGTCACCGGCGTGTAGTTGGGGCGAAACATGGTGGTGCCCATCTGCGCAATGCCGATGCCCAGCGAGCGTGCGGCGATCGCCAGCCCGTTGATGTTGCCCAGCTTGCCCTGGTCGGTGCCGAACCCCAGCGCGGTGTAGCGCTTGACGTGCTCCACCGACTCGAAGCCTTCGCGGGTGGCCAGTTCGATGGCGGCCGCAGTCACATCGTTCTGCTGGTCGACGAACTGCTTGGGTGCCCGCGCAGTGTTGCGGTCATGGGGCACCTGGAACAGCGCCACGGTGGGCTCCTCCGGACGCACCAGCACCTTGGGCAGGACGCCCTCCACTGCCTTGAAACCGACCTCGGTGGCCGCACGCACGCCGCCTTCGAAACCGTCGGCCAGCGCATCGCCCAGGGCGAACACGCCATTGACGCCCCCCACGCACACGCGCTTCTGCGGCGCGTCGCCGGGCACGAAGCCGAGAATGTCGTCGCGCCACAGCGGCTTGCCGCCCAGGTGCGAAGCCAGGTGCACCACCGGGCTGTAGCCGCCCGATGTCGCCACCAGGTCGCAGTCCAGCCATTCGCCGGGGCTGGTGACCTGGTGTGCGGCCACGTCGATGGCTGCCACCCGCGCTGCCGTCACATGCTTGCTGCCGCGCGCCTCGATCACCGCGCTGGAGGTGAGGATGCGAATGCCCTTGGCACGTGCCTCCTCCACCAGCGAGCCCCGCGGGTTGTGCCGCGCATCGGCGACCGCGACCACCTTGAGCCCGGCGTCGTGCCAGTCCAGCGCCACGCGATAGGCGTGATCGTTGTTGGTCGACAGCACCAGCTTGCGCCCCGGCGCCACGCCATAACGGCGCACGTAGGTAGATACCGCGCCGGCGAGCATGTTGCCCGGCACATCGTTGTTGCCGTACACCAGCGGCCGCTCGTGGGCACCGGTGGCCAGCACCACACGCCCGGCGCGCACACGGTGCATGCGCTGGCGCACCTGGCCGATGGGTGCGCGGTCGCCCAGGTGATCGGTGAGGCGCTGGTGGATCGTGAGGAAGTTGTGGTCGTGGTAGCCGTTGACCGTGGCCCGCGCCAGCAAGGTGACCTCGGGCATGCCCTGCAGCTCGTCGATCACCTTGGCCACCCACTCGGCGGCGGGCTGGCCGTCGAGGGTTTCGCGGGTATCGAGCAGGCTGCCGCCGAACTCCTCCTGCTCGTCGGCCAGGATCACCCGCGCCCCGCTGCGCCCGGCCGCCAGTGCCGCAGCCAGCCCGGCGGGGCCTGCGCCCACCACCAGCACATCGCAGTGGTGGTTCATGTAGTCGTAGCTGTCCGGGTCGTTTTCCAGCGGCGAACGGCCCAGGCCCGCGGCCTTGCGGATGTACTTCTCGTAGGTCATCCAGAACGACTGCGGGTACATGAACGTCTTGTAGTAGAACCCCGGCGGCATCAGCTTGCCGCCGACCTTGCCGAGGATGCCCATCACGTCGGTGTTCACGCTGGGCCAGCCGTTGGTGCTGGTGGCCACCAGGCCGGCGTACAGCGCCTGCTGGGTAGCGCGCACGTTGGGTATCTGGGTGGCCTCGCTGGCACCGATCTGCAGGATCGCGTTGGGCTCTTCGCTGCCGGCGGCGATGATGCCGCGTGGGCGCGAGTACTTGAAGCTGCGCCCCACGATGTCGACGCCATTGGCCAGCAGCGCGGCGGCCAGGGTGTCGCCCTGGTAGCCCTGGTAGCGCTGGCCGTTGAAGGTGAAGTCGAGGACCTGGCTGCGGTCGATACGACCGCCGTTGGGCAGACGATAGCGCTGGCTCATACCTTTTCTCCCTGGCCGGTGACAGCCAGCTGCGGGACGTTTTCCTGGGCGCGCGCCTGGGGCCTGGCACCAATCGGATAGGTTTCGAGAATCTCGTAGGTCACGGTGTCGCGGGTGGCGTTGAAGTACTGGCGGCAGCCCGCGGCATGGATCCACAGCTCGTGGTGCAGGCCGCGCGGGTTGTCACGAAAGAACAGGTAGTCGCCCCACTGCTCGTCGGTGCAGGCATTCGGGTCCAGCGGGCGCGGAATGTGCGCCTGGCCGGCGGCATGGAATTCTTCCTCGGAGCGCAGTTCGCCGCAGTGGGGACAGAAGATGTGCAACATGGAGTGTCTCCTGTTAGTGGGCGACAGCGGCAGCGCCGTGCTCGTCGATCAGGGCGCCGTTATGGAAACGGTCGATGGAAAACGGCTTGGCCAGTGTATGCATCTCGCCGGTGGCCAGGCTCGCGGCGAACACGTGGCCCGAGCCCGGCGTGGCCTTGAAACCGCCAGTGCCCCAGCCGCAGTTGAAGAACATGTTCGCCACCGGGGTCTTGGAGATGATCGGGCAGGCGTCCGGGGTGGTGTCGACGATGCCGCCCCACTGGCGGTTCATGCGCACCCGCGACAGGATCGGGAACATCTCGACGATGGCCTGCAGGGTATGTTCGATCACCGGGTACGAACCGCGCTGGCCGTAGCCCACCCAGCCATCGATGCCGGCGCCGATCACCAGGTCGCCCTTGTCCGACTGGCTGATGTAGCCGTGCACCGCGTTGGACATGATCACGCTGTCGATGATCGGCTTGAGCGGCTCGGACACCAGTGCCTGCAGCGGGTGCGACTCGATGGGCAGGCGAAAGCCGGCCAGCCTGGCCATGTGCCCGGAGTTGCCGGCGGTGACCACGCCCACGCGCCGCGCACCGATGAAGCCCTTGTTGGTCTCGACGCCGACCACCGCGCCGTTTTCCTTGCGAAAGCCGATCACCTCGGTCTGCTGGATCAGGTCCACGCCCAGGGCATCGGCGGCACGCGCATAGCCCCAGGCCACGGCATCGTGACGCGCCACGCCGCCGCGGCGCTGCACGGTGGCGCCGAGAACCGGATAACGGGTGTTCCTGGAGCAGTCCAGGTGCGGAATCTCGTCGGCCACCTGCTTGCTGTTCAGCAGTTCGCCGTCCACGCCGTTGAGCCGGTTGGCGCTGACCCGGCGCTCGGAGTCGCGCATGTCCTGCAGCGTGTGGCACAGGTTGTAGACCCCGCGCTGGGAGAACATGACGTTGTAGTTGATGTCCTGGGACAACCCCTCCCAGAGCTTCATCGCGTGCTCATAGAGGTGCGCCGACTCGTCCCACAGGTAGTTGGAGCGCACGATGGTGGTGTTGCGCGCGGTGTTGCCGCCGCCCAGCCAGCCCTTCTCGACCACCGCCACATTGGTGATGCCGTGCACCTTGGCCAGGTAGTAGGCGGTGGCCAGGCCGTGCCCGCCGCCGCCGACGATGACCACGTCGTAGACCTTCTTCGGGGTGGGCGTGCGCCACATGCGCTGCCAGTTCTCGTGGTGGCTGAGCGAGTGCTTGAAAAGGCCGAAGCCCGAATAGCGTTGCATGGTCTGTTACTCCACTCAGCGGTAAACCGGAAAATCCGCACACAGTGCCGACACGCTCCTGGCCACGTCGGCCTCGACATCGGCATCGCCCAGGTGGTCGAGGATGTCGCAGATCCAGCCGGCCAGCTCCGTGCACTGGGCCACCTTGAAGCCACGGCTGGTGACGGCCGGGGTGCCGATGCGCAGGCCCGAGGTGACGAACGGCGACTGCGGGTCGTTGGGCACGGCGTTCTTGTTGACGGTGATGTGGGCGCGCCCCAGGGCGGCATCGGCGTCCTTGCCGGTCAGGCCCTGGCGGATCAGGCTGACCAGGAACAGGTGGTTGTCGGTGCCACCGGACACCACGTCGAAACCACGCTCGATGAACACCGCAGCCATCGCCCGGGCGTTGTCGATCACCTGTTGCTGGTAAGCCTTGAAGCCGGGCTCCAGGGCCTCCTTGAAGCACACCGCCTTGGCCGCGATCACATGCATCAGCGGGCCGCCCTGCCCGCCGGGGAACACCGCGGCGTTGAGTTTCTTTTCCAGCGCTTCGTTGGCCCTGGCCAGGATCAGCCCGCCACGCGGGCCACGCAGGGTCTTGTGGGTGGTGGTGGTGACCACGTCGGCATAGGGCAGCGGGTTGGGATACAGGCCCGCCGCGACCAGCCCGGCGACGTGGGCCATGTCGACGAACAGGTAGGCGCCGACCTTGTCGGCGATCTGGCGAAAGCGTGGGAAATCGAGGGTTTTGCTGTAGGCCGAAAAACCGGCAATGATCATCTTCGGCTGGTGCTCGACGGCCAGGCGCTCGACCTCGTCGTAGTCGATCAGGCCGGTGCGGGTATCGATGCCGTATTGCACGGCGTTGTACAGCTTGCCGCTGAAACTGACCTTGGCACCGTGGGTGAGGTGGCCGCCGTGGGCCAGGCTCATGCCCAGCACGGTGTCGCCGGCCTGCAGCAGGGCCAGGTACACCGCGGCGTTGGCCTGGCTGCCGGAGTGCGGCTGGACGTTGGCATAGTCGGCGCCGAACAGCTGCCTGGCACGATCGATGGCCAGTTGCTCGACCTTGTCCACGTGCTCGCAGCCGCCGTAGTAGCGCTTGCCCGGGTAGCCTTCGGCGTACTTGTTGGTCAGGCCGCTGCCCTGGGCCTGCATCACGCGCTTGCTGGTGTAGTTTTCCGAGGCGATCAGTTCGATGTGGTCTTCCTGGCGCTGTTCCTCGGCGTTGATCGCCGCCAGCAGTGCATCGTCGTAACCCTGGATCTGGTCGTGCTTGGTGAACATCGCATCTCTCCCGGCAGTGGCATGGACAGCGCCCTTTGGCTGCGATGGTAGGGCTGGCGCGGGCCGTCCAGATGCCTGCGCACGCCACGCAAAGGTGCGTTTACGACATGGCCCTTGTAGTCGGCGATTTGATAGTTGGTTTAGAGTGCTTGCCTGCGTCGACCACAGGACAGTGCAATGACAGAACAAAGCCAGCAATTTGCCAGCGACAACTATTCCGGCATCTGCCCCGAAGCCTGGGCGGCGATGGACAAGGCCAACCAGGGCCACGAACGCGCCTACGGCGACGACCAGTGGACCGCCAAGGCCTCCGACCACTTTCGCAAACTGTTCGAGACCGACTGCGAGGTGTTCTTCGCCTTCAACGGCACCGCCGCCAACTCCCTGGCCCTGTCGTCCCTGTGCCAGAGCTACCACAGCGTGATCTGCTCCGAGACCGCCCACGTCGAGACCGACGAATGCGGCGCGCCGGAGTTCTTCTCCAACGGCTCCAAGCTGCTCACCGCCCGCAGCGAAAACGGCAAGCTCACGCCCGAGTCCATCCGCGAAGTGGCGCTCAAGCGCCAAGACATCCACTACCCCAAGCCACGCGTGGTAACCATCACCCAGGCCACCGAAGTGGGCAGCGTGTATCGGCCCGAAGAGCTCAAGGCGATCAGCGCCACCTGCAAGGAGCTGGGCCTGAACCTGCACATGGACGGCGCGCGCTTCAGCAATGCCTGCGCGTTCCTGGGCTGCTCGCCGGCCGAACTGACCTGGAAGGCCGGCATCGACGTGCTGTGCTTTGGCGGCACCAAGAACGGCATGGCGGTGGGCGAGGCGATCCTGTTCTTCAACCGCAAGCTGGCCGAAGACTTCGACTACCGCTGCAAGCAGGCCGGGCAGCTGGCGTCGAAGATGCGCTTTCTGTCGGCGCCGTGGGTGGGGTTGCTCGAAGACGGTGCGTGGCTGCGCCATGCGCAGCACGCCAACCACTGCGCGCAGTTGCTCAGCGGGCTGGTGGCGGACATCCCGGCGGTGCAGTTGATGTTCCCGGTAGAAGCCAACGGGGTGTTTCTGCAGATGCCGGAGCCGGCACTGGAAGCGCTGCGCGCCAAGGGCTGGCGGTTCTACACCTTCATCGGCAGCGGCGGCGCACGGTTCATGTGCTCGTGGGATACCGACGAGGCACGGGTGCGCGAGCTGGCGGCGGATATTCGTGCGGTAACGCTGGGTCGCTGATGGCCCCTTCGCCGGCAAGGCCGGCTCCTACAGACACCGCCAACCTGTAGGAGCCGGCCTTGCCGGCGAAGCAATCATTCTGATCTAGAGCCTGAACCCACCCATCTGCCGCGCCAGGTCATCAGCCAGCCCGCGCAACGCCTGGCAATCCACCCGACACGCCTCCACCTGCGCCACCGTCTGGCGCGCCAGGTCGGAAATCCCCTGCACGTTGCGGTTGATCTCCTCGGTCACCGCCGACTGCTCCTCGGTGGCCGTGGCCACCTGCAGGTTCATGTCGGTGATGTGTTCCACCTGCCCGGTAATGGTGGTCAACGACGCTCCGGTCTGCTGGCTCGACGCCACGCCGGTGCCGGTCGCCGCCTGCCCCGCCTGCATCGACGCCACCGCGCTGCCCGCCCCCTGCTTGAGGCGCTGGATCATCTGCTGCACCTCGTCGGTGGACACCTGGGTGCGCTGGGCCAGGGTACGTACCTCGTCGGCCACCACAGCGAAGCCACGGCCCATCTCCCCGGCCCGCGCCGCCTCGATCGCCGCGTTCAACGCCAGCAGGTTGGTCTGCTCGGAAATGCTGCGGATCACCGCCAGCACCTCGTCGATGGACGCCACCTCCTGTGCCAGTTGGCCAACCGCACTGGCCGCCACGCCGATCTCGCCCGACATGCCTTCGATGTGCGCAATCGAGCGCTGCACCACCTCGCGCGCCTGCAACGCTTCGGTGCGCGCGGTCTGCGAGGCGTGCGCGGCCTGGCCGGCATTCTGCGCGATGTCCTGCACGGTGAGGCCCATCTGGTGCACGGCAGTGGCCACCATCTCGGTCATCTCCTGCTGGCGATGGGAGCGCCCGGCGGTGTCCTCCACCACCGCGCTCACCTGCCCCACGGCGCTGCGCAGGTGCTCGGTGGTGCGCAGCACCTCGCCGATCAGGTCGCGCTGGCTGTCCAAAAAACGATTGAAACCCCGGGCCAGGTCGCCCAGTTCATCGGCCCGCGACTCGTCCAGGCGCTGGGTCAGGTCGCCACCGCCCTGGGCAATCGCGGTCAGCGCACCGGTCACCCGGCGCAGCGGGCGCACGATGCCGCGCGCCAGCCATACCACCAGCAGCAGCGACAGCAACGCCACCGCCGCGCCGATCAGGCTGGTGAGCCACACGGCCTGGTTCACCTGGGCGTAGATCTGCGCCTCGGGCACCTCGGCCACCAGGGTCCAGTTCAGGTCGCGCAGCGGCAGGCTCAGGGCCAGGTAGGTCTCGCCATCGCGCTCGAAGCGGCTCTGCTGCAGGCCCTCGTGCGGGGTCAACGCACGCTGGGCGGCGCCTTCGCCGATCTGCTCGGCCAACTGGCGCTTGCCGCTGAACTCGGACTGCGGGTGCACCTGGATCAGGCCATCGCCGCGCACCAGGAACACCCGGCCGCGCTCACCGAAACTGAAGTCGTGGATCAGTTGGGACAACTCGGTCATGCGCAGGCCCAGCCCGGCAATGCCCACCAGCTGGCCGGCTTTTTCCACCCGAAAGTCGATGAACAGCGCCAGGTCGCCACTGCTGATGTCCGTGTCGATATTGAGCAGGCGCGGCTTGCCACTGTCGATGAACCCGAAGAACCACGAGTCCTTCGGGTTGTCGCGGCTCAAGGTGCGATCCAGCCCGCCCTGGTTGTAGTAGTGATTGCTGCGCGTGGCGGCGAACAGCGCGGTGAACGCCTGGTTGTGCACACGCACCGACTCCAGGTACTCGACGAACGCACCGGCCTGTTCGGGGGGCTCCCCCGCTGCCAGCCAGTCGCGCAACAGGGTGTTGTTGGCAATGTCGGCCGCCGCCGTCAGAGGCCGGCCCAACATACGCTCGATATCGTTGCGCATGGCCTCGATACTCGCCGGCAGCGCCGTCTCCACCAGGTAGCGCTCGGTCAGTCGATTGACCGCCACGGTGTAGATACCAACCACGATCAGAATGCTCGCCACCAGGGCCGCGCCCATGCTTGCGATCAATTGCCACTGGATACTGCGCCGCCAGAACTGCATGAATTTCCCCTGAGTTAAACCAGCCGTGTACCGCAAACACCAGGCCAATTGTATACAACAGAAAATACAATGCTAGCAGTCAGCCACACTCGGGCCGCTCACTGCCCCCAGGGGTCAGTGAGCCAGCACAGTAAAGAGGGAATGCACGCGAGGGGGAAATCAGCTGTTGCCGATTGTCCGGGCAATGACGTCGACCGTGGCGCTGACTTGCTCTTGATAACGGTCGAGGGCTTCCTGATGTGCCTGTTGCAGTTCGATCTGCTGCGAGCACAGGTTCAGGGCGGCCAGCACCAGCAACTTGTCGCCGATCAGCGACGGGTACTTGCGCTTGGTATCGGCCAGGGAGGCCTTGAGCATCTGCACCGCCTGCGCCAGGGTCTGCTCCTGACCTTCAGGGGCCTTGATCGAATAGTCATTGCCCATTATCGACACGACATTGATCGACTGCGCGGTGGTCTTCATGCGGTAACGGCGCCGCCACCGGCACGTTCAACCAGCGCCTGGATACGCGCGGCGGTTGCACCTTGCTTCTCTTCCTGCTCCATCAGGCTCAGTTGCAGGCTTTCGTTCTCGTCCTTGGCCTGGGCCAGTTCGTCGCTCAGCTGCGCGTTGCGCTCGGCCAGGTCGAGGTTCTTCTGCACCAGGTCGTTGACCAGTTGCTCCAGTTGACTCAGGGATGTTTCCAGCATGATTGCGTTCTCACGGTTTTTCAGGGGGCGCACACGATAAAGAAATCTCACCGCACTCGCCAGGGATATCGGGGCCAGAGCCTCGACCGGGTGCAGATTGACCCGTCGATCGGCAACCGGTTCCAGCGCTTGGTCGGATGCCGGGGTAAAAAAAATGACCGGTGGTTCACATTTAGTTACATGCCCCCTCAAGTCTGCCCTGCTTTGACCGATAGGCAATAAGAGTTGCCCCACGACGCATGGACCGCGCGCATTCCTATTCCCTGCCGGATAAAACCATGTCATTACGTAACATGAACATCGCCCCGCGCGCACTTCTGGGCTTTTCGCTGATCGGCGCCCTGATGCTTGCATTGGGCATCTTTGCCCTCAACCAGATGGGGCAGATACGCAAGGCCGGCGAAGCCATCGAACAGATCAGCGTGCCCAGCATCACCAACCTCGACCAGCTCACCCAACTCACCCTGCGCCTGCGCACGTTGTCCTACCGCCTGCTGCTCAACCGCGAAGCCGCCACCCTGCAGGACACCGTGCAACTGCTGGCCAAGCGCAATGCCCAGATCGACGAAGCGCGCCGGGCCTACGAGCCACTGATCGAAGGCGACGAGGAACGGGGCGCGTACAACCAGTACGTGCAGCTGCTCAACCAGTACCGCCAGCTCGAAAACCGCATGGTAAGCCTGTCGCAGGCCGGTGATGTGGAAGCACTGCGCAGCCTGATCAACCACGACCTGCTCGACAACTCCGAGCAGATCAGCGCAGTCACCGATCGCCTGGTCAAGATCAACACCGATCAGACCCGTGTGACCAACCAGACCGCCGCCACGCAATACGACACGGCCTTCACCCTGGTGATCGTGCTGCTGGTGGCCGCCACCGCACTGACCCTGCTGTGCGCGCTGCTGCTAACCCGCAGCATCGTCAAGCCGATCGACGAAGCGCTGCAGGCGGCCGAGCTGATCGCCGATGGCAACCTGACCAAACCGATCAACACCACCGGTACCGACGAAGCGGCGCGCCTGCTGCACGCCATGGGCAAGATGCAGCACAAGCTGCGCGACACCCTGCAGCAGATTGCCGGCTCCGCCACCCAGCTGGCCTCGGCGGCCGAAGAGCTGAATGCAGTCACCGACGAAAGCGCACGCGGCCTGCAGCAGCAGAACAACGAGATCCAGCAGGCCGCCACTGCCGTCACCGAGATGACCAGCGCGGTGGAAGAAGTGGCACGCAACGCGGTGAGCACATCCGAGGCGTCCAAGCAGGCCACCCGCTCGGCCGGCGACGGTCGCGACCTGGTCATGGAGACCGTCAGCGCCATCGAGCGCATGAGTGCCGACGTGCAGGGTACTGCCGAGCTGATCGGCAACCTGGCCGGCGAGTCGCGTGACATCGGCAAGGTGCTCGATGTGATCCGCGGCCTGGCCGACCAGACCAACCTGCTGGCCCTCAACGCCGCCATCGAGGCGGCGCGTGCCGGTGAAGCCGGGCGCGGCTTCGCCGTGGTCGCCGACGAAGTGCGCGCTCTGGCCCACCGGACCCAGCAGTCGACCAGCGAAATCGAGCGCATGATCGGCAGCATCCAGGGCGGTACCGAACAGGCGGTGAACTCGATGCGCCACAGCACCGAACGCGCCGAGTCGACCCTGAGCATCGCCCGCGGCGCCGGCCTGTCGCTGGAGACCATCACCACCGCGGTGGCCGAAATCAACGAACGCAACCTGGTGATCGCCAGCGCCGCCGAAGAGCAGGCCCAGGTGGCCCGCGAAGTGGACCGCAACCTGGTGAACATCAACGACCTGTCGGTGCAGTCGGCCACCGGGGCGCACCAGACCAGCGCCGCGAGTGCCGAACTGTCTCGCCTGGCGGTGGGCCTGAACGGCCTGGTCGCACGCTTCAGCGTGTAGGTCGCCACCGGGCCCCGGCGCAGTGCGCGCCGGGCGCCCGGTTTTTTTCGATCGGCCCCCGCTCGCCGTCGAAAACACTATCTCGTCAGACTTATCTAAAGTTGCTCACAAACTATTCCTAATATTAAGTAGGAATATTCACTGCACTTTAACTTCGGCATCAAAAACCTCACGCCGCACGATAACTTTTCGCAATAACCTCCCCGCATTGCAGACTGGCATAAATACCAGTTTACAAATCAGAATGGCTCTACATCGGACATTACAGACACTTTAAGGCAAGTACCTGCGCGCTCGCTGAAAGTGTGTCGTTGTTCCGTTAGTTGCAGCTTCATCTAACCTCATCAGCATTGAAACTTTCGCCCGAATGCCTGGGAACGCCATGAACAATGCGGCACCTGCACCTGAAACGTCAGGCCTGAAGATAGAAACCCGTACCATCCACCCGGTGCCCCTCGACGAGCGTCACGGCAAGGCCTGGCACCTGGGCCCCTTCTGGTTCACCGGCAACTTCGTACTCACCACCATGGTCACCGGCTTCGTCGGGCCCGCCCTGGGTCTGGCCGCCTGGCAGGCGGTGCTGGCGATCCTGCTCGGGGTGGCCCTGGGCACCCTGTGCATGGCCCTGCATGCCAACCAGGGCCCGCGCCTTGGCCTGCCACAGATGATCCAGTCCCGTGCCCAGTTCGGCCTGCGAGGCGCCGTGCTGCCGTTCATGGCGGTGGTGTGCGTGTACATCGGCTTCAACGTGTTCAACGTGATCCTGGCCACCGATGCACTGACCACTGTGCTGCCGGGTAGCGATGCCTTCTGGTACGCACTGCTGATCGCGGTGGCCGTGGTGATCGCCGTGGTCGGGCACGACCTGCTGCACACCGTGCAGCGCTGGCTCACCTACCTGCTGATCGGCGTGTTCGGCCTGCTCACCCTGGCAGCGCTGCTGTTGCTGGAGGCCGACACTGTTCAGCGCCAGCTGCAGTTTTCGTGGTCGGGCTTTCTCATCCAGCTGTCGGCCGCCGCCGGCTACCAGATCAGCTACTCGGTGTATGTCTCGGACTACTCGCGCTACCTGCCGCCCAGCACCTCGGCGCGCAAGGTGGTGCTATGGACCTATCTGGGCGCCGCAGGCTCTGCGGTGTGGCTGATGTCGCTGGGCGCACTGGTAGCCTCGGCAGTGGTGGCGCCCGAAGCCATCAGCAGCCTGCAACACCTTGGCAACCGCTTCCTGCCCGGCTTCGGCACCTTCGCGATCCTGATGGCGGTGCCGGCGCTGGTGGGCATCATGGCCGTCAACTGCTACGGCGCGCTGCTGACCGGCATCAGCGCGATCACCGCGTTTCGCCCGCTGGCGCCGGGGCTGGCCGGGCGCGCCCTGGGCCTGGGCGGCATTGGCGCGGTGGTGTACCTCACCGCCATCGCGTTGCCCGACAGCTACCTCGACAGCTTCAACCTGTTCCTGCAACTGATGCTGTATGTACTGGTGCCCTGGAGCGCAATCAACCTCACCGACTACTACCTGTTGCGCAAAGGCAACTACGTGATCCCGGCCATGTTCGACCCGGCGGGCGAATACGGCCAGTGGGCCTGGGCCGGCATCCTGGCCTACCTGGGGGGGCTGCTGGCGATGCTGCCCTTCGTGTCGCTGGCCGGCGTGCAAGGGCCGGTGGCGGTGGCGTTGTCCGGCGCCGACCTGGCCTTCGTTCCCGGCTTCATCGTTTCGGCCCTGCTGTACTGGCTCCTGATGCGCCACCTGCCCGGCACCCCGCCGCCCCCGGTCGCCGAGCGCAAGGCGCCGCAGCCATGACCCCATCCCCGCAAACCGTGCGTGTCGGGTGCTACCAGCTGGCGCCGACCATTGCCAATCCAAGCTACAACCTCGACCGTACCCGGGTGGCCATCGCCGAGGCCGCCGAGCGCGGCGCGCAACTGCTGGTACTGCCCGAGCTGGCGCAGAGCGGCTACGCGTTCTACGACCGCGAAGAGGCCCACGCGCTATCCGAGCCCCGTGACGGGCCGACCCTCGAGGCCTGGGCCCGGCAGGCCGCCAAG
Organism: Pseudomonas sp. MF6396; assembly: GCF_002018915.1. Taxonomy (NCBI): domain Bacteria; kingdom Pseudomonadati; phylum Pseudomonadota; class Gammaproteobacteria; order Pseudomonadales; family Pseudomonadaceae; genus Pseudomonas; species Pseudomonas sp. MF6396. The sequence goes on along the minus strand of NZ_MVOK01000014.1, from coordinate 3,371 downwards.
TACCAGATCATCGTGGTGGGCGGCTTCTGCGAGCGCCTGCCCGACGGCCAGGTGGCCAACAGCTCGGTGCTGATCGAGCCCGACGGCCGACGCACCTTCTACCGCAAGGCCCACCTGTGGGACCGCGAAACGCAGATCTTCACCCCCGGCAGCGAGCCGCCGCCGGTGGTGGACACCCACCTGGGGCGCATCGGCATGATGATCTGCTACGACCTGGAGTTTCCCGAATGGGTGCGCCTGGCGGCGCTGCGCGGTGCCCAGCTGCTGTGCGCACCGGTGAACTGGCCGGACACCTCCCGGCCCGGCTTCCAGCGCCCGGCCGAGGTCATCCGGGTTCAGGCCAGCGCCTCGGTCAACCGGCTGTTCGTCATTGCCTGCGACCGCTGTGGCGAGGAGCGCGGGGTTGGCTGGGTGGGCGGTTCGACCCTCACCGATGCCGACGGCTATGTGCTCAAGGGCGGCAAGCGTGTCGGCAAGAAGCAGCTGCTGCTGGCCGACATCAGGCTGGGCCAGGCACTGGACAAGCAGATCAGCGACCACAACCACGTGCTGGCCGACCGGCGCCCTGCGCTGTACCACGAGCTGCTGCGCGACTAGAACTCGATGCGCACGTCACCACGCGGCACGCTGCAGCACGACAGGATATAGCCTTCGGCCTCGTCGTCCTCGGTGATGCCGCCGTTGTGCTCCATGTCCACCTCGCCACCCAGCTTGAGCACCTTGCAGGTGCCGCAGATACCCATGCCGCAGGCCTTGGGGATCATCAGCCCGAGCTTGGCGGCTGCCGCATGCACCGTCTCGCCCGGCGCCACGCGGATGCTCTTGCCGCTGGCGGTGAACTCCACCTGGTGCTGGTCGGCCACGTCCACTTCGGCGGCCTCGGCGGCCTGCTCGGCGTTCTCTACCGCATCGGCCTTGGCCTCGGGCGGCGTGGCGCCGAACGACTCCTCATGGTAGCGCTGCATGTCATAGCCGCTGGCTTCGAGCATGCGCTTGACCGCGTTCATGTAGGGCGTAGGCCCGCAGCAGAAGATCTCGCGCTCCAGGTAATCGGGCGCGATCAGCTCCATCAGCTTCTGGTTCAGGTAGCCGCGATAACCGGCCCATGCCTCGCCCAGGCCATGCTTCTCGCAGATGATGTGCAGGCTGAAGTTGTCGATCCGCGAGGCCATGTGCTCCAGCTCGCGGTGGTAGATGATGTCCTTGGGCGAACGCGCGCTGTGCACGAACACCATGTCGACATTGGCATTGGTGTCATAGAACCAGCGCGCCATGGACATCACCGGGGTGATGCCCACCCCGCCGCTCAGGTACAGCACCCTGGGGCTGGGGAAGTCCATCGCGTTGAACAACCCCACCGGCCCGTGCACGGCCAGCTCCTGGCCTTCATGCAGGGTGTCGTGCAGCCAGTTGGAAACCTTGCCGCCGGGTACGCGCTTGATGGTCACCGAAAAGCTGTAGGGCACCGAGGGCGAGCTGGAGATGGTGTACGAGCGCATGATCGGCTGACCGTCGATTTCCAGCTCCAGGGTCACGAACTGCCCGGGCTTGAAGAAGAACAGGATCGGCTGGTCGGCCATGAAGCAGAAGGTGCGCACATCCCAGGTTTCCTGAATGACCTTGACGCAGCGCACGGTATGCCGGCCGTTGGCCCAGGTCTGAGTGGTCACCGGGTTGAGGAAGTTGTTCGACATGCTCGTCTCCGCGGCCGATCGGGGCCTGTTATGGCGACGATGATGCGCAAGGTGCAGGCGGCGCACATTCCTGTTCGCGACATCGGCGTACTTATCGCGACCAGCCCCCGCCCACAAGGGCTCGCGCGTCGGGAACGGATCTGGCCATGTCGCCCATGGGCATGGTTGCCGGCGCGGGCGAACGCACACTCCATCGCACATCAACCTGCTGTCTGAGCCCTGCGTCGCCACACGAACGATTAGCCACTTTCGCGGCCCGCACGGGCCATGAGGACCTGAACGATGGACGTCACCGCAACCTTGAGCCTGGGCGACCCACTGGACGCTGCACGCAAGGCCACCGCCGACATGCTGCAGACCCGCGAGCGCACCTTCTCGCTGCCGCAACCCTTCTACACCGATGAGCGGCTGTTCCAGATCGACATGCAGGAGATTTTCCACAAGGAATGGCTGATTGCAGGCATGACCTGCGAGATCCCGGCCAAGGGCAACTACCTGACCCTGCAGATCGGCAAGAACCCGATCATCGTGATCCGCGGTGCCGAGGGCAAGGTGCATGCCTTCCACAACGTGTGCCGCCACCGTGGCTCGCGCCTGTGTACCAGCGACAAGGGCAAGGTGGCCAAGCTGGTGTGCCACTACCACCAGTGGACCTACGAGCTGGACGGGCGGCTGCTGTTCGCCGGCACCGAGATGGGCGACGACTTCGACATGCAGCAGTACGGTCTCAAGCCGGTGAACGTGAAGACCGCCGGTGGCTACATCTTCGTCAGCCTGGCCGACAACCCGCCGGCCATCGATGACTTCCTCACCACCCTGGCCCATTACATGGAGCCCTACGACATGGAGAACACCAAGGTGGCGGTGCAGACCACCCTGATGGAAAAGGCCAACTGGAAGCTGGTGCTGGAGAACAATCGCGAGTGCTACCACTGCAACGCCTCGCACCCGGAGCTGCTCAAGACCCTGCTCGAATGGGACGACGTCACCGACCCGCGCGCCGACCAGGCGTTCAAGGATCACGTGGCGGCCAGCGCTGCGGCGTGGGACGCGGAGAAGATCCCCTATGCGCATGCCAGCTTCGGCCTGCGCAACCGTATCGTGCGCATGCCCCTGCTCAAGGGCACGCTGTCGATGACCCTGGACGGCAAGCTGGGCTGCCAGAAACTGATGGGGCGCATCCAGAACCCCGACCTGGGCTCGATGCGCATCCTGCACCTGCCGCATTCGTGGAACCACTGCATGGGTGATCACATCATCGTGTTCACGGTATGGCCGATCAGTGCCCAGGAGAGCATGGTCACCACCAAGTGGCTGGTGCACAAGGATGCGGTTGAGGGCGTGGACTACGACCCGGCACGCATGCGCCAGGTGTGGGACGCGACCAACGACCAGGACCGGCGCCTGGCCGAAGAGAACCAGCGCGGCATCAACTCGACGGCGTACCAGCCGGGGCCGTATTCGAAAACCTACGAGTTTGGCGTGGTGAATTTCGTGGACTGGTACAGCGAGCGGATGCTGAGCAACCTGGGCGCGGCGCCGGCGCCGTATCTCAAAGGTGTGGCGGCGCAGTAGTCCCATTCGCCGGCAAGGCCGGCTCCTACGCATCAACTGTAGGAGCCGGCCTTGCCGGCGAAGAACCCCATACAATCTGTACAAATTTTGACCAACCCCCGC